>SXNL01000056.1 GCA_005777185.1 Myxococcales bacterium
ATCTCGAACAGGTCGACATCGTCGAGCTTCACGCCGAGCTTCGCGCTCGCCGCGTCCATCGCCTTCGCGGGGGCCGTCGTGAACCACTCGGGCTCCTGCGCGGCGCCGGCCCATCCGCGGATGGTCGCGAGGCTGTCGAGCCCGTGCTTCTTCACGGCCGCCTCGGAGGCCAGCACGAGCGCGCTCGCCCCGTCGTTGATCGACGACGCGTTGGCAGCGGTGATGGTCCCGTCCTTCGCGAACGCGGGCCGCAGCGACGCGAACTTCGAGGGGTCACCCTTCGGGGGGCCCTCGTCGACCTTCACGATCGTGGGGTCGCCCTTCTTCTGGGGGACGCTGACGGGCTCGATCTCGGCATCGAAGAGGCCCTCCTTCTGCGCGGCGAGCGCGCGGCGGAAGGACTCGCGCGCGAACTCGTCCTGCGCCTCCCGCGTGATCTCGTGCTTCGCGGCGCACATGTCGCCGCAGTTGCCCATGTGGACGTCCTTGTACGGATCCCAGAGGCCGTCGAAGATCATCCCGTCGGTGATCTGGCCGTGTCCCATGCGGTATCCGGAGCGGGCTTTGTCGAGGTAATACGGGACGTTGGACATCGACTCCATCCCACCCGCGACGACGACGTCGGCGTCCCCCACGGCGATCGCGCGGGCGCCGAGGATCACCGCCTGCAGGCCGGAGCCGCACACCTTTCCCACGGTCGTCGCCGGCACCGAGCTCGGGATCCCCGCGAAGATCATGGCCTGCCGTGCCGGCGCCTGACCGATCCCGGCGGAGAGCACGTTGCCCATGAACACCTCGCTGACCACGTCTGCACCGACCCTGGCCCGCGAGAGCGCAGCCTTGATCGCGATGGCGCCGAGCTGGGGCGCCTTGAGCGACGACAGCACGCCCTGGAACGCGCCGATCGGGGTACGGACAGCCGAGACGATGTGAATGGGGGGGATGGTCGACATGACGTGGTGCTCCTTCGAGGCGAGGCCCGGGCTCCGTATATAGTGGAGCGATGCTACGATGGCGAGACGATGCTCGCCTGGACGAAGCGCGCCGCCTGCGCCTCCGCAATCGCGCTCGGGATGGTCACCGCGTGCGACGACGTCTCGGCGCCGAGCCTCACCGACGGGGGCGTGTCGGCGCCCACGGTCGAGGCTGGGCCCCTCTGCCCGCCGGACATCGTCGTGGGGGAGGGGTGCCCCGCGGAGGGGACCACGTGCCTCCCCGGGGAGTGCGCCCCGAGCTTCCTCCTCTGCAACGCCGGGTCGTGGAGGGAAGTGCCGCGCGTCCTCGGGTTCGTCTGTCCGACGGCGATACCCGTCGAGGGGCACGCCTGCCCGACGTGCTGGCCGAAGAGCCGCCGCTGCGCGTACGGGACCATCGGGTGTGGCCCGGGCCAGAAGTACACGCTCGCGACCTGCGACAAGAAGTGGTCCCTGGTGGTCGCGGCATGCCCGGAGGCGGACGGTGGGGTGCCGGAGGGCGGCGCAGGCGCCGACGGGGGGGAGGGCGGCTCGGCCCTCTCGGACGCCAAGATCGCCGACGTGCGTGATGGTGGTTGATCGGGCGGCCAAATCGCTTGCCTTCGAGCCGATCCGTGGCGTATTGGACTCGCCTCCCCTACCCTCGACGCCAAGGTCCCACGATGTCCGACACGAAGCTCGCCGCGTTTCTCGCCGACAAGAAGCTCAACCACGATCGGCTCCTCGCCGCCTCCCACGCCCTCGAGACCCTCACGCCGGAGGACCGGCGCCTGAAGCTGGCCAAGCGCCAGGCCAAGAAGGGCGAGCCCAAGGAGGGCGATGCCAAGCCCACCGGCAAGCCGCGATCGGGTCGACCCGTGACCCCGCGCGCCCTCGCCGCGGCCCTCACGGGCACCGCGGTGAGCGGGCCCACCAAGCAGCGGATCCTTCGCGCCGTGAACCACCTGCTCGAGCAGAAGAAGCAGGAGAAGGTCGCCCTCAAGGCCCTCTTCTGAGGGGGGCCAGGCGGCGCCGGGGGAGGCTGGTGTTGGCCAGAAATTGGGCCAGGCGCGGAGGCTCGTGCATCTTCGCGGGATGGCCATCTTCGTCCTCGGTGTGGTCCTCGCGGTCGTTCTCGCAGATGCCCTCGATTTTGCGGGGAGACAGCGGGCACGCTCCTGACCTCCTGCTGACTTCGGCTGAATGGGCGCGCGCCGCATGGCAACAAACCCATTCGTGCCCACCGCCGTCGCCACCCGGAGGTCGCCCTGGCTCGATGGCTCCCCGCCTCCTCCGGCGAGGGCTCTCCTGCGGATCGTGGCACCGCTCGCCGTGGGGCCGTCGGTCCTGGAGCGCCACGTGGGCGACGAGCCCCCCGATCGCACCCATCGTCCCAGCCAGATCCGACTCCGGGCGGCCATGACGGAGGAGGAGAAGCTCCTCTCGCGCGCGGTGGCTGGCGATCGCGAGGCGTTTCGCGAGATCTTCGTGATGCGCCGCGGCGAGGTGCTCCGGGTGTGCTTCCGGATGCTCGGCCCGCGGAGCGACCTCGACGACGTTGTGCAGGAGGTGTTCTTCCAGGTCTTCCGCAGCCTGAGGGACTTCCGGGGCCAGGCGAAGTTCACCACGTGGCTGCACCGGGTCACCGTCAACGTCGTGCTCATGCACCGCCGCGCGGAGCGAAGCCGGCCCGTCTACGCGGAGGAGGCGCCGCCCGACCTCACGGGCGACAACGACGCGGAGCTGCCCGACGACGAGGCCGAGCGGCGCGAGCGCATGCGCGCCTTCTCACGGCTCGTGGAGCGCCTCGCGGAGAAGAAGCGCGTCGTGTTCGTGCTTCACGAGCTCGAGGGCATGTCGCCGCAGGAGATCTCGACGATCGTGGGTGCGCCCGTTCTGACGGTGCGCACGCGCCTCTTTTACGCGCGGCGGGAGCTCGAGGCCATGATGCACGAGGAGCCCGCGCTCGTCGACGTGAGTCGGGAGCGACGTGTGGCGCGCGGGCGACGCGACGCGGCGCGTTCCGTCGAGCCCGTCGAGCCCGCGCTCGGGGCGGAGCCTGTCTCGCGGAGAGAGGCCGAATGAAGAAGACCGACCTCGACAGCCTCATCGTCCAGGCCAGGCAGGTGACCCCGCCGGAGCCGAACTGGGACCGCGTGGAGGCCAAGCTCTTCGAGCGCATCGACGCGGCCTCGCCAGGTTCGACGGAGCAGGAGCTCGCCACCCGTGGGACGTCGTCGAGGGCCTGGGTCGCAGCGGCGGTCGGCCTGTCGCTCGCGGCCGGCGTGGCGTTGCTCCTGGGTCCGTGGAGCGGCGGCCGCGCCAGCGGCGAGCGCGACGAGGGGCCACGCGCTGGCGCCGCCGTGAGGGAGCTGCCGACCGGAACGTTCCTGGGGACCGTCGGGCGGGACGGCACGAGCCCCGTGGCCGGGGCGGTCGTCACCGTGGGCGGTCATGCGATCGAAGTGGGCAAGGAGCTCGGCCGAGGCGACGTCGTCGAGGTGAAGGGCGCGTCCGCCATCTTCGAGCGCGTTCACCAGGTTCGAGGGGGGGGGGAGGCGCTCTCGAGCTCCCCGGCCGCGAAGGTGACGTTCGGCGTCGACGAGGACAGCAAGATCGCGATGGACGGCCCGATCGTGGTGACGCTCGAGAGCGGGGCCATCGAGGCCGACGTCGCTCCCGTGAAGAACGGCGAGGCGTTCGCGGTCGACATCCCGGTCCGGAGCCCGAGCGGCGTGGTCACTCGCGCGCGCGTGGCGGTGCACGGGACGCACCTCCGTGTCATGCGCGCAGGCTCGCTCGTGACCGTCGACCTGACCGAGGGCGTGGTGTCGATCGGGCGGCCCCCGCGATCGGGATCCACCTACGGCACACTCGTGACCGCCCCGGCGCATGTCGAGTTCGACGCGGCGCGGCTCGACACGATCACCGTATCCCACGACGCAAAGGACGTGCGAAAGGCAGCGACGCTGAAGGTCGCGACGACGGAGGGCCGAAGCCCGTCCGTCGCGTGGAAGGTGGATCCGGAGCCCACCGACCCGCCGCCCACCCCGCAAAGCCCCAAGGAAATCCCCGGCCACCCGACGACCCCCACCGCCCCCACGCCGACGACCGTGCAGGAGGACGCGAAGCCGGTCGTCGATCCGCGGACGTCCATCGTGCAGGCGGTGAAGACCTGCGCGCTCGCGCGCATGCACGCGGCGAACGTGAAGATCACCGTGTCCACCACGCTGTCGATGACGGTCGGCCCGGACGGCAAGGTGCGGACCGCGACGTTCGCCCCCCCCCTCGATCCGGACACCCAGGAGTGCGCCGCGAGGACGATCTATGCGAGCGACTTCGGCGCCGACGCGACCGAGACCCGGCTCGTGAGCCTGGTCGTCGAGGCGTCCTCGAGATAGGCCGCCCCGGAGGGCCGGGGCCCCGAGAGGCGGCTTGCGAGCCCCGGACCGCGCCAAGACGGCCCCGGCTCCCCGCGGCGGAGAGCATGTGCTAGACTGGGTGCTTCCTTTAGGGAGGTCTCCATGAAGAAGCTTGTCGTCCTCGGGTCGGTCGCGCTCAGCCTCGCGCTGGCCTACGGGTGCAGCGGAGGAACGAGCGACGTCGGACCCTCCACCGGCGGAGACGGCGGCGGCGCCGACGGCGGCAGCACCTCGACGACCGACAGCGGGACCTCCTCGACCGCCGACTCGGGAAACAAGCCGGCCGACAGCGGCAGCACGTCGGACACCGGCCCGGCGGACTCGGGCTCCGTGCTCACCGGCGCCGCGCTCAAGTTCCACAGCTGCCCGCCGTTCGCGGCCTGCGGCGGGAACCCGCAGGGGACCTGGGAGTTCACGGGCGGGTGCCTCGAGGATCCGCTCGCCGCCTTCAAGGCCCAGTGCGCGAGCCTCGTGGAGAAGAACCTCCAGGGGACCATCAAGGGCTCCGTCATGTTCACCGGCACGGCCACCGCGGGCACCCTGACGCGCAACGCGACCGTGGGCTTCGTCGCCGACGTCGAGTTCGCGGCGTCGTGCGCGGGCGGCTTTGGCTGCGCGGCGGTGCCGCTGGGCATCGGGTCCTTCGTGCCGGGCGCGACGGCGACGTGCACGGGCGCGGCGACCTGTGCGTGCAAGATCTCCGTCACCAACACGGACTCCCTGTCGAGCGGCTACACGGTCGCGGGCAACAGCATCAGGGTCTCCAACGGGGAGGTCTACGAGCACTGCATCACCGGGTCGAACCTGAAGTACAAGCAGACGGCGGGCCCCGATGGCGGCAAGCCGAACATCGACGGCACGTTCGACCTCGTGAAGAAGTAGGGTGGCGTCCGGCCTCGCGGGCCTGGTGCGCGGGAGCCGGCTCCTCGCGCTGATCCCGATCGGCAGCCTCGTCTCCGTCGGCCTCGTGGCGTTCCCGCGAGCGGTCGCGCCGCGTGACGTCCCGCTGCCCCGGATCGACGCGCGCTCGCTCGACGCCACGCTCGCGGAGGACGCCGCGGTGGCGAAGGCGGCGCACGCGACCGGAGTCGAGCCGGAGACGCGCCTCCTCGGGACGCGCATGCGCGAGTTCCTGATCGCGCAGACGACGGAGACGGACGAACAGCTCGTCTCGGTCAAGCGCGAGGCCGTCCTGGCCGCGACGCGCGAGGTCTTCGAGAAGTACGGGCCCCCCGCCCTCAAGCGCCTCCGCGCCATCCAGGTGGCGCGCTTCGTCGAGGAGGTGGCCGCCTTCGAGCGCACCGGACAGTCCTCGCCCGAGCTCGTGGCGCTCGCGGGCGGGTTCGTCGAGCGGCTGCGCGGCATCGGCTGGATCGAGGGGTCGCGCGTGCTGCTCGACGGCGAGCAGCGCCGCGTGGCGTACAAGCTCATGTGGAACGGGACGGCGGGCGTCGACGAGGCGCGCGAGATGGCGCTGTCGCTCGACGAGATGCGTGCACTATACACTCTTTACCTCCAGCACCCGCACGTGCCCGAGGCGACGACCCGCTACTTCGAGGAGCGCCGCCGCGCCGCGACGACGCCGGAGGCCTGCGCCGCGGTCGAGGCCGAGGTCTCCATGTCGCGCGAGAAGTGGCGCCTCGAGAAGGTGCGCAGGCTGGGGGAGATCGACCCGACCTATCCGGCGGAGTTCGCGCTGGGCGTCGCGACCTACCGCACCAAGAGCTTCGCGATGTCGGGCCAGCACTTCCAGACGTGGCTCCGCGAGCATCCGGAGGGGGGGCTGGCGCAGCGGGCGCAGAACCACCTGCGAGCGGCGATGCTGGCGGACTCGATGTGACCGCGTCGTCGCTCGATCCGCCCTCCGCCCGTCCGCTGTATCCTGTCCGCATGAAGACCGTGGAGCTGCGGTACGCGGACGTGGCCGCGATGCGCGACGATCACGCGAAGAGCCTGTCGGTGTCGCGCGCGTTCGTCGTGGGGGCGACAGGGTTGGGGGAGCGCGAGACGTGCGAGCTCGCCGTGATCCATCCCGTGAGCGGGCTGTCGTTCGTCCTCGGGGCGGAGGTCGTGTGGCTCGCTCCGAACGGCGTGGGCCTGTCGCTCGCGAGGATGGACGCCGCGAAGAAGGCTGAGCTCGCGGCGTTCGTGGCGGACGATGGGGGTCCGTCGACGGCAGACGCGCCCGCGGCCGCCACGGAGCAGGCCGCCACGGAGCCGCCCGCTGCGGAGCCGCCCGCTGCGGAAGCCAGCGCCGAGGCGAGCGTGACGCACGACGAGGGCGAGTGGGAGAACGAACAGAAGAGCACGCCGAACGTCCACGAGCGCGTGCGCGGCCTGACCGCGCGCGAACGCGACGACGTGGCGCGGCGAGGGACCATGCCGGAGCGCGTCGCGCTCGAGCGTGCGTACGGGGGCGCGGTGTGGGAAGGGCTGCTCCAGAACCCGGGCCTCACGGTGGTCGAGGTCGCGAAGATCGCGCGCAACGGCACCCTGCCGCGGCCGCTCGTCAACACCATCGTGTCGAACGCGGGGTGGCTGGCCTCCACCGAGGTGCAGCGCGCGCTCCTGTCGAACCCGCGGTGCGGCGGGTCGCACCTCGATCGCGTGCTCGGCGCGATGAAGCCCGCGGATCTCGCGCGGCTCGCGCACCAGTGCCCGTACCGACAGGAGGTGCGGGCGGCGGTGCTGCGCCACGTGAGGCCGTGACCGTCACCCCCTGGCCGCGGCGACCGCCTGGCGCATCGACGCGACGCCGGCGCGGATCCGCTCCTCGCTCGTGGCGTAACTGAACCGCACGTACCCGGGCGCACCGAACGCGCCGCCCGGGACGGCCGCGACGTGGGCCTTCTCGAGGAGGAAGAAGGCCACATCCTCGTCGCTCGCGATCCGCTTCTCGCCCCAGGGGAGTCCGTAGAGCCCGCGACAGTCGGCGAACGCGTAGAACGCCCCTTCCGGGACGCGACAGCGCACGCCGGGGACCGCATTGAGCTCGGCGACCATGACGTCGCGGCGCGCCTGGAAGGCGTCGCGCATGCGGGAGATCGCCTCCTGCGGGCCGGTGAGCGCGGCGAGAGCCGCGTGCTGCGCGATCGCGCTGGGGTTCGTCGTGCTCTGGCCCTGCACCGTGTCGAGTGCCTTCGCGAGCGGGCGCGGGGAGATCGCCCACCCGATGCGCCAGCCGGTCATCGCGTAGGTCGTCGAGCCTCCGTCGACGATGACCGTGCGATCGAGGAGATCGGGCGCGAGCTCGGCGACCGACCGGATGGAGGCTCCGTCGTAGGAGAGCTCCGCGTAGATCTCGTCGGCGATGAGCCAGTAGTCGCCGGCGCGCACCACCTCGAGCAACGCGCGGAGCTCCGCGGGCGTGTACGCCGCCCCGGTGGGGTTGGAGGGAGTGCACAGGATGAGCGCCTTGGTGCGCGGTGTGACGGCGGCCGCGAGGGCGGCCCCGGACATGCGCCACCCGTCCTCCTCGCGGGTGGGCACGATGACGGGCTCGGCGCCCATCATCCGGACCTGCTCGGGGTAGCTGACCCAGAAGGGGCTGGGGATCAGGACCTCGTCGCCCGGCTCGAACAGGGCGATCGCGAGGTTGAACAGCGCGTGCTTGGCGCCGACGGTCACGGTGACCTGCTCGGGGACGGGGGAGAAGCCCTTCTTCCGCCGCGCGTGATCGCAGATCGCGGCCTTCAGCGGCGCGATCCCGGTGACGGCCGTGTACTTCGAGACGCCCTTGCCGATGGCCTCCCGTGCCGCGTCGAGCACGGCGTCGGGAGGCTCGAAGTCGGGCTCTCCCACACCGAACGCGAAGACGTCGGTGCCGGACTGTCGGAGCTCGGCCGCCCTCGCGCTCATCGCGAGGGTCACGCTCGGCTGAACGGCGTGGAGACGCGCTGCAAGCTTCATCGGCACCGCGCGAGTCTATCAGATGGGGAGCTCGAGAGGGCCCTCGGCTCTTGGGGGAGCTCCCTCTAGGTTGCGCCTTTCTTGGTCACCTTGACCTCGGGCTCCTCGTCGTCGTCCTCCCCCTCGTCGTCCTTGGCAACGCGCTTCTTGACGGCGGGCTTCTCGTCGTCGTCCTCCTTGGAGGACTTCTTCTTGGCGGACTTCTTGTCGGCCTCGTCGGCCTCGTCTTCGTCGGCCTCCTTGATGCCCTGCTTGAAGTTCTTGATGCCTTGCCCGAGGCCCTTGCCGATGTCCGCGATGCGGCCCGCGCCGAACAGGAGGAGCGCGATCAGCGCAACGACCAGGATCTCCGGGGCTCCGATGCTTCCCATGTTCTTCTCGCGAGGCGAGCTCGCGTCCTAACCCGTGGGAGTAGCAGCACGCTTCAGCTTCGGCAAGATCCAGAAGACGCGCAGCAAGATCCACGGCGCGAGGCCGGCGACCACCGGAATCAGCAGAAAAGACGCCAGATCCCCGGCGTGGGCGACCTCCGGTGCCGTGCGTTCGAGGAGCCGCAGCAACGCGAGCGCGGCGACGGGACCCGACGCACCGAGCAGCACCGCGACCGTACGGGTGGAGGGTCGCGACGTGCGCAGCCGGATCACCCCCCACGCCGCGACGCAAGCGCCCGCGAGGCCCGCGCTGCCCATGGCAATCGCGCGGAGCCAGGCCGGCAGGACCGACGCGCTGGCCCACGGGGGGAGGCCGTGGAGCGAGAGCTCGCCCACGCGAACGTCTGCGGGGCCCAGGAGCAGTCGCGCGTCGACCAGCCTCATCCGGCGAAGATCGCCCGAGAAATGGGCGCCACTCGCGGTGACGAGGACCCCCGACAGCGACCCCGGCCCGCGTACCGCGAAGCGTGGCGGTCGCCGGGGCTCACACAGCCACGCGGCGTCCGCGAACGGGATCGTGGACACCGTGGGGCGGTCGGGGCGGAGGCATGCGGCCCGCCCGCGGTGGACCAGCTCGTCGAGGACCCGACCGGGCTCGCGCGCGTCGTCGCCGGCGACGAGGGAGGCCACGGCGACGATCGCCGAGAAGCCCAGGGCGACGGGTAACACCCTCGCCACGATCGCGGCCGGCCGGGTGCCGAGCAACATGAGAGCGCGGGTCTCCTCTCGCTCCGTGAAGCGATGGAACGCATGGGCGACCCCCATGGGAAACCCCGTCAGGATCGCCGCCTCGGCCGCGATCGCCGCGAGGCTGCGCGCGAAGGGCGCCGCCGTGGCCAGGGGGACGGTGGGCTCGAGCAGCCACGGGAGCACCCGGACGGCGGCCCCCGTGAGCGCGGCGAGCGCGAGGAGCGAGGACGCCAGCGACGCCGCGGCGAGCGCGGGGAGGACGAGGACGCGGGGCGGAAGCACGGCAGGAGGCCGAAGACCACACAGAAACCTGCTGGATTACAAATGATTTTGTCGCGTGACGCGCCGCTGAACGGCGTGGTAACTTCAAACAACTGAATCTTCCGACATTACACGCGGAGACGAACGGATGAAGCTCGCCAGATCGACGGTCCTCGCAGGTTTGACTCTCGTAGCGCTCGGTGCGTACGCGCCTCGGGCGCAGGCGGAGGAGGTGTCTGCGACGGGGAAGGGGATCGTGGGCGGCGCGCTCCTGGGCGCCGAGATCGTCGTCATCACGGAGTCGGCCATCGGCGTGACGTCGACCGGCGCGTACATCGGCGGCGCCGCGGGCGGCGCGGTGGCCGGAGGTGTCGGAGGCTACTTCATCGAGCGATCGGTGTCGGACGGGCGCATCCCCATCTACATCCTGGCGGGCGGCCTCGCCCTCATCATCCCGGGGGTCGTCCTGACGCTGAACGCGACCCGCCACCGGCCGACCGAGAACGCCCAGGAGGACAGGCCGATCGACGGCCCGCCCCCGAACCCGGGGAAGCCGGACGGCGCCGCGGTCATCGGTGGCGAGCCCGCTCCCGCGGCCACGCCTCCGGCGGGTGGAGGCGGCGGCGCGAAGGCGCCCGTCCGCGCGCCCACGACGTCGATGATCGACTACGGCAGTCGCGAGCTCCGGCTGCAGCTGCCCGTCCCCGACGTCCGGCCGGTGTTCAGCGCCCAGGAGCGCAAGCAGTACGGCATGGCCCAGGCTTCCGAGGTTCGCCTCCCGCTCGTACATGTGGCGTTCTAGGGGCGCGACTCCCCGGGTCGACGCGGAGGCCCCCTCGAACGTCCCCCGACACGAGTGCGCGTCCCTCTCCAGATGCATGTGGTGACGAGGCTGTTTTGATCTTACCCTGATCGTTGCCGTGGCCGTTCCTGGGCCACGGACATGAAACCTTGGGCGAGCGCGGAGCCGAGCGGTGCTAGAAGAGACATTCCACGGGGTGGGAAGTCCGACCTCGGGGTGCGCATGACGCCTCCGTCGACGCGCGGCAAGTCCCAGGATCCGATGCTCGGCCGCGTCGTCGCCGGCCGCTACCGGCTCGAGGCGCGCGCAGGCGAGGGGGGTATGGGCGTCGTGTACCGCGCGCGCCACGTGCTGATCGATCGCGTCGTGGCGCTCAAGCTGATCCGGCCCGATCTGCGCGGGGAGACGCACCTCCGCGCGTGGATGCTGCGCGAGGCGCGTGCGGCCAACCGGGTCGATCACGCGCACATCATCGACATCCACGACATCGGCGAGACGGAGGAGGGCGAGCTCTACCTCGTCATGGAGTACCTCGTCGGGACCTCGCTCTCGAGCGAGCTCGCGCTCGGGCCGATGCAGCTCGCGCGCAGCACGGACATCCTCGAGCAGATGTGCGCCGCCCTCGCGCGCGCGCACGATCTCGGCGTTATCCACCGCGATCTCAAGAGCGACAACATCCTGCTGACGCTGCGCGGCGGCCGGAAGGACTTCGTCAAGATCCTCGACTTCGGGCTCGCGCACCTCGCGATGGACCCGCGCCTCGCGCCGAAGGGCGCGGTGTTCGGCACGCCGGAGTACATGTCGCCCGAGCAGGCACGCGGCGAGGAGGCGGGCCCGCCGAGCGATCTCTACGCGCTCGGGGTCCTCTTCTTCGAGATGCTCACCGGCCAGCTCCCCTTCCGCTCGAACGACCGCGAGACGCTCCTCGAGATGCAGCGCTCCGCGCCCGCACCGCGGCCGACGGGCATCAAGGCCGACGTTCTTCCGCAGGCCGAGCAGATCGTGCTCAAGCTCCTCGAGAAGGAGCGGCGCAAGCGCTACCAGGACGCGCACCACCTCCACGAGGAGCTCAAGGCCCTCCAGCGATCGCTTCCCAGCAACGCCTGGGAGGTCGGTTCCGGCGCTGGCGGAGAGGCCGCGCCCGCGCCCCCTCCGCCGCCGGCCCCGCAGACCCCGGAGGTCGTCGAGTGGGCGAACCGCGCCGCGATCTTCTCCCGCATGGTCAGCCGCGTCTACCCCGGGGCCAACACGCCGCCGGACGTGACCGCGGCCCTCCAGCAGGCGTGGGATCTCGCGTCGCGCGCCGCGCGGCTCGAAGGGGAGGTGTCGAGCCACACGCGCAAGCTCGAGTCGCTCGAGCGCCGCGGGCGCGCCCTCCGCGCGGAGATCGGCCGCAAGGTCGAGGAGCTTGCGCACGAGGAGTCGCGCGCTCTCCGCGACGCTGCCGCCGAGCAGACCGAGGCGTCCCGCGTGAAGGAGCAGCTCGCCCAGGCCGAGCGTGCCGCGGTCGCCGCCCGTGGGCAGGCCGATCACGCCAGCCAGCAGGGCGGAAACCTGAGCCAGCTCCGGGTGGTCTTCGAGCGGTCGGGCGCCGCCCTCGCCCTCGTCGAGGCGCGCCGCGATCAGGTCGCGGAGCGCGAGGCCAAGGCACACCACAAGGAGTCCCAGGGCCGCGATCTGCGCCGCCAGATCGACGAGCTCCGCGCGCAGCTGGCGCGCTACGCGGAGGCGCTCGAGGAGGATCTCGCGAGCGGCCGCGAGAAGGTCGCCGTTCGCACGCGCGAGGGCATCCAGTACGAGCGCGCATTCCGCGAGGTCACCGGCGTGCTGATCACCCACATGAAGACCAAGCCCGAGGCCAGGGATCTCCTCCAGGAGCTGATGACGACCCTGCAAGGTGGCAGCGCCGCCAAGAGCAACGCCGGCGCCGAGAGCCGCGGTCCGAGCTGACCTCACGGGGTGCCCGCGTACGCGCGCGACGCGTACGCGGGGGTCGCGTCCGATCTTCACCCGGCGAGCTCTGCGAAGGGGCTACTTGCCCTTGCAGGTCGGGACGATCCCCTCGAACGCCGTGCGGAGCTGCTTGTCGTCCTTGGCTCTCCAGCCGTCGTCCGGGCCCTTGGCGTCGTTCAGGGCCTTGTAGGCCTTGAACGCGGCGGCGCAATCGCCCGCCTTGGCGAAGCAGTTGGGGCCCGGCATGCCCACAGCGTCGAGGGGCTTCGCCGGCACCTGGTTGTCGCTCGCGTCCTTCGGCTTCACGGAGGAGCGGAGCTTCATGAAGGTGTCGAACGCGGACTGACAGTCGGCGAGCGACTTCGTCTGCACGCCGAGGCCTCCAGCATTCAGCGTCGCGATCGCGCGCAGGTACTGATCGCGCTCCGGGGCCGCGCTGCCCGTGCAGTACTGCGCCGCCTCCGCGTCGACGACGGTGTCGATCCGCTCGGGGCCCATCTCGCCGCTCTTGGTGGCGGCGAGCGCCTTGCGGAACAGCGCCTTGCCCATGTCGCACTGGCCGGCGAGCATGAGGCACTCGGCCCGCGTCCCCGCGATCTTCCCGCTCGCCGGGTTGGTCGACGTCACCTCGGGGCGTGGGTCCAGCGCGTCGTGCTGGTCGAGGTCGGCGAGGCAGGCCTTGCCGTCCTTCGACTGCTTCTTGACGTTGGCCGCGTCGAACAGCGAGGCGGCGCGCTTCTGGGCGTCCGTCTGTGCCTTCACCTGCCCCGCGAGGTTGAGCGACGCGTCGGTCTCGGGCGCCTTCGCGGCGCCGATGTCGGGGTTCGCGCCGTCGGAGATCGGGCGAAGGGTGAGGCGGATCGGCACCTTGCACGCCTCGGTCTCCTTCGACGCATCCCCCTTGCAGGCCGACAGATCGCCGCCCTTCTTCTCCGCGGCCGAGCCGCTCGTCTTGTTGCCGCCCGCGCCGAACCCGAAGTAGGAGCCGCCGACCTTTGCCTTCAACGACGACGTCGCCGCCAGGCCGAAGGCGCCCACGTTGTAGGCGTAGACGAAGTGCGTGGCCTCGGCGCACGCGGGCTTCCTGAGATCGCTCTTGAAGACCCTGTCCCGCGTCGCGGTGCGCGTCCCGCTCACGTAGTACTCCATGTGGAACTTCTCGCCGCTCTCGACGCGGCCCGCGAGCGTGGCGACGCCGAGAGGGAGCTTGGAGTACAGCTCGCCCTCGTCGTGGATGTCGATCACCTCGACGCCCCCGCTCGTGAGCTCGACCGGTTTGTACGAGCCGATCGATCCCTTCGCCGAGTCGTCGCGGCAGCCGTCGAGGACCTTCATGTCGCAGCCGACGTACTTGACGAGCACGACGTCGCTCGCGGTGATGGACTGGAAGGTCGACTGATCGGTGGCGTCCCACTCGATGATGAAGGGGCGGTCCGCGTTCTTCGGGTTGCACTTGTTCTGGCCGGCGAAGGTCTTCTCGGCGAGCTTGATCTGGCCGGTCGCGGGTGGGGTGCCACCACCACCCCCGCCACAAGCGGCGGTGAGCACGAACGACGGCGCGACGAGGACGCAGAGAGTGAGCGCGGTGCGAGGAGCCAGCATGCGCCCTGATAACACCACTCCGATGGAGTGGACAACCCACGAAGGGCCGCCGACAATCGGTGTTCGATGACGATGGACGCCGACATCGAAAAAGGGCTCGAGTCGGTCCTCCTCGGTCCGAAGGCGGACCCCGCCGTCGCCCACGAGGTCCGGCCACCGGCCCGGAGCGCGCGCCGGGCCGCGCTGGCGCTCTCGGCGACCGCGGTCGCGTTCTCGTTCGTGTGCGGGGCGACCGCGCGGCGCGCCCTGCGGAACATGGAGAACGACGAGCTGACGATCTGGCTCGTGCTCGCGCTCTCGTTCCTGCTCGGCGCGCTGCTCCTGCGCATGTGCGCGGCCGTGTGCGAGCTCGTGTGGCTCGAACGCACGTGGCACAACGTCCCGGTCGCGCTCAGGAAGGTGGGCCCGGTCGATCGCGTCGGCACGTTCATGCTGGTGGGCTTCAGCCTCGTCCCGGGCGTGGCGTGGTTCTGGAAGCTCGGCCTGGTCGCCGGAATCGTCGACGGCTTCGAGCACATCCGCGCCGAGACCCCCTTCCGCGCGCCCATCCCCCGACGCCTTGGCCTCGCCGCGGTGATCGTGGGCTGGATCCCCGGGCTCAACGTGTATCTTGCACCTTTCATGTGGGAGGTGTTCGCCACGCGCGTCGACGCGGCGTGCCAGGAGATCCTCGCGCTCCGCGCCGGCGGGGACAGGCCGGGCTGAGGCCCCTCACCGTGGCACGAGCGAGGGCCGCCCGTGGACGGACGCGAGGCGGTCCGCGACGGCGGCGCACACGCGCGGCAGATCGCCCTCGGGCGCGCTCCCGTACCGGTGGCGGGCGTACGACCGGATCGCGGAGGCCGCGTCGCCGAGATCGCCCGCCCTCTCCAGCCGATCGGCCCAGTCCTCGAGCGTCTCGGCGCGGCCGCGTGGCACCTTGGCGTGGGCGAGCGCGGCGTCGAGCACCAGGAAGAAGCTGGGTGGACGCAGACCACGACCGCGCTGCGCACGGGCGCGGCGACCCTGGAGCCAGCCGCGGAGGCCTCGTCCTCCCACGAAGAGTCCGAGCAGCACGGAGAACGCGACCAGCGCCTTGTCCGGGGAGTCCGCGAACTCCCGGAGCGCGCGCGCGATCAACGTCCGCGCCCAGTCATAGGTGGCCGACGCCGTGGGCGTGGCGTGCTCGGCCAGGTTCATGGTGCTCGGCGTGGCGTCCACCGTGTGGAACGCGCCGCCGCTCCACGCCTCCACCCACGCATGCGCATGCTTCTCGCGGACGACCCAGTAGCCCCCGAGGGTGTTCTCCTCGACGACCCTGTAGCCGGTGACGACGCGCGCCGGGATCCCCACGGCCCGCGCGAGGAGCGCCATCGCGGTGGCGATGTACTCGCAGTGGCCCTCCTGGTGCACGAACAGGAAGTCGAGGATCGGCGACGGGTCAGGGGGCGTCGTGCGCTGCGAGCGGTCGAGCGTGTAGCGGTACGCGCGGAGCCGCCGCTCGATCGTCTCGAGGCGCTCGCGGTCGGTGGTCGCCGACGCCGTCCACTCGGCGGCGAGGGCCTTGATCCGCGCCTCGATCTTCGCGGGTATCTGCAGATCGGCGGGCCCCGGGTTGGCGGGGACCGCGGCCTCGTCGGGCGTCAGGGACCACGCGTTCGTCTGCTCGCGCACGGCGGCGCGCACGACGCCGAACGCGTCGATGTCGAGCACCGCCCCCGCGCGCGTATCGACCGTGTGGAGGTCCGGCGCGAAGAGCGCCGGCGCGTTCGCCACAGCCTCGACGCGGACCGCGGCCGGATCCGGGGCACGAGAGCTCGCCTTGCGACGCTCGAAATGACGGTCGCGCGACGTGAACCAACGCACGCCGTCGAAGGCGTCGAACGCCCTGCCGCGGAGGTAGTCGGGACGCGAACCGGAGCGGCCGGGGTGGATCCGCATGACGAGATCCTCCGATCGCAGGATCTGCGTGGACTCGCCCAGCGCGAGGCGCCCCGTGAAGCCGACCCTCGCGCTCCGCATCCCGATCATCGTAGCGATCCTGCGGTTGGTGAGACGATCGAGCGCCGGGATCCCCGCGGTGCCCAGGGCGGCGATCCCCACGGTCGCGCCGAGGACGAGGAGGGTGCCGCCCGGAGAGCGCCCGAGGGCCGACGGCGGCTCGTGGCGATCGCGCGTCAGGAACGCCGACACCACGAAGGGCACCGTGAAGGCCGCGCACATCCGCCGCGACAGCAGGTAGGAGAGCGGGACGAACAACGCCAGCATCAGCCCGACGTCGAGACGCCGCCCGAGCATGGGCCTCACGAGGAAGAGACGAACGAGGACGGACCCGAGGACCGCCAGGATGAAGAAGCTCCCCAGGACGTCGTCCCACGGCTCCGTCTGCGCGACGCCGCGTCCGATCGCGATCGCCAGCGCGAACGTGACCAGCTCGCCGAGCCGCGACGAGGGGACGCGCCACGGCAAGAAGACGGAGACGATCCCGCCGACGCCCAGGCCGATGAGGATCGGCTCGAACCCGACGGCCGCGAGGGTCGCGCCGACCGCGATGAGGAAGGGGACAGCCCTGCGGACCCGCTCGATCACAGGGACAGCGCCTCCCTTCCCTCGATCGCGGAGAGCGGGACGTTGACCACGCCACGCGACGTCGGACGGACGCCGTCGATCACGAGGCGCACCACGCGGGTGCCGCGTCGCTCGATCGTCGTGGCGAGCCGCTCCGATCGGTCGCCTGCTTCGTCCGTCACGACGACCACCGCGGAGAGCCTCGCGACGTGCGCGAAAAGCTCGCGCTCCACCTTCGCCCGATCCGGGACCGCATCGTATTCGGCGCCCGCGAGCAGATCGAGCGCCTGATCCAGGAAGCCGAGGCTCCGGCCGAGGGTGAGGCGGTGCAGCTGGCCCCCCACCACGAGGAGGTCGATCAGCGCCTCGCCGCGCGTCATGTGGGCCACCACGCCGGCCGCGAGCGACAGGGCCCCCTCGAACCGCCGCTCCGACGCGAACTTCGCCCGACGCGAGCCTCCGTGGAAGTGACAGTCCACGACGACGCCGAGCCGCGTGAAGTACTCCTCCTGGTACTCGCGCACCGCCGGGATGCGCGTCCGCGCCCACGTGCGCGCGTGGAGATCGCGCACGCGATCCCCGGATCGGTACGGGCGGACCCCGAGCAGGTCCATCGACTCACCGGTGCGCGACGCGAGCGCGACGCCGCCGGGCTGGTGGCGCGTCGAGAGCGGCAGCGTGAGCTGCGCCACGTTCGCCGGCCGCGGCACGATGCGCACGCGCACGCGCTCGCTGTCGACGAACGGCCCCGACGCGAGACCGAAGGGTACGAGGGCGCTCGCCCCGAAGCGCCCGATGACGAAGTCCCCGCGTCGCGTGAACCTCGCCTTCGCCGTCAACGTGCGCGCCTCGCCAGCCGGGATGCCGTCGAGGTAGGTCGGGGGGGCGGTCCACTTGCCGAAGTACGGGAGGAACGGCCCCGTCACGCGCACGGGACCCCGCGGTGCGCGCGCGTCCGGGGCGAGGCGGCACGACACGTCGAACGTCATTTCGTCGCCGACGTGGATGCGCGCGGGGCTCGCGACCTTCACCTCGAGGCCGGGGATCCGGAAGCGGCGTGACACGGCGAGAGACGCGTACAGGGCGCCCGCGAGCGCGGAGAAGATCACGTACGCGCGCGAGTGCGCGATGTCGAGCGAGAACACGGCGGCGACCAGCACGGCCACGAACACGAACTGTCCGAGCGGCGTGAACGAGCGGTAGATGTCGAAGAGCAGGAAGAACACGCGGGCCGCGCGCCTGTTCTTCGGCGCGAGCTCGGTGCTCCCCCGGCGCGGGGTCGGCAAGAGGATGTGGTTGAGGCGCGCCCAGTCGATGTCGCGGAGGTCGCGCAGCTTCACGGCGGCACGGGGACGGCCTCGAGGACGCGGCGGACGATCTGGGCCGCGCTCGTCCCGCCGAAGCGTGCCTGCTGCTTGAGCTGGATGCGGTGGGCCAGCGTGGGGACGGCCACCACCTGGACGTCCTTCGGGCTCACGTAGTCCCGATCGTCCATGAACGCGCGCGCCTGCGCCGTGCGGAACAGCGCGAGCGCACCTCGCGGGCTGACACCGAGCTCGAGATCGCCGTGGTTGCGCGTCTCCTGGACGATCGACAGCAAGTATCGACCGACGAGGGGCTTCATCTCGACCCTGCGCACGGCCGCCTGGATGGTGACGAGGTCCTCCATGCTGCACACGACCTCGACGTCCCCGAGGGGATCTTGGGTCTGGCGCGCGAAGAGGATCTCGAGTTCGTCGTCGGGGCTCGGGTACCCGATCGAGATGCGGAGGAGGAACCGGTCGAGCTGCGCCTCGGGCAAGGGGTACGTGCCCTGGAAGTCCGCGGGGTTCTGCGTCGCGAGGACGAAGAACGGCGGCGCGAGCACGTGCGTGACGCCGTCGACGGTGACCTGCGCCTCGTTCATGGCCTCGAGCAGCGCCGACTGCGTTCGCGGCGACGCGCGGTTGATCTCGTCGGCGAGGAGCACGTTGGTGAACACGGGGCCCTTCTGGAAGACGAACGAGCCCTTCTCGGGGTTCAATACGAGGGACCCCGTGATGTCGGCGGGCAAGAGGTCCGGCGTGAACTGCACGCGCGCGAACCCGACACCGAACACCCGCGCGATCGCCTTCGCGAGCGTCGTCTTGCCCACGCCGGGCACGTCCTCGAGCAGGACGTGGCCGCCCCCGAACACGCCCAGGAGCACGTCGTCGATGACCTCCGCCTTGCCCCGGATGACCTTCCCGAGGGCCTTGCGAGTGGCCAGAACGAGCTCTCTCACTTCTTCGGGGGTTCGACGATGAGCTCGACGCGTCGGTTGTTCGCGCGGCCCTCGGAGTTGTCGTTGGACGCGACGGGCACGCTGGGCCCGCGACCGACCGCCTTGATGCGATCCTTCGCGATGCCGTGTGCGACGAGGTGCTCGCGCACAGCGTCGGCGCGCTTCTGGGACAGGACCTCGTTGTCCTTCAACGACCCCTGCGTGTCGGTGTGGCCCTCGACCGTGATGTTCGAGTCTGGGTTGCCCTTGAGGATGGCGTCCGCGACCTGGTTGAGCTGGACCATCGCGGCGGGAAGGAGCGTCGACTCGCCCGTCCTGAAGAGCACGCCGCCCGCGAGGGTGATGACGGTTCCGCGCGGCTCCTGCTTCACCGCCGCGATGCGGTTCAGATCGGCCATGAGGGCGGCGGCCTTCTTCTCGGCCGCCTCGCGGAGGGCCTTCTCGCGGGCGAGGGCCTCCTTCTCGTGCTCGAGCTGGTCCTTGCTCTTCTCGAGCGCCGACTTCGTGCTCGCAAGCTCGGCCTGCGCGCGCTTCGCCGCGTCGGACTCGAGCGAGAGGATCTCGGCGAGCGCGGCGTCGCGCTCCTTCTGTGTCAGCGACGCCCGAGCGATGGCCTCGGCGAGCTGCGCCTTGCGGACGGCGATGTACGCGAGGTCCTTCGTGCGCGGTGCGTCGGGATCGTCCTTGAAGGCGGTCTCGGCCTGTTCGAGGGACTGCCGCGCGACGTGCACCTCGGCGGGCTTCTCCTTCTGCGCGGGGCCTTGCTGCGCGGCGGCGTAGGCGGCGCGCGCGTCGATGAGCTCCTTGGGGGGGGGGAGGCCGCGCACCCGGTGACGACCAGGGGGAGGACGAGCGCGGGGGCGAGGCCCAGGATGGCGTCGAGGGTTCTCATCACTTGCCTCCCTTCACGGCCTTGAGCTTCTCCTTGGCCTTCGCCGTCTCATCGTTCACCGTCGCCTCCTTGGCGAGAGCCAGGGACAGCTCCGCGTCCGCGTGGGCGCGCTGCAGGACATGGTCGGCCCGCACGTTCTGCTCTTCCTTCATGAGCGTCCTGGCCTGATCGATCTGCTCCTGAGCGAGCTTCAGGTGGAGGGCGGCCTTGGGGTCCTTCTCGGCCCCGAGCTCCTTGGCGCCGCGGGCGGCGGCCTCGGCCGTCGCGAGCCGCTCCGCGGGCGGCGCCATGGTCGCGGCGCACGCGCCGAGCAGGAGGGGCAGGACCAGGGTCAGGAGTCGGATCGTCATGGCGCCGCGATTCTACCGTGTTCAAGCGTGGAGGGTGAGCAAAACGACGGCCCCGAGCAGGATCCGGTAGTAGCCGAACGGCTCGAGGCCGCGCCGCTGGAGGTAGCGGATGAACAGCGCGACGACCGCCCAGGCCACCCCGAAGGAGACCACGAGCCCGGTCGCCATGCTGGCGCCGCCGACCTGCGCGAGGAGCGTGTCGTGCGACCTGTAGGCCTCGTACACCGTCGCGGCGCCGAGCGTCGGTAGGCCGAGCAGGAACGAGAACTCGGCGGCGGTCGCCGTGGAGAGGCCGGCGGCCTGCCCGGCCACGATGGTGCACATCGATCGCGACGATCCCGGGATCATCGCGACGCACTGGCCGAGGCCTATCAGGAGGGCGCGCTTCGGCGTGACGTGCTCCAGACCCGTCATGCCGGTGATGGCGCGCGATCGGCGGTAGCGCTCCACCGCGATCATGACCACGCCGCCCACGACGAGGGCGACGGCGATGGGGACGGGATGGAAGAGGTGCTGCTTGATGATCTTGCGTAGCAGGACGCCGGTGATCGCGGTGGGCAGGAAGCCGATCACGAGCGCGACCAGGAGCGACATGCTCTTGCCCTCTGCGCGAAGGAGTCCGACGAGGCGCGCCCACAGGAGGGCGCGGTAATGGACGAGCACGGCGAGGATGGCGCCGAACTGGATCACGATGTCGAAGGCCTTGGCGCCCTCGCCCGCGAGCGGGTTCGGGCCGCGCAGCGCGCCGCTCCGCAGCATGATCTCGAACGCGTGCTCCGTCAGCACCAGGTGACCCGTCGACGACACCGGCAGGTACTCGGTGAGGCCTTCGATCACGCCGAGGAGCGCCGCGAGAGCGGGGTGCATCGGCGGCATCTTCGCACGAGGGCACGGACCCTGGCAGCGGAATCGGGTACGCTCGTCGCGTGCGCTTCCTGGTGACGGGTGCGAGCGGGCTCCTCGGGCGGTGGGTGTGTCGCGAGATCGAGCGCGCGGGAGAGCCGCTCGTCGCCTGGTGCCTCTCGCGCGCCGAGCCCGGCTGCGTGGCCGTGGATCTCACGAGCGCGGAGGCCGTCCAGATGGCGTTCGACGCCGCGAGCCCGGACGTGGTGCTGCACCTCGCGGCCGTGAGCGCCATGTCGGACTGCGCGCGTGATCCGGCCCGGGCGCGCGCGGTGAACGCGACCGCCGTGGGGACGCTGGCCAGGATCGTGGAGGGCGCCGGCGCGCGCCTCGTGATGGTGTCGACGGACCTCGTCTTCGATGGCGAGGACGCCCCTTACGACGAGGAGAAGGGCGCGGCGCCCGCGTCCGTCTACGGCCGGACGAAGCGAGAGGGCGAGGTCCTGGCGCTCTCCATGGGCAGCGCGCTCGTGGTGCGCCTGGCCCTCCTCTTCGGACCCGCCCTCGGGGGCAGGAAGGGCTTCTTCGACACGCAGCTCGAGACGCTCCGAGGAGCCGGGTCGATCTCGCTGTTCGACGACGAGTGGCGCACGCCGCTCGCGCTCGACTGCGCCGCCCGATCGCTCGTCGCCGTGGCGAGGACGGACGCGACCGGAGTCCTCCACCTCGGCGGTCCCGAGCGGATGAGCCGGAGCGAGATGGGCGTGCGTCTGGCCCGGCTCGCCGGGGCGGATGAAAGTTGCATTTTACATGTTTCACGCCTGTCGCTGCCCGGTGAGCGCCGCGTGCGCGACGTCTCGCTGGATGCTTCGAGACTCCGGGCGACCGTGCCCGCCGCCGCGTCGCAGATCCTGTTCGAGGACGCGTGCCGGGTGATGCTCGCTATTTCACGTTCGGGAGGATGGTCGCGCCCGGCGTGACGATCGCGCCGGGCGCGATCACGAGCCCGCCGTCGAGGACCGCCCTGTACCGGAAGAGGACCTGCCCGTACGCGCCGCCACCCCCGCCACCCCGCGTGCCTCCGTCGCCCGGGAGCCCAGGGCCCGTGGCGCCGGCCCCACCGTTGCCGCCCGCGCCGGCGGAACCGCCGGGCGCGCCGCCGAGCGCGGGTGTCGTGGTCTGCCCGCCGTTCTCCCCGATCGTGCCGTATATCCCGCCGCCCTGCCCTCCGCCGCCTCCCCCGCCACCGTTGGCCGCCAGCACGCCCTGGACGAAGAGCCCCTGCTGGGCTTCGAGGAGGATCGTCCCGCCGGATCCCCCGCCGGGGCCGGAGTTGTTGTCACAGCCGCCCTGCCCGGCCGCGCCCCCGACGTCGATGACGCCCCCGCTCGTGATCGTGATCTTCCCGTAGGACGAGATCTGCACGGCACCTCCGCCGCTCCCGCCGTGCCCGCAACCAATCGTCAGGTTCGGCCCCGTCCCCGCGCCGCCGTGCGATCCGCCCAGCAGCGGCGCGGGCCCCGTGTACGCGAGACCCCCCGCTCCGAAGGTGGTGTTTCCACCCTTCGAGCCCGCCGTCCCATGCCCGGCTCCCCCTCCCCCTCCGCGGTTCCCTCCGGAGGTCGCGCCGGGATTGCCGCGGCCGTTCGTCGGACCTCCGTTGGTGCCGCCGTCGGGTCCGACAGTCGGGAACACGACCGTGTTCCACCCGCCGCCGGGGCCCGGGCCGGTGGCGGTGGCCGCCGCCTGGATCGGCGCAGAGATCGTGACGTCGCTCCTCGCGACGACGACGAGCGCGTGCGTGCCCGTGATCGTGAGACCGGTGCTCACGGTCATCCCGCCGACGACGAGCACCGCGTACGGGAACGGGCTCGCGGCGACCCGCGTGAAGACGACCCCGGCGGGAGGAGCGGCGCCGTTGATCGTCAGACCGTCGGTGTCGAGGGTCGTGGGGTCTCCGAGGTCGCCGACCGTGCTCGCGTCGACCACGACGTTGTAGGGGAACGGATCCCCCGTCGTCACATCCATCCCCGCGTCCGGCACGACGACGTCCTCCACCACGGCGTCCTGGCCCGCGTCCGTCACCACGACGACGTCGGGCCGCGGCCCCGTGTCCGGGATGGGTGCGACACCGTCCGCCGTGCCGCCTCCGCCGTCGAGGGAGCCCGTCGGGAGCCCGGTCCCCAGGCGATCGAGGCTGCAGGCAACACCGACCAGGACGCACACACCGAGGGCGAGGTGGAGCTTCTTCGGACGCACACGCGCAGTATACCGTGAAAACGAGCGCGCCGTCCGCGTTTTGGACGTGACGGATCGGTCAGAGCGTGAAGTCCTTGTTGCCGGGCGACAGGACCGCGGTCCCCTTCACCGTGAGCGACCCAGGCCGGTAGCGGAAGAAGATCTGCCCGTACGCGCCGCCGCCGCCGCCGCCGCGGCTTCCGGAGCTGACGCCCACCGTGGGATTCACGGCGCCGGCGCCCCCCGTCCCGCCTGCGCCCGAGGGCGCGTTGGCGTCGCCCGTTGCGGTGCCAGCGTCCATCGGATCGGGCGGTGTCCCGATGCCACCGGCGGCCGGCGTGGTGCCGAGAGCGCCCGCTGCGCCCGCGTTGCCGGCCGTGGAGAGGGTGCTCCCACCGCCACCGCCGCCGCCGTTCGCGGCGAGCGAGCCCTCGACGCCGAGCGGGCCGAGCGACTCGAGGACGATGACACCGCCCGAGCCGCCGCCGGCTCCGGAGTTGTCGCCACACCCGCCTTGGCCACCGCCGCCGCCGACACCGATCGCGCCGCCGGCCTCGAGGGTGAGCTTGCCGTAGACCGAGATCTGCACGGCGCCGCCGCCGCTCCCGCCATATCCGCACAGGCCCACGACGTCCTGAAACGTCCCGTTTCCGCCGGGCGAACCACCCTTGAAGAGGATGTTGGAGATGCCCGTGTACGCGCTGCCTCCGTTGCCCCCGTTGCTGCCGCCCTTCGCGCCCGCGCTGAAGTGCCCGGCACCGCCACCGCCACCCTTCGGCTCCGCCCCCGTCCCGATGCTCCCGACGCCGTCGCGGATCCCGCCACCGTCGACGCCGATCGCGGGGAATCCGCCCTTGTTCCATCCGCCGCCAGGGCCGGGGGCGAGATCGGTGGCGGCCGCGTTGATCGCCGCGGAGACGGTGACGTTGCCCGCCGCGACGATGACGAGGGGGTAGGTGCCGGAGATGCGGAGCGGCGTGTCGACGTTGAGGTTGTTCACGATGAGCACCGCGAGCTGGAGCGACGAGGCGCCGGTGACGGCCGCGGGCGCGACGCGCGTGAAGCTCGCGGTGGACGCCGGGGTCGTCGTGAGCGTGTCGGTGTTGATCTCCGTGAGGCCCGACAGGTTGACCGCGCTGCTCGCGTCGGCCAGCACCACACCGAACGGGAAGCCCGGCGGAACCGCGATGCCGTCCGGACCGGCGTCGACGATGGTGACCACGTCCTGCCCGGAGTCGGTCGGCGGCACGAACGTGTCCTTCGTCCCCGTGTCGGGGATCACGGTCACGACGTCCCCGCCCCCGTCGACCGCGCCGGAGAACGGGGGGCCCGAGCCGATGCGCTCGATCGCGCACGCGCCGGCGAGGACGACGGACACACCAAAGAGCACATGGAGCTTTGTGGGTCGCACGACCTGAGTATACCTCACCCGCGTCCGAACGTGATCAGCTTGCGAAAACGCTGCGCCGCGGCCCGGACCGGCGAGGGGTGCTTCGCGCTGATCGGCTTGCCCGTGCGCGCCGAGATCGCGACGAAGAACTCGCCCGTGTCGCCGCGCGCTTCGCCCTGGTAGCGGTAACGTGCAAAGTACACGGGATAGCGGCAGAACAGGTTCGAGCGGATCACCGGATCGTACTTCGCGTAGAGCGCGCTCCCCGGGAGGACGGCGCGCAGCACGAGCCGCGACGCCTCGGCCGCGGCGTCCTCGCGGGTGAGATCGGCGTCGAGCACCTCACCGGCGAGCTCCGTGATCGAGGAGCTCTCGTTCGACGCCAGCTCGCCCATGTTGATCTCGAGCGACGCGACGCCGTCGAGGGTGCCGCCGAGGAAGGAGGGGAGCTTCACCTCGAAGGGAAACGCGCGGCGCGCGCAGATCATGAGCACCGCGTCCTTGTGCCGGGCGCCGCCGGTCGGGATGGGGACCTGCAGGCCTCCGCCGCGCCCGACCGCCGTGAAGGGCAGGCCGAAATGGAAGCCGTCGACGGAGACGTCGACGCGGTAGAACGGCACCCACAAGAGGCGCGGCTCGTCGATCGCCGCCTGGTCGATGTCGACGGGCTTGAGGACTCCCCCCGTCACCGCGTGGCGGATGTGCTCCTTCGCGCGCTCCGCGTCGACGATGGGCGCGCACACGAAGGCCTCACCCTGCGGGACCGTCACGGGGTGCTCGAGCCGCGCGAACAGGCGATCCATGGCTGGCCTCCAGTCTACGCCTCGGGCGGCCCGCCGCTTCCTTTTCTGGCTTCAGCAGCAGGCGCTCAGGCCGTTACATTCAAGGATGAAGCCCCGCGGGTCGGCGTTGGCCATGCTCCTCGTCCTGCTCGTCGCGTGCGGGGGGACGGCGGAGGAGCCGGCGCAGGGGGCCGGGGGGACGCCTGCGTTCTCGTACGATCCGCTGCGGAGCTGGCCGCAGGTGGGGTTCGGGCCGGGCCGCGCCTTCCTGAACCCGAACGAGGGGAAGATCGGGACGAAGGCGGCGGCCTCGCTCGCGCCCGCGTGGGTCCGGGTCGAGAAATCGACGCTCTCGGCGCCGATCCTCGCGGGCAGGTACGTGTTCGCGACGACGAGCGCGGGGGCGCTGGCGGTCGTCGACGCGAGCCTCGGAACGCCGAAGGCCACCGTCGAGCTCGGCTCTGGCCCGGCCGGCGCGCCCGCGTACGCGGCCGGACACGTGTTCGTGAGCACGCGCGACAAGCGGCTCGTGGCCGTCGACGCGACGGCGCTGACGATCGCGTGGACGGCCCAGCACACGGGCACCCTCACGGCGCCGGTCGTGTCCGACGACGTCGTGTACGTCGGATCGAGCTCGGGGTACACGTACGCGTACGCGGCGGGCGGCTGCGGGGCGCCCGACTGCCTCCCCCGGTGGGCCGGCCCGACGGCCAGCCCCGTGCGATCCGCGCCGGCGATCGCCCACGATCACGTCTACGCGGTCACCGAGGACGGAGGCCTACGCGCGTACCCCGCGCGCGGCTGCGACGAGGCCGCGTGCGCGCCAGCCTGGTCGCGCAGGATCGAGGGCGGGGGCGACGTCGGCCCCACCGCGAGCAACGATCGCGTGTTCGTGGCGGGCACGAAGGGCGGAGAGCCCCGCGTGAGCGCGTACGACGCGTCGGGAAACCGCGCCTGGGTCGCGCCTGCCCCCGGCACCGTCACGAACCTCGCGACGGACGGCGCGCTCGTCCACGGGACGACCTCGCGTGGCGAGGTGTTCGCCCTCGACGCGAGGACCGGCGACCTCGCCTGGAAGTCGCCTTCGCTCGGCAAGATCACCGGCGCACCCGCGCTCGTGAACCACGCCCTCTTCGTCGGCGTGATGGGCGTCGACGCGATGCCCCAGGTGCTCGTCTTCGCGGACGCGTGCCCGGGGGCCGAGTGCGGGCCGGTGGCGCGCATCCCCACGGGAAAGGACACGGTCGGGCCCACGGCGGCCGCGATCTGTCGCGGTCGTGTCCACGTCGCCAACGGCTCCCGCCTGCTGGCGCTGCAGCCGAGGTAACCCGACGCGCGCTACTCCTCGTTCACCGCCACGAGCGGCTCCGGCGCCCGCGGAAGCTCCGGCCGGCGCTCGTAGTGCTCGCCGTCCGGCTCCTTCACGATCACGTTGAGCCCCTTGTACGCCGCGATGCCCGTGCCCGCGGGGATGAGCCTCCCCATGATCACGTTCTCCTTCAGGCCACGGAGCTTGTCCGTCTTCCCGCAGAGGGCCGCCTCGGTGAGCACCTGGGTCGTCTCCTGGAAGCTGGACGCGCTGATGAACGACTCCGTCGAGAGGCTCGCCTTCGTGATTCCGAGCAAGAGCGACTCCGCGATGCCGGGCTTGCCGCCCTTCTCGATGACCCGCTGGTTCTCCGCTTCGAAGATGTGCTTCTCGACCTGCTCGTCGAGGAGGAAGTTCGTGTCGCCCACGTCCTTGATCCGCACGCGCCGGAGCATCTGGCGCACGATC
>SXNL01000057.1 GCA_005777185.1 Myxococcales bacterium
CGATGAATGATCGTCGATGCGGTGGGCAGCGTGGGACGCTTGCTGATGCGCACGGTCGGATACTAGTCGACTCCGCAGCCGGGTTGGCCCCAAATTCAGACGTCTCAAGAGCTGTCCAACAATTGCCCGGGGCTGCCCTTCGTTGACGTTGACGTCGACGTGAGCGTTGACGTTGACGGCGACGGCGACGGACTGGCGAGCTGGATGTGCGCTTCGAAGGCGTTTCCTCGCAAAATCTCGCCGAGAGCGGCCCGTGGCCTAGCCAGGAATCGTCGCCGTCGCCGTCGCCGTCGCCGTCAACGTCAACGTCAACGTCAACGTCAACGCTCACGTCAACGTCAACGGGAGAGGGCGCGCGCAATTTTGGACAGCTCTTCAGAGCGTCGCCCTCAGGGATCCCTCGTCGAACACCCACATCTTTCCCGGCGTCCCCTCGACCCAGACCTCGTCGCGGGTGAGGGGGAGGGTGGCGACGATGACCACGCGGTCCTTCGGCGTCGTGACCTCGGAGAAGTCCACCACGAGGTCCTCGTCGGCCAGCGTCGCCGCCCGGAACGGGGCCTTGCGGATGATGTGGTGGAGGCGTGTCGCGCACCTCGCGTAGAGGTGTGTCCCGTCCCCGAGGAGGAAGTTGAACGTCCCCTGCTTGCCGATGTCCTCGCCGGCGCGGGCCACGGCGCGCCAGAGCTTCTCCTTGCTCGCGCGATCCCTGGGAAACACGTCGAGCGTCTCCTCGAGGCGGCCGAGCAGGACGCAGAAGGCGTACTCGCTGTCGGTGTCGCCGATGGGGACGAAGCGGCCGAGCGCGTGGCGGCGGACGCCTCGCACCGTGCCGTTGTGGGCGAACACGAACGAGCGGCCCCACAGCTCGCGGACGAACGGGTGCGTGTTTGCCAGGCTCGTCCGCCCGCGGGTCTTCTTGCGCACGTGCGCGACCGCGAGGAGCGTCTTGATCGGGTTCTCCCGCACGAAGCGGGCGAGGCGCGAGTTGTGAGCCGCCTCCGGCTCGAGGAACGTGCGGACCGCCTTGCCGTCGTACAGCGCGAGGCCCCACCCGTCGCCGTGTGGGCCGCGCGCGCCCCCGCGGAGCGCGAGGCCCGAGAACGAGAAGACGATGTCCGTCGGGACGTTGCACTCCATCCCGAGCAGCTCACACATCGGTCGTCACCACACCGCCTTGACCTCCTTCTCGGTGTCGGCGACCGTGAACGTCTCCCGGTGCTCTCCCGTGAAGGGGTTCGTCACGACGAGCTCGTGGTCGCCGGGCGCGAGCTTGAGCTCGACGACGTCGCGCCCCGCCAGGATCCCGTCGATGGCGATGTCCCCACCGGGATACGCGAGGACGCGCACCTTCTGGGGGGGCGGCTTGAGCGGGAGGTTCTTGCGCCCCGGGAGCTTCTCCTTGGGGTTCGACGCCATGGCACCCGCGACCCGGAGCTCGACGAGCTTGCCCGCGTCGTAGCGCGCCTCCATCCGCACGCCCCCCTCCTTCCAGACGACCGGCCCCGGGGACGTGCCGGTGGGCGCGGGCGGGAGGTTGACGGGCTTTCCGCAGATCTTCTGCACGACCGAGAGCACGCGATACGGCGTCGTGATCCCCTTCGCGCGCACCTCGGGCGTCGTCCCCGTGATGTACAGCCCGTCGGCGCCGCCGCCGGGGTCCATGGAGAAGTAGACGGTGACATCCTCGAACACGAGGCGTGGCTTCGCATCGCCGCCGATGTCGCCGAAGATCTCGCGGAGGAGATCACGCTCGCTGCCGAGGATCGGTTGCTGCTCGCGCTCCCTGGCGACGCGCTGCTGGACCTTGGTGATGCGCGCGAGCAGATCGGGATCGTCTGGGATGAGGGGTGCGAGCTCCTTCGCGCGCTCTTCGATCGCGCGGAGCTGCTTGAGGCGCTGGATCTTCGTGAGGAAGGAATCGGCGTCCTCCTCGAGCATGACCATGAAGCGGCCCCGGAGCTCGGTGACGCGGCTCTTCCGGGCAGGGGTCGGAGACGCACGCGCCGCCTTCTGTCCCGTGACGTAGCGGCAGGCGTCGTTGTCGCACGCGTCGAACTCGAGGTCGAACGCCTGCGCCCGAACCTCGAGGACGTCGGGATCCTGGGAGTCGGGGAAGAGCTCGTCGAGCCTGGCGAGAACGGGCGCCGGCTTCTTCTTCGCGACGAGGAGGCGCATTTCGAGCAGGCGGTAGTCCCGCACCTCGGCCTGCGCCGCAGCGGTGTGGGCGCCGGGGTGCTGCGCGATCTCCTGCATCCGCTTGAACCGCTCGGCGGAAGGGAGCTCCTTGGCGCGCGCGAAGTCCACGTCCTCGCGGAGCGGCGCGAGCTCGCTCTCGGTCGTACCGGTCATCGCCAGCGCGGCCATCAGGCGCTCGCCCTCGGCGATCTTGCCGGCCGCGATGGCCTCCTTGGCCGCCGACAGGCGCGGCATGCTCGCCTTGCGCACGCCGAGGGCCGCCACCAGCATCACGAGCACGAGGCCCGCGGTGACGAGGTCCATGACGCGAACCCGGACCTTGCCGCCCGGGCGCCAGCCGCGGAGGACCCCCCCGGTCGTGAGGACCGCTGCGATGAAGCCGACGAACAGGAGCGTGCCGATGGTCGTGTTGGTCGTGGCGAAGTACGGCACGCGGACCGTGACGAGCAGCCACAGCCCGAACATGACGAGCGCCCAGAGGATCGACGCCAGGGACCACGTGCGGAGGCGCCGGAGGACGGGCTCCTTCGCGGAGCTCGGGTACTCGAACGCCTTGCCCCACTGGATGATCTCCCCCTCCATGCCGCACGTCGTGTAGACGAGCGCGCAGCGGGGCGCGCTCCACCGGACGTACTGCTGGCGCCGGACCCGGGTGGTGCGAGGGTCGAGCCTGGACCTCAAGAGCGGGAACCGCTTCGCCTCGTACACGGGGAGCATCTCGGCGCGGATGGGCTCGGTCACGTCGAGGAAGGCGACCTCGTCGACGTCGTCCGCTTCGAGCTCGTGCGAGTCGAGGAACACTGGCTCGGCCAGCCTCGGGTACGCCCCCGCGATGTGCATGTCGGGGTGGAGGAGGATCTCGGTCTTGGGCTCCTCGCGGAACGTGAGGAACGCGATCTGGCGCCCGCTTCCACGGCAGGCCGCGCAGCCGGAGCCCGGGCACTGCGTGCACGCGACGACGTGCGCGCTTCGCTCGCGGAGCTGCTCCGGCGTCGTCTGCCAGGGATCGACGGCATTGCGATCGCAGGTGGGCGCCCCGGGATACGCGCGGCCGTCGAACGGCAGCTGCTCGGTCACGAGCTTGCGCTCGGCGTATTCCGTCGCGAGGCGCATCACCTCGACCTGGGTGTTCTCGTAGCGGCGGATGAGCTCCTCGAGCTTCATCGGCGCGCCGAAGACGGTCCTCGACCAGGCGCGCGCCGCGAGGAGGTGGGCGGAGTTCTCGTCCTCCGCGAGCGTCGACGTCTGCGGCGGGGGGGGAGCGGGCGGCGCCTCGCCCTTCTTCTTCTTGCCCTTCCACGGGACCGTCGCCATCGGGCGAGAGGGTATCACGCATCCCGGCCGCGCCTCCCGATCACGTCAACGTGGGTGGGCGGGCGCGATTTCGGGACACCTCTTCAGTCCTTGCACTTCGTCTTCTGGCAGTCGCGGTGGCAGAAGGTCGCCTTGTTGAAGCAGTAGGCGACGCACTTCTGGAGCTTGGCATCGGCCTCTCCCTTGGCCTTTCCGCAGCCGGGGACACAGTGGATGCGCTTGGCGTCGCACTCCGCGGTGCACTGTCGGCACTCGGGGCTGGGCTTCTTCCGACCGTCGCGCGTCGTCTCCCGCGTGGCGGTGGCCGTCGCCGCGCCGGGGGTGCTCGTCGCGCCCGCGGGCGCCTTTTCGGCCCCGGCGGGGGCAGGCGGTGGCTTCTCGTTCGTGGGCTCGCCGAGGCGCGTCGGCTTCGCGCTCGCCGAGCCGAGGATCACCAGGGAGGCGGCCGCGCCGAGGGCGACGACGAGGGTGCGCGAGCGGTGGCTCATCCTCCAGGGAGTGTAGAGAGGAAAGCGCACGAGCGCACGCCGCGGGGTAGCGAAATCGCGCCTCGCGGATGGTCCACCCGAGATCCATGTCTTGCAACGCGAGGCGATCCACGGGAAAATCGCGGCCCGATGAACAAGCTCCTCGGCACGCTGCGCACGGAGATCGTGGGCGGAGAGGACGGTGCCGGCGGCGGGAGCGGCCCCACGCTCGTCCTGCTCCACGGCTTCGGCGCTCCCGGAGACGACCTCGTCCCGCTGGCGGGGGCGCTCCACCTGGCGCGGGGCGCGCGCGCGCTGTTCCCGGAGGCCCCGCTCTCGATCGCGGAGCACTTCGGGCTGCCACGTGGGTACCCCGGCGGTCCCCGCGCGTGGTGGATGATCGACGTGGCTCGCTTCGAGCGCGCCAAGGCGGCGGACAGGTTGCTCGAACTGACCCGCGAGCGACCGGAGGGGATGGACGACGCGCGGGCGGCCCTCGAGGGCATGCTCGACGCGGCGGCGCGAGATCTTGGCGTCGATCCCGCGCGCACCGTGATCGGCGGCTTCTCGCAGGGTGCGATGCTCGCCACCGACCTCGCCCTCGGCACCGATCGCGCGCTGGCGGGCCTCGTGGTCCTGTCGGGCACGATACTCGACGAGATCTCGTGGACCGCGCGCCTCCCCGCGCGGCGTGGGCTCCCGGTCTTCCAGAGCCACGGGACGCTGGATCCGCTTCTGCCGTTCGAGGTCGCCGAGCGGTGGACCGGCGCGATGAAGGGGGCCGGCCTCGCCGTCGACGCGGTGACGTTCCGCGGCGGACACGAGATCCCGCGGCCGGTGCTCTCGGGCCTCGACGCCTTCCTCGCGCGCACCCTCGTGTAGCGAGGTTCAGAACACGAGGCCGCTGGCCGTGAGGCGCGGTCCCTTGCCGGCGTCGCTGGCCGCGCGGCTCGCGCCGACCGTGCCGTGGTCGGCGCGCACGCTCGTACCGTTCGTCTGCCACATGTAGAGGCCCGCTCCGAGCTCGATCAGGCCGGCCGCGAGCGCGACGATGCCCCCGACGAGCACGGCTTGACGGAAGCCCTTGCTGCCGACGTCGTTGTTCTCGAACACGGGCGAGAGCACGAGGGCGCTCGTGCCCGCGAGGGCGGTGCCGACGCCGACCCCGGTCGTGAGGATGCCGGCCAGGCGCCAGCGCGACGAGCCCATCTCGGCCGAGAGGCGGACCTTGTCCTTGTCGCGGGGCAGGGCGAAGGACTCGCTCGGCGTCACGCCGTCGCCTGCGACCCGGTACGAGTAGCGCGGATCGAGCTTGACCTCGCACGGGGCGACGCACTCCTCCTGCCACAGGCCGACGCCCGCGAACGAGCCATCGACGAACGGCAGGCCCGCGAGCGACGTGGTGCCGACGCGCCGCTCGATCGTCGCGCGGCTGTCGTTCGAGTGGAGCTCGACCTCGACCGAACGCGTCGGCGGCTTCGCGTCGGCCGCGGTCGGGGTGGCCGCGGTCGGGGTGGCCGCGGTCGGGGTGGCCGCGGTCGGGGTGGGCGCGGTCGGGGTGGGCGCGTCGTCGGCGGCGGCCGGCAGGACGATGGACGAGAGGGCGAGCGTGGTCAGGGCGGCGACGTGGCGTGCGAAGGACATGGTTTCTCCGTGCGCATCTTCGACTCCGTCGAAGATGGGTCTTGAAAAGGCAAGGAGCCGCGGATCGTGCGGTCTCGAGGGGTGGGTGGTGGCTGCGGGCCCGGGTTATGAACGGCGTCGGATCGCGCGCCCCGCCCGCGCGCCCGTGTGGGCGCCGTCCTCGACCGTCACCGCGCCGTTCACGATCACGGCGTCGATCCCCACCGGAAACGCGTGCGGCGCCTCGAACGTCGCGGTGTCCCGGACGCCATCGGGGTCGAACACCACGAGGTCGGCGAACGCCCCCGTCCGCACGCAGCCTCGATCGACGAGGCCGAGCTGCGAGGCCGGAAGGCTGGTCATCTTGCGCACGGCCTCGGGCAGATCGAGCACCCGCTCCTCGCGCGCGTACCTGCCGAGGACGCGGGGGAAGGTGCCGTAGGCGCGGGGGTGGACGAGCCCGGGGTGGCCGAGGTCGACGGCCTCGGCGTCGCTCGCCACACCGACCCACGGCCACCGCATCGCGACGCGCACGTCGTCCTCGCTCATGGAGTGGAAGATGCAGAACACGTTGGCGCGGTTTCGCGTGACGAGATCGAAGTAGGTGTCCCACGGATCGGCGGAGCGTGCCCGGGCGATCTCGGACACGCGGCGCCCGATCGCGCCGGTGTCACCGTCCGGAGGGACGCTCGCCACCTGGATGGCGTCGAAGTCGATGCGCCCGAGCGCGGCGTCGCGCGACTCCATGTCGCGCCGCACCCTGGCGCGCGTGTCCCGGTGGACCAGCCGCTCGACCAGGCGGAGGGGACCTCCCTCCTGCACCCAGTCGGGTAGGGGCGCGCAGATCCCGGTCCCGGCGGCGGCGTACGGGTACTGGCACGCCGAGACGGAGACACCCCGCGCGCGGGCGGCCTCCACGAGCGCACCGACGTCCTTCATCCGGCCCCAGTTGGGCTTCCCCGCGACCTTGAGGTGGTAGACGAGGACGGGGATCCTCGCCCGCTCGCCGATCGCGATCGCCTCGCCGATGGCGTCGAGCACGCGCCCGCTCTCGCCGCGCACGTGGGATGCGTACGAGCCGCCCGCCCGGGCCGCCACTGCGGCCAGGTGGACCAGCTCGTCCGTCGAGCAGTACGACGCCGGCGGGTACACGAGGGCGGTCGCGAGGCCGAACGCGCCGTCGTCGAGCGCGGCCCGCAACAGCGCGCACATCCGATCCAGCTCCGCCCGCGTCGGGGGGCGATCGTCGAGCCCCACCGCCTCGGCGCGCAGGAGGTCGACGGAAGCGAACGCCCCGACGTTGACCGACGTACCCGACGCCTCCAGTCGCTCGAAGTACCCGCGGAGCCCGCTCCAGTCGAGGCGGAGCCCGAGCGCGTCCAGCCACTCGACGTAGCGGGCGTCCTGCTCGAGGATCCTCGGCGTGAGCTGGCCCGGTGAGCCTCCCTCTCCGACGATCTCGGTCGTGATCCCCTGCCGCACGTGGCTCTGGGCGAGACCATCGGCGAGGAGCGTGAGGTTCGACTGGCTCTGGACGTCGATGAAGCCAGGCGCCACGATCCTGTCGCGCGCGTCGACATGGCGGCTCGCCCGGGTCGATCCGAGGTCGCCGATCGCCACCACGCGATCGCCTTGGACCCCGACGTCCGCCCGCCGCGCCGGCGCGCCGCTGCCGTCGAGGACGTCGCCGCCGCGCACGACGAGGTCGAGATGGGGCATCCGGCCCACACTACAACAGCCGAACAAGGGCGACGACGGATCGGCCCTCCCGGTGATACAATCGCCGCCGTGCGAGGAGGTCGCTTCGGACTGTTCGCCGTGGTCCTCGCGCTCGGGATCGCGGAGCCCACGGCCGCGGAGGCCGAGGACGACACAGCCAGGGCCGAGACCCTGTTCCAGGAGGGTCGCAAGCTCGTCGACGAGAAGCGCTACGGCGAGGCGTGCCCCAAGTTCGCGGCCAGCCACAAGCTCGCGCCCGCCGTGGGCACGCTGCTCAACCTCGGCGACTGCTACCAGCGCGCGGGTCTCTACGCGAGCGCGTGGCTCCGCTTCGTCGAGGCCATCGGCCTCGCGCAGAAGCTGAACCGCCCCGAGCGCGAGCGGGCCGCGCGCGATCGCGCGATGCTGGTGGAGCCGAAGCTGACGCGGGTGACGATCACGGCCAAGGACGCCGTCCTCGAGGTGAAGAAGGACGGCGTGGTACTGGACGAGGCCTCTCTCGGCACGCCCATCCCCGTCGATCCCGGAAACCACGTGATCGAGGCGCGCGCCCGAGGGAAGAAGGCCTACACGCACCCGTTCGTCGTGACGGACGAGCCGCAGCAGATCCGCGTCCTGATCCCCGCCCTCGGCCCCGGTGACGGGAAGGACGATCCGCCGCTCCCGCCGCCCGTCGTGAAGGAGCCGCCGAAGAAGGAGCCGCCGAGGAGAGAACACGCGCCACCTCCTCCCCCCGAGCCGAAGAGCCCCCTGCGCACGGTGGGCCTGGTCGTCGCCGGAGCGGGCGTGGTCGGCGTCGGCGTCGGCACCTTCTTCGGCTTGCGCGCGATGTCGAAGTGGAGCGACTCGAAGACGCGCTGCGACGCGAGCGGCTGCGACTCCGTGGGCTACGTCGCGGCGACCGACGCGAAGGGCGCGGGCACCGTCTCGACCATAGGCTTCGTCGCGGGTGGCGCGCTGCTCGCCGGCGGAGTCGTGATGTTCCTCGTGGCTCCCGGCGGAGACGCAAAGGCAGCACGTGCCGGCACGCTCACCCCGGAGGGGCTCACGGTCGGCGTCGCGCCGTCGATCGATCCTCGCGCGCCGGGCGTCCTCGCGACGGGGAGGTTCTGATGAGGCGCACCCTCCTCCACGGCGTGCTGCTCGCGGCCCTCGGCCTCGTGGCCGTCGCGTGCAACGCGATCGTGGGCATCACCGACGTGAGGCTCCGCGCCGATGCGGGCAAGGCCACGGCGGACGGCGGCGTCGAGGATCCCGACGCCGCGATCGACGACGACAGCGGGCAACCCGTCGTGCGGACGGGCCTCCTGGTGTCGGGCGGAGATGGTCACACGTGCGCGAAGCTGAAGGACGGTCCGGTGAAGTGCTGGGGCGACAACTCGCAGGGGCAGCTCGGGAGCGGCGCGGACTTCAGCACGGTCGCGAAGCTCCCCGTCCCCGTGGTGCAGCTCACGGACGCGAACCGGGTGTGCTCGGGATACAAGCACTCGTGCGCGGTGAGGCTGGACGGCACGGTCGCGTGCTGGGGCTTCAATCTCAACGGGCAGCTCGGCGACGGCAACACGAGCTCGCGGAGCGCGGTGCCCGTGGTCGTCGATCTCAAGGCGGTCTCGCAGATCGCCTGCGGCGGCAACTTCACCTGCGCGGTGACACGCGCGGGCGGCGTGTCGTGCTGGGGCGGCAACGGGAGCGGGCAGCTGGGCAACGGCACGAGCGGCGGGGGATCGGCGATCCCGGTCGCGACGAAGCTCACGACCGCCGCGTCGATCGCCGCCGGCGAGAAGCACGCGTGCGCGGTGCTCACCACCGGTCGCGTCGCGTGCTGGGGAGCGAACGAGTCGGGCCAGCTCGGCACCGGCTCGACCTCGCCCGAGCTCGAGCCGCGCGAGCTTCCCCCGTCCCTGCCCGACGTGGCGGAGATCGCCGCGGGCCAGGCGTTCACGTGTGCGCGCACCGTGGGGAAGGGCGTCAAGTGCTTCGGCGCCAACAACGCGGGCCAGCTGGGAACCAACAGCCTGACCCCGACCACGAGCTCGTCGGCGCTCACGGTCCAGGGGGTCGCCGACGCGGTCTCGATCGCGGCGGGCAACGAGCACGCGTGCGTCGCGCAGGCGTCCGGCAAGGTCGTGTGCTGGGGGAGCAACGCCAGGGGACAGCTGGGCAACGGGGTGATCGCCGACGGCGGGATCGCGGCGAACCCGCTCGCCGTCACGGTGGTCGGCGTGACCGACGCGGTGACGGTCGGCGCAGGAGGCCTGCACACGTGCGCCGCCAACAGCGCCACCACGGTCAAGTGCTGGGGCGCGAACGACCTCGGGCAGATCGGCAATGACTCGCAGACGATCGCCTACGTCGCGACGACCGTGAAGTCGCTGTAGGCGGCGGCCTGCCCGGGCCTACTCGGCGCCCGCCAGCCGCTTCACGTGGCCTCGCGCGAGGCCCGCACGGGCCGCTCGAGCTGGCCTCTCGGCACCCTCGAGGCCCGCGGTCGCCTCGTTGGCCGGGTGGTGAGGCAGCTGGTGGGCCATGCGGAGGCGCTTCGTCTCGAGGTAGCCGCGCGAGAACTTGTTGGGCGCGATGTGGACCGGCTCGCGGCTCGCGACGACGACGCCGAGCGCCTCGAGGCCGCGGATCTTCTCCGGGTTGTTCGTGAGGAGCACGACGCTCGCCACCCCGAAGTGCGCGAGCATGTCCCTCGCGACGCCGTACTCGCGGGCGTCGTCGGGCAGGCCGAGGAGCCGGTTCGCGTCGACGGTGTCGTGGCCCATGGCCTGGAGCTCGTACGCGCGCATCTTGTTGGCGAGCCCGATGCCGCGGCCCTCCTGCCGGAGGTAGAGCACGGCGCCGAAACCGCGCTGCGCGATCTCCGCCATCGCGGCGTCGAACTGCTGCTTGCAGTCGCACTTGAGCGAGCCGAAGACCTCGCTCGTGATGCACTCGGAGTGGACGCGCACCGGCACCTTTGCGCGGCCCCGGATGTCACCGAACACCAGGGCGACGTGCTCCTTGACGGATCCCGAAGCGGGATCGACGTGGTGGAACACGTTGGCCTCGAACGCGCCGTGGGCGGTGGGGAGGTCGGCGGCGGCCATCCACACCGTGTCGTGAGGCCGGATCACCCGAGGGGGGACGTGCATCTCATTTTCTCCTGATGTCTTGCGTGCTTGGCTCCGTGAAGGCTTTCGCCTGTACGCGGGAGGCACGTCCGGGAACATAGGACCACGAGGCCGTTCGCGCAAGCGATTCGCGCCCTCGGCGGAGAGCCCGGAGGCGGTATGGTGCCGCCCATGCCCGACGAGAGGCTCCCCGCCGTGGTGAAACGCCTGGGCTGGGTCTCGTTCTTCACGGACGCGGCGAGCGAGATGATCTACCCGCTCCTGCCGGCGTTCCTCGCGAGCATCGGCGGGGGGCCCGTCGCGCTCGGTTTCATGGAGGGGATCGCCGAGGCGGTCAGCGCGTGGGTCAAGCGCAAGGCCGGGACCGAGAGCGATCTGCGCGGAACGCGGAAGCCCTTCGTGGTCGCGGGGTACACGCTCGCGGCCCTCGCCCGCCCGGTCATGTCGATCGCGTGGGCGCCGTGGCAGATCGTCCTGCTCCGCGCTCTCGATCGCACAGGCAAGGGGCTCAGGAGCGCGCCGCGCGACGCGCTCGTCGCCGAGGCGGTCGTCGAGAAGCGACGCGGGGCAGCGTTCGGATTTCACCGCATGATGGACAACGCCGGCGCCACGCTCGGCGCGCTCCTCGGCTTCACGCTGCTCGAGGGGCTGCACCTCGAGCTCCGGCGCGTCTTCGCGCTCTCGATCGTGCCTGCCCTGTTCGCGGTCTTCCTCGTGGCGCGCCTCCGCGAGGAGAAGCACTCGGCTGTGCCCACCGTGCGGTCGAACGAGGTCCTCGTGCCCCTGCCGCGGGCCGTGCGGCGCTACCTCGCCGCCGTGCTCGTGTTCACGCTCGGGGGCGCGGCCGACTCCTTCCTCCTCCTCCACATCCACGGGCGAGGGCTCGCCGCCGGCTGGCTCCCGATCGTGTGGCTGTCGTTGAACCTGGCGAAGGCGGTGACCAACGTGCCGGGCGGAAGGCTCGCCGATCGCTTCGGACGCAGGCGTACGCTCGCGATCTCGTGGGCGCTCTACGCGGGGGCCTACGCGGCCCTCGCCCTGGCCGGCTCGATCCCGGCGATCTGGGGCCTCATCGTCGTGTACGGGCTCTACTACGGGCTCTCCGAGGGCGGCGAGAAGGCCTACCTGTCCCAGCTCGCCCCGAAGGACGCGCAGGGGCGCGCGTTCGGGACGCTGTACGCGGTCACGGGCCTCGGCGTGTTGCCGGCGAACCTGCTGTTCGGCGCGCTCTACGCGCTGGACGCGAGGCTCGCGTTCCTCGCCGCGGGCGCGTTCGCGGGGATGGGCCTCTTGCTGCTGATGACCGTGCCCGGGAGGTCGGCGTCGGACGTCACTTCGTCGGACAGGAAGGATCCGTCGTGACCTCCACGTCGTCGACGGTCACCGACGACGTCCCCGCCTGCCCGCACGCTCCGCTGCCTCCGTAGAGCGTGAAGTAGAACGTCCGCGCGCGGTTGGCGTCGCGCGGCGGCACGCAGTGGGTCCTCTGCTCCCACGCGGTGGGCACCGGGACGTTCGAGCCGTACGTCGTGCCGAACGACCCCGTGGCCGACAGCGTGCCTTTGATCCAGAACTTCACCGCCGGCCCCGCCGTCGCCGTGGGGGGGGGAACGGCGATCATGGTCGAGATCTGCGCGGTGGCGCACGTCTGGTACACGGAAAGCACCGCGCCGGACTTGCCGGAGTGCCCGCTGCCGCGCCCCACGTACGACTGACCGCTGACCTCCGACGGGATCCACGCCTGCGCGTTCGAGGTATCCTCGAAGCCGCCGTCCGCGAGGCGCACCGAGTCGGCGCACTTGCCGTCGGGCGCGAGAGCGAGGTCGTCGAACACGAACTCGCGCACGTCGGCCGAGTCGCAGTTGCTGGGCGCCACGGGGCTGCGGTACGCGAGCCGCATGTAGAGGTCGATCACCTCTCCCTTGATCGCGTCCGGGACGCAGAAGATGCCCGTCTCGAACACGTTCGTGCCGCGCGCGAAGCCGAGCGGGCCCCGGCTCGTGGTGACTTCCATCCGCTGGTTGGTGCCACCCTTGTAGGTGAACTTGAGCGCGAGCTTCTGCGCGCTCGTCTCCCGGGGTGAGGCGAGGTTCCGGATCTGGGGGCTCTGGCAGAACTTGGTCGAGGCGAGGCGCCCTCCGCGGGTCTGCCCCGTGCCCACGCCGTTGGCCACCTCGGCGACACCCGAGAAGGGCTCGGCGACCCATCCGCCCGTCCCGTCGAAGTTCCCGTTCGGCAGCTCGCCGACCGCAGGGCACGTGGGGTCTGGCAGCAGCTCGACGTGGTCGAGCACGCTCGTGCTGTCGGTGGAAGGGCAGAGCTGGCCCAGGAAGTCGATCGAGAGGTCGATCGTGCGCCCGAGCCAGCGCTCGCCCACGCAGCGCTTGGCGTCGCGGGTCCCAACGAAGCCGAGGCCCATGTCCATGAGGGGGACGCCGCGCGACGAGGCCAGCGCCTGCACGAACGTGCCGCTGCCCACCCAGCGGACCGCGAGCGGTTCGGCCTCCGCGACGGTGGGCATCTCGAAGCTCTGCGTCAGGCGTGCGGTGCCGTCGCACACGTCCTTCGTCTCGAAGCGAACGAGGCCGGGATCGACGAGCGCGCCGTTCGGCCCGGTCTTCGCACCGGGATCGAGGACACCCTTGGTCACCGACCACGCCTTCGGCTTGTTCTCGAACGTGGGGTCGAGCGGCCCGCCCCGGAACACGCAGCCCCCGGCCTGCTTCACGTACCCCGGCGCGCAGTTGCACGTCGCCGCGGCGCTCGCGTCGCTGCAGCGCTCGTGGGCGCCACACTTGACGGTGCAGGCGGGGAGGCAGGTGCCGTCGCCGTCGTTGTCCTGGTAGTCCTTGGAGCACGCGGCACAACCGGCGCCCTCGTACCCGAGGTCGCAGGCGCAGCGCATGCCATCCTTGGCGTCCTCGCAGCGACCGTGTGTTCCGCACGCGAGGCCGCCCGGGCCCCCGCAGCGTGGGGAGTCGGTGGAGACGAGGTCGGGCGGCTGCTCCACGAGGGCGTAGTCCGCCCCGCACCCGGCGACGAGCCCAGCGAGCGCGGCGAGCGGCGCGACGCAACGGAGGAAGCGCCCGGACATGCTCGAACTGTAGCAGAACACGCGCCGGACCGCGGATCTCGGACCGCGGCCAGCCTGCCGCGGCCCGCGGTGGAGGAGGTCAGGTGGCGGGCAGCGCCAGCGTCACTCGGCCTCGCTGTCTCCACACGCCAGGGACACGTTGAACATCCTGCCCCGGAGCCCCTTGACCCGCGCTTGAGGCGTCCCGTCGAAGGTCACCGTCATGGTGCGCTCGTGCGGTCCCTTGTGCACGATCGAGACGACCTCGCCGCGCGACGGGCAACCCTCCGCGCACGCGTGGAGATCGGAGATGGTCGTGTCGATCTGGCGGCCGGCGATCGTCCCGCGCGACGTGCCGTCGATGGTCGCGCACCGCGTCGCCGCGTCCGTGACGACGGAGATGTCGGCCTCCCGCGTGAAGGCGCGACCGCGGCGCGTCGTGCCGCTGGCCTTCGCGTGCCACACGATGTCGTTTCCGGTGTCGGTCGACCTCACCGTGGCGGTCGCCACGTACGCGAGCGGCTGCCCGTTGGCGACGAGGTCGGGGCCACCACGGACGGTGACCGCGACCCCCCCGGCGGCGTCCACGAAGACGGCGTCCATGGTCCCGTCCATCGTACGGCCGCGCTTCGTGGAGCAGCCCTTCATGATCAGGTGGACGGTGTTGCCTTCACGCGTCTTCGTCGCGCAACCGGCGGGCTGGAGACGCGCGAAGGGACGCGCGGCGATGCGGATGGCGAGGGCCTCGGCGGAGAGCTGCCGATCGGCGGTGGCGCTCATCGTGACCTCGTCGGGCATGCTCCCGTGCTCGGAGGTCACGAGCGCGCTCGTGGCCGTGCTCGTCGCCAACTCCTCCTCGTCGTCTGCGCCGGTGCACGCGGTGGCGGCGATCGGGAACGCGGACAGGGCGACGAGCGCGAGGCAGGCGAGCTTCTTCATGAAGGGATCTCCGGAGCACGAAGCGCGCCAGGAGCGGAGGGTCGACCCGCCCCGAAATTCACGGGAAGTCCGCCTCGAATTCGCCTCGATCGGGGCACGCGGATGACGTCAGGGTGCTGAAGAATCCCCTCATTTTCGAGCCCGAGCCCGAGCCCGATTCCTGCGCAACGAACCCGCGGTTCGTGCCGACTGGCGGGCATGGACGGGTTCGAACATGAGCGACTCGACGTCTACCGTGCGAGCATCGAGCTGGTGGCGGGGGCG
>SXNL01000058.1 GCA_005777185.1 Myxococcales bacterium
CTCGGGCTCGACGTGAGGAAAATGAGGGGATGCCTCAAGGGACTCCCTGAGAGGGAGAGGGGGGAACGTCGCCACCGCGGTGCGAACGTTGCGCCAGCGCTCCTCCCTCTCCCGTGAGGGAGAGGGAGGCCGGGAGGGTGAGGTCTGCGCGCGTTCGGGGGCGCTGACCCAACGATCCGTGGGCCGGAGGTCCTAGTCGCTCTCGCGCTGCACGTCCGGCGGCGGGACCAACGTAGGCGACGGCCCGCGCACGGCGATCCCGGTGACACTCGATCCGAACCAGGGCGACGCCATGCCGCACGACGTGCACACGAGCCGGTACGCCTTCGCGGCGCCGTCGACCGCGACGGCGAGCGGACCGTCGTCGCGCGGGCACGTCACCCCGGCACCCTCACGGAACTTGTCCCACAACCGGCTCGCCGTCGCGGCGGAGATCACGTTCGGAGAGTCCTCGTCCCCGGGAAGGTCGTTCCCGTCCGCATCCATCCTGCCTACTTCTTGGCAGACAACCGGGGCGATTGTAAAGGACTTAGGCGCGCGGGAGGCGCGACGCTCAGTTCTCCCGGCGGAGCGCCAGGGCCGTCGCGACGGCGTCGAAGGACGCGCCCGGCTCCTGGAAGTTCGCTCCGACCTTGAGCCGGACCTCCTCGTAGGGCAGGAGCTCCAGCGCGCGCTCCACGATCTTCGCGCCGTTCACGCGAAAGCGCGCCGTCCGGGAGGCGCGATCGTACGAGAACCCCACCTCGATCGGAGCGCGCGGATCGAAGCCGGGGGGCGGCGGGAAGGTCTCGAAGCCCGCCTGCCCACCCCGGAACGTGCCGTGACAGAACGGGACGAGGGTGGGCCCGCCGCCGTCGCCCGCCGGCGCGTCGACCAGCCCCACCTCGAAGAACCACGGCATGACCCACTCGGCGCCCACGCCGATCACGAGAGCCGATCGGACGAGCGATCGGACGGTGAACGTCGCGCGCAGATCCAGGTCGTCGAACGGGAACGTGGGACCCCGCAGCAGGAAGCCGAGCTGAAACCCCTGGGCCTGCCGTGACGTGCCGCGGAGGTGCAGGCCCCCCGCGCCGGGGGCGAGGGAGAGGTCGGCGAGCCCCGGGCCGGCGGCGAGGACCGTCCATCGCGCTGGATCGAGCACGGCCCCCTTGAAGTCCTCCTCGAAGCGGAGGGGCGTCGCGAGGTGGTCCGGGACGACCCGGCTCTCCATCTCGAGGATCTCGACGTCGACGGGCACGCCGCCCTCGCGCGCCCGGACGCCGATCCACGGACGCACGAGCGTGCCCGCGAGCCAGCCCGATTCTCCGACGGCCGGGAGCGGGACGCCGTCCAGGACGGGCACGATCAGGCGAGGATCGGCCTCGAAGCGGAGCGCGAGGTCATGCTCGCCGTCGCGATCCGCCACGTGCGTTCGGGCGTCCGTCTCGGAGAGCGTCAGCGCGAGCGGCTCGGTCCGGCTCGTCGCGGAGCGATCGCCGTGGATGCGGAAGAGCGCAGGCCCAGGTCCGTCCCGCATGGCGATCTCCACGTGGCGATCTCCGCGCGAGGTCTCGAGTCCGACGGCGACGTCGACGGGGGCGCGCGGGCCCCCCTCCGGCGTACGAATCCGGAAGCGTAGGCGCACGATCTGGCTGGGATCGAGGCGCCTCTCCGATCCGAGGAAGGAGACGGTCGCGGCGGCCGGAGGCGCGCCGTGGATCCGCATCCGCCCTCCGTCGAAGTGCGGTTCGAGCCCGTTCGATCGCACCTCTAGCCCCGCGAGATCGTCGGCCACGCCGAAGCGGCGGAGGTCGGTGCCCTTCCGGTACTCGCGCGCCACGATCGCCTGTGTGGCGTGCGCGTAGAGGATGTACCCGAGCAGGAGGCCTCCGAGCGCTCCCACGACGGCGCGCGCCGCGCGTGCGACGCTCACGCCGGCTCCCTGACCCGTGAGGGACGAGCCAGCCACGGCCCGGCGTAGGCGACGGCCCACAGACACGGGATCGGCGCGAGCGATGCGAGTCCGCGGAGCCCGAGGAGCTGCCCGAGGTTGTGCGCGGCGTCCGCCTGCATGCCCACGACGTGGCCGAGCCCCTCGCGCGGGAGCGCGACCTCGCCCCGCAGAAGGCTCGGCAGCACGTGATCGTAGATCGGACTCGCGAGGCGGACGTCGCCCTTCGGCAGCTGCAGGTGGACCGCGACGGCCGTGTACACGAGGACCACGCTCACGCCGACGAGCGCTGCCATGAGGACGGTCTCCCGCCAGCCCCGCATGGCGAAGAGGCCGGCGGGCAGCGCGAAGAACGCCATCGACGCGACGAGGTGCCGCGGCCCGATGCTGAGATCGCCGTCCCAGGCGTAGTACGACGCCGTCACCCAGAGGGACGCGAGCGCGAGCGCGAGGGTGGTGATCCCCTCGCGGAGTCGCGGGTGCCCTCGCCGCAACCACGCGCCGAAGCCCCACACCGACAGCGCGAGGAACGGGGACAGGAAGAAGATCCCGCGGTACGGGCTCACGAGCGCGCCCGCGAGCGCCACGCCGGTCGGCACACCGAGGCCGAGGACCCCCTGGCTCACGTGCGCCGCGAAGATGGGCGAGGCCAGGTAGCGGTACGGAACGGTGACGGGATGGCCGAAGGCGAGCGACGTGTACAGTGCATGGACCGCGAGCGGCCCCGCGGCGCCGAGCGCGACGCGAGGGACGAGCGCGCGGAGCCTCCGACGCGATGGCTCCCAGGAGGCCACGTACGCGGCGACGATCACGGCGAGGAGGCCCGTGGGGTACTCCGTGAGCGTCGCCGTGGCCAGGAGCGCCCCGAAGGCGATCGGGTGCTCGAGCTCGCGCGGCGCGGGCGCCAGCCGAGCGCGGACCGCGAGGTAGAAGGCGCCGAGCAGGAGCGCAGCCGCAGGGACGTGGCCGAACAGCGCGGTCGAGAACGCGAACACGTTGGTACCGAGCGCGTAGCCGACGGTCAGGATCTCCGCGCGGCCCGGCGTGAGGCCGAGGAGGAGCGCGATCTGGAGGAACAGCCACGCGGCCACGACGCCCGCGAGGCCCACCACGGTGAACGAGACGAAGTGGAGCCTCGACCTGAGCTCCGCGGGCGGAGCGTCGCTCAGGCGCGGAGGTAGCGGGCCCGACACGATCCGCGTGAGGGCGAAGGGGACGATCGCCGCCAGGGACACGAACGGGGACTTGTCGCAGTAGGCGCGGCCGTCCTTCCAGCTCTTGTCGATCGTGTGCGGGTGGTCCGGCGTGATGTCGATGGCGTGCCGCTCGACGATCGCGCGCGTCAGGAGGAAGCGGGTCGCCTGGTTGGCCTCGCTGCCCTGGCAGAACCACGCGTACGTGATCCCGATCAGCACGAACAGGCGCACGCGGAGGAGGTGCCTTGCCGCGCGGAGGAGCGTCGCCACGGGCGCATGCTACACCACCGCCCTCGTGGCCCGTGTCCCGCGTCGTGACGTGCCCGCGGCACGGCCCCGGAAGGCCGCTTCTTCCTGTGGCGCGGATCCGCCGCGCGTAGGATGATCCGCGCATGACCCGGCCGAAGGAACGCGAGGACGACGCCGAGGAGCAGGACGACGAGGCGGTCGAGGTCGACGCCCCGCGCGTGCGCGTCCGCCCGGCGGCGCGAGCCGGGGCGGACGCGGCCGAGGAACCCGCGCGCGGGGCAGGGCGCCTCACGATCCGCGAGCGCGCGCGCGCGGGAACGGCCGAGCTGGGTCGATTCGTCGCCGCCGCCGCCGCCACCGTCGCGCTCGAGGCGGCGCTGGGCCTGGGCCTCGCTTCCGTGTGGGCGGCGTGGATCGCGAAGGTGACGGCGTTCGTCGCGAGCTCCATCGTCGCCTTCGCGCTCTACCGCTTCTGGGTGTTCCGCGCGCGCGGCTCGTTCAAGCAGCAGGTCTCGCGCTTCGCCGTCCTGTACCTCGTCGCGCTCGGCGCCAACGTGATCGTGAGCCAGATCCTCCTCGCGACCAAGGTCGGCGGCGAGGGCGACCTCGGGCACGCCCTCGCGTGGGCCGCGGGCGCGCTCACGGCGATCGTGACGAGCTACGTCGGGATGAAGACCGTCGTCTTCCGCGGCCAGAAGCGCTCGACGTAGCCCGTCAGTGCTTGCGTGACAGGTGCTGCTTCGCGGCGGCGCGCACGGCGCCCGTCACGTCGTGGCTGCGCTGCAGGTTCTTGAGGTCGTTCTCGCGGAGGTGCGGGATGAGGCGGGCCGCGAACGCGAACGGCGTGCGCGGGTTGCACACGAGGTTGAGCTTGACCATGTAGGACTTCGTCCAGTCTCGATCCGTGGCGATGACGCGAAGGACGTCGTCCGAGACGTTGCGCATCGAGGAGATGCGGAGGACCTCGTTCTCCTGCAGGCCCGGCGACTTGATGGCGGCCATCGCGACGAGCGGGTTGGTGTCGCGTACGGCGAGCAGCCGGATCGCCCCGGCGTCCGCTTGCGAGTCCTTCTCGACGTCATTCGTCCGCTTGAGGGCCTCGATGCCCAGCTGCACGAGGCGGATCTTCGCGGGGGCGCGGAGATCGCCCCAGATCGCGTAGAGCGGCCTCGCCTTCTCGATGACGATCTCGTTGCCGTCGTCGTCGACGAAGTGCGTGTCCTCGCCCTCGCCGAGGACGGTCTCCGCCGCGACCGCACGCGCATCGTGGAACTGCAGGTCGTCGAAGGTGGCCTCCTCGGTCGGCTCGGCGATGAGCTCTCCGGCGATCGCCTTGGTGGCCTGCTCGAAGGCGGGGAGGTTCAGGACGAGCTTGTTGCGGACCGCCAGCTCGACGAGGCGATCGGCGGTCGACATGCGCGTCGACTTGTTGAGGTAGAGCTTCTCGATGATGTGGGGGTTGAGGAGAAGCCGAGCCTCGTTGACGGCGATGAGCTCGCATACGAGCTCCCCCGCCTTCGCCGCCATCCGTTCGACCGTCTCCGGGGCGATCGCCGCGTGGGTCAGGACCTTCTCGCTGATCTCGATGTCGCCCGCGTACATCGGCGCGAGCACGTCGAGGACGCCCGCGGGCAGGTCCGGCGAGGCGAGCGCGCCGTTGAGGAGCGGTGCGGGGAGCTTCTCGAGCGTGGCCTGCGCGAGCGCCGCGTCCTCGCCGCCCGACTCGGCGAGGAGGACGCAGACGGTCACCGCCTCGGCGGGGCGGAGGCCCGGGGCGATCGCGCGCGCGGCGAGCTTCCTCAGCGGCGCTGGGCCGGCCGGATCGAGCATCCTGCGGGCCGGCGGGGAGAGCTTGGTGACGTCTACGGGAGGCTCCACTCCTCCCTTATAGCTCCGCGCGGAAGCCATTGGAATCATCGCACCTTTCACTACGTGCCGCGCTTCCGCCCCTTTTGCGGGGCGGCAAAAGGGTTATCCTGGCTCGGTCGTCCGCCACGCGGGCGTCGTGACAAACCCTCACACAAGGAGCGGGGATGGGCGTCTTCGATTTCGTACAGGGCGGCGTGCGCGAGATGATGATCGCGCGCCACGATCAGGCCAAGCACCTCATCGTCTACAAGCACCCGAACCAGAACGTCCCGATGTACGCGCAGCTCACCGTCGACAGCGACGAGTGCGCGGTCTTCTTCAAGGATGGCAAGGTCGTCGGCGTGCTCCCGTCGGGTCGCCACACGCTCCACACCTCGAACATCCCGTTCCTCAACTCGATCGTCACGAAGTTCACCGGCGGCGACGTCTTCATCGCCGAGATCTTCTTCGTCCGCACCACCCCGCTCCGGCAGATCCCCTTCGGGGGCAGCTGCGGCGAGGTGGTCGACCCGAACACGGGCCTGCAGGTGCCGCTCCGCATCTTCGGGGAGTTCTCGGTCGTCGTGACGGAGCCGGTGCGCTTCATCGTGGGGTACGTGGGCCAGGCCGCGGCCGGCGACAACGCGACCACGACCAAGTGGATCGCCGACAAGTTCAAGCTCAGCGTGGGTACGGTCGTGACGGAGCTCGCCGTCGCGGAGCAGGGGATGCTCCTCAACGTCCTCAACAACAAGGAGCGCCTCGCCCAGGCCTTCATCCAGCGCGCGCCGAACCTGAACGAGATCGGCGTCCGGATTCTCGAGATCTCGACCATCGAGCCGAACGTCCCCGAGGAGTTCATGGCCGAGATCCGCGCGAAGATGAAGGAGCTCAGCGACGCGCGGTGGGAGGTCAAGAAGAAGCAGATCGCCATCGACGCGGCGGCTGCGGAGGCGAAGGCGCGGCAGTTCGAGCTCGACCAGAAGTTCGGGCAGGACGCGCGCTACGTGAAGGAGCTCGCGGGGAGCTACCAGGGTTACGCGGCGGGCCAGGCCATGATCGGCGCGGGCCAGGGGATGGCGGACCACGGGCTGGGCGACGGCGTGGGGGCGATGGGCATGCAGATGGCCGTCGGCGTGAACATGGCGGGACAGATGGCCAACGCCATGCAGCCAAGCGCTCTGGCGGGGCCATCCTCCCAGCAACCGCAAGCCCAGTTCAGCCCCGGTGGCGTCATGGTCACGTGCGTCGCCTGCAAGACCGCGCAGCCCGGCGGGAAGTTCTGCGCCGAGTGCGGGACGGCGCTCGCCCAGCCGAAGAAGTACTGCTCCGGCTGCGGTATCGAGTCGCTGCCGGGTGCGAAGTTCTGCTCCGGCTGCGGCACGCGCGTCGGAGCGCCCGCTCCCCCCCAGCCGCCGCCCGCGGGCTAGCTGCGGCGGTGACGCGGTTCGTCCTCGCTGCGCCGGCGCCGCTCGCGGTCCTCGCCCTCGCCTGCCTCTCGGGGCTCGCGTGCGGGGGAGACGAGGGGCGCGGGGGCGTTCACGCTCCCTGTACGCGCCAGCGGGACTGCGAGTCGCCGCTGCAGTGCGCGGCCGGGGTGTGCGTCAAGGACACGGCTTCGTCGAGCGCGGACGCGGCGGTGACGCACGCCCGCGACGGATCGGCCGATTAATGCGCAATTTCAACGCTTTTGTTGACATGGACGCCCGCGTCCCCGAGGATTTCGCTTCAATCTCGTAACTTTCGGGGTCCCAAGAGTCGTGGCCAAGCAGAAGCTCCTCGTCGTAGACGCCGATCCGCGGAGCCTCCGCGTCCTGGAGGTGAGCCTGAAGCAGGCGGGGTACAGCGTCACCACCGCGCGCGACGGCGAGGAGGCGTGGACGCACCTCCAGCAGCAGATCCCCGATCTCGTCATCTGCGACACGAGGTTGCCGCGGGTCGATGGCTACGCGCTCGTCCGCCGCCTGAAGGGAAACCCCGAGGTCGAGCACGTGCCCGTCGTGTTCCTGACGAGCCAGAAGTCCGTGGAGGACAAGATCCGCGGCCTCGAGCTCGGCGTGGAGGACTACCTCACGAAGCCCATCTTCGTTCGCGAGCTGCTCGCGCGCGTGAACATCCTGTTCGCCCGGCGGACGCACGACGCGTTCTCCGACGGACGCGGGGGCTTCTCCACGAAGCGGACGCAGTTTGCGGGATCCATCCGCGACATGACGGTGGTGGACCTCATCCAGACATTCGAGGTCTCTCGCAAGAGCGGCACGGTGACGCTCAAGAGCGCGTCGACGACCGCGACTCTGGTCTTTCGGGACGGCAAGCTCATCGACGCGCAGGCCGGGGTCCTCGCGGGCGAGGAGGCCGTGTACCGCATGCTCATCTGGCGCGACGCCGAGTTCGCCGTCGACTTCGGCCCCGTGGACCGCACGCCGACGATCGAGGCGTCCACCCAGTCGATCCTGCTCGAGGGCATGCGCCGCATCGACGAGTGGGGCCGCATCGCGGAGCAACTCCCCGCCCTCGACGTCGTGTACGAGGTCGACACCAAGCTGCTCGAGGAGAGGCTGCCGAGGGTGCCCGACGAGCTCAACGGCGTGCTCCGGCTGTTCGACGGTAAGCGCTCGCTGTGGAACATCGTGGACGAATCGCCGTTCGACGATCTCACGACGCTCACGACCATGAGCAAGATGTTCTTCGACGGCCTGCTCGTCGAGCGCAAGGCCGTCTCCATGCGCGTGATCGAGGAGGCGGCGCCGTCCGCTTCGCCCCGCCGTTCGACGCCACCGCCCGTGCCGGTGACGCGCGCGCCATCCGCGCCACCTCCGCCGCCCGTGTCGTCCTCGGCCATGAAGGCCTCGCAGCGCGTGACGCTGCCGCTCCCGCCGCTCGTGAAGGGTCGCTCGCTGCCGAACCTCATGGTAGCCGCTCCGGCGCAGAGCGAGGGCCGGATGGAAGTTCGCGACATCGATCTGGTCGAGGACGTCCCTCCCTCCGATCGCAAACAGTCGTACGTCTCCCAGCTGCCGTCCCCCGAGCCAGGCGGGGCGGGAGACCCGCGCCCCGCCAGCGACTCTCCCGTCCTGACGGTTTCGTCCGAGCGAGCGCCTTCCGTCGTCACGCTGTCGGCGGATCGTCCCTCCATCCTCACCCACGTGCGCTCGCAGCCGCCGCCGCTGCCGACGTCGCGCGGCCGCATGCGGGCCGCGGACGGCCCGCACACCCTCATGGGCCTCGGCGTCGCCGCGCCCGTGCTCAAGCAGACGGCCGTCGAGGAGCTCGAGCCGGACGCCCTCGAGCCCGACGACAGCCCCGATTCTGGCGAGTCCGCTCCGAAGGCCGAGGCTCCGAAGGCCGAGGCTCCGAACGCCGAGGCCCCGAAGGCCGAGGCCCGGAAGGCCGAGGCCCCGAAGGCCGAGGCCCCGAAGCCGGAGGCCCCGAAGCCGGAGGCCGAGGCTCCGAAGCCGAAGGCCGAGGCTACGGAGGCCGAGGCTCCGAAGGCCGAGGCTCCGAAGGCCGAGGCCGAGGCTCCGAAGGCCGAGGCTGCGAAGCCGGAGGTCGAGGCTCCGAAGGCCGAGGCTCCGAAGGCCGAGGCTGCGAAGCCGGAGGTCGAGGCTCCGAAGGCCGAGGCTCCGAAGGCCGAGGCTCCGAAGGCCGAAGCTCCGAAGACCGACCCGCCGAGGGCCCGGGAACCGGCGAGGGATGCGACGTCTTCCGCCCCCCCCCCATCTTCCAAGAAGAAGAAGAAGAAGAAGACGGAGTCGGGGGCCCCGCCTTCGAAGAAGCCGAAGCGACGCGACGAGGCCGTCCGGGACGAAGAGGACGCCGTCCCGAAGCAGGCGGCCGAGGCGCGCGAGGCGCGTGACCCCGCGGCTCAGCCGGGCTCGCAGTTCACCGTCCGCTTCGTCGCCGCCATCGCCGCGGTGGCTGTCCTGGTGATCGCCGCTCGGTACTTCTACCGGGGCGAGTACGACACGAACGAGAACCTCTCGACGATCCGGGACGCGGGCGTCGCCACGACCGCGGCCCCGCGGGACGCCGGCCTCTCGATCACGCCCGTCCCACCGCCGACGCAGGCGGCCCCGATCCCCTCCGACAGCACGTCTCCGCCGCCATCCGAGAGTGGAAGGCAGCTGCCGGTGAACCCCCGCGCGACCGGGGCGCCGCCGACGGCGACGCACGCACCGCCGATCGCGACGCACGCGCCGACCACGACGGCGCCGCCCCCGGTGACGCGCGCGCCGCCGCCGGCCACGGCGACGCACGCGCCGACCGCGACGTCGACGGTCGACGACACGAAGCGCGCTCAGGAGCTCCTGGCGCGTGGTTCGGCCGGGCGTGCCGCGGACGTCGCGATGCGCGCGACGCGATCGAACCCGCATAGCGCGGAGGCGTGGCTCACCCTGGCCGACGCGTACCGGCGCACGGGTAACCTGGTCGGCGCCAGGCAGGCCCTCACGAGCTGCGTGAACCAGGCGGCGGGCCCTCGGGTGGCCGAGTGCAAGGCCCTCCTCGGTAACTGACGACGTCGCGGCCACGTCGACGGGGGATGGCGGGCGCCATCCTGGACAGCCCTCAGCGTGCCCGGACGCGTGGATCGAGCAGCGGGTAGGCCAGATCCACGGCAAGGCTCATCACCACGACCACGATCGCCGTCACGAGCACGCTCCCCAGGATGACCGGTCCGTCGCGATCGAGCACGGCTCCCACGCCGAGTGAGCCGAGGCCGGGCCAGCGAAAGACGCTCTCCGTCACGATTGCGCCGCCGAGCAGCCCGCCGAAGTCCAGCGCCACGACCGTGACGAGCGGCACGAGCGCGTTCCGGAGCGCGTGCCGCACGACCACGGCGAGTCGCCCCGCCCCCTTGGCTCGCGCGGTCCGCACGTGATCCTGGTGGAGGAGCTCGATCATCTCGTCGCGCACGAGGCGCGTGTACCAGGCCGCGCCGAAGATCCCGAGCGTCGTCGCGGGCAGGATGACGCTCGTGACGTGCTCGAGCGGCGTCCGGCCGTACCCGTCCAGCGGAAGGAGCCGTAGCCGGTCTGCGAACACCCACTGGAGCAGGATGCCGATCATGTACGTGGGCACGCTGATCCCGAGGAGCGTCACCGCGACCGTCCCACGATCCCACACGGTGCCGCGCTTCGCGGCCGCGATCGTCCCCGACGCGACGCCGAGCACGAGCTGCAGGAGCGTCGCCGTGGCTGCCAGGAAGAGCGTGCGGGGAAGCGCATCCGAGATGAGGGCGACCACGGCCTTGCGCTTCTGGTAGCTCGTCCCCAGATCGACGTGCAGGGGGCCCGCGCCGCCGCAGGTCGCGTGCGCCTCCGGCCGCGACGCCCCGAGGGCGGGTCCCACGTGGACGAGGCGCCGCAGAAAAGTTGTATACTGCACATACAGCGGGCGGTCCAGGCCGAGCTGTGCGCGGACACGCTCGACGTCCTTGGGCCGCGCCTGCGCGCCTGCGATCATGCGCGCCGGGTCCTGCGGGAGCACGTTGCTCACCACGAAGGCGAGCGTCACCGTCGCCCACACGACGAAGGCCGACCAGGCGAGCCGCCGCGCGAGCCGCCGCATCATCGCCGACCCCTCGCGTCGCGCGCCGAGCCGAGGAGCGCGCCGAGCGCTTCCCGCCGGCCGTGATCGAGCAACGCGCGTGGGCCGTCCGCGCCCGTGCGGTCGAGCCAGGACTCCTGGACGCGGTGCGTCCACACCGCGTGCGGCCGGTAGCCCCGGACGTACGGCTGGTGGACGTCGTAGAATCGGAACGTGTGGGTGAAGGCCCAGGGCGCCTCGTCGCACACGATGCGCTGCGCCTCGGCGTAGAGCACCTTCTGGGCGGCGGGGTCGAGCTCACGCTTGGCCCGGTCGAGGAGGTCGTCGAGGTCCGGGTTCCGGTAGAAGGCCGTGTTGTTCGAGCTCTCCTCCGCGATCGAGTGGCTGTGGAACAGGGGATCGAAGAAGTCGTGCGGGTGGGGGTAGTCCTGCTGCCAGCCGTAGCTCGTGATCGGCGCCTTGCCGCGGCGCCCCGTGAACGCGATGTACGTCGGGTAGTTCACGACGTGAATCTCGAGGCGGAGGCCGATGCGCGCGAGCTCCTGCACGAGGATCTGGGCCGTGTACTCCGCGAGGCCGGTCCGGTAGACGTAGTAGGGGATGGGGTGCGGCCAGCCGCCCGTGCGCGTGGCGGGATCGTAGGGATAGCCCGCCTTGCGCATGTGCTCGAGCGCGGCCGCGGGGTCGAAGCGCTGCACGGGGGCCGCGGGATCGTAGCCCGGGACCGCCGGTGGCACCGGGGACCCGAACGGCCGGATGTTCGCGGGGCGCACGAGGCGGTAGTGCTCGCGATCGATGGCCGCCGCCACGGCGCGCCGGATCTCGACGTTGTCGAACGGCGGGATCTCCGTGTTCATCGACTCGCCGCCGATCTGCCGCTCGACGTCGAACGCGCCGAAGGGCCGCCAGCGTGGATCGCGCACGAGGCGGGTCACGTCGGCCTGGAGGAAGTCGTGCAGAACGTCGATGTCCCCTCGCTCGAACTTGAACCGCTCGGTCGCCAGGTTGACGAGGAAGGTCCAGGTGATGCCGTCGAGGTGGGGGAGGCCGGGCTTGTGGTACCCCTCGTGGCGCACGACGCTCACGTGTCGGCCATGCTCGGTGCCGCCCTCCACGAAGCGGAACGGCCCCGCGCCGCACGGGGTCCACGCGTCCGAGTAGCGCCGGCCCGCGCTCCTGCAGACGGGGCGGAGGGGCTGGAGCGCCAGGACCGGCAGGAACGTCGCGTCCCGCTCGGAGAGGCGGAAGTCGACCACGTAGCGGCCCTCGACGGTGACGCCGCGCAGCGCGTCTTCCTTCCCGGACTGGAACGCCGCGAAGCCGACCAGGCTCTCGTAGAAGCTTGCGTACGGGTTCGGCGCGCCCGGGCCCAGGGCGCGCTCGACCGAGCGCTTGACGTCGTCGGCGGTGACCTCCTCGCCGTCGTGGAAGCGCGCTCCTCGCCGGAGCACGAAGCGGAAGCGCTTGCCGTCGTCGAGCACCTCCCACCGCTCGGCGAGATCGGGGACCACGCGGCCCGCCTCGTCGTAGTCCACCAGCCCCGCGAAGAGGACGTTGTTGACCTCCGGCACGAGCCCGTCCGCGACGTTCGCAGGATCGATCACGCGGATGTCGGCGAAGGACGAGAGCCTGAGGATACCGCCGCGGCGCGGCGCCGGATCGTCCGCGTGCGCGGCGGGGAGGGGAGCCGCGAGATCCCCCGCCTTGCACCCGGAGAGCGCGGCGAGGGCGCCCGAGAACGCGGCGAAGAGGAGGGCGCTACTCCCTGGGATCGAGCGCATCGCGCAGGCCCTCCCCGACGAGGTTGAAGCCGAGCACGCTCGCCAGGATGAAGGCCGCGGGCGCCCAGAGCATCCACGGCGCGCCGGTGAAGAAGTCCTGGCCCTCGAACAGCATCTTGCCCCAGCTCGGCGTGGGCGGGGCGAGCCCCGCGCCCAGGTACGCGAGGACACTCTCGGAGAGGATCATCTGCGCGACCGACACGCTCGCGATGACCGCGATCGGCCCGGCGACGTTGGGCAGCACGTGCAAGAGGAGGATCCTCGGCGTGGTCTGCCCGAGGGCGCGCGCCGCGACGACGAACTCGAGCCTCCGCACCGAGAGCACCTTCGAGCGGACGATGCGCGCCGTCCCGAGCCAGCTCGTGAGGCCGAGGATCACGAGGATCGTGACCACGCTCGTCGACTCGAACGCCGCGCCGACGGCCATCACCAGGAGCAGGAACGGGAACGCGAGGAGCACGTCGACGCCGCGCATGAGCAGCGCGTCGAGGTCCACCGGGAGGGAGGGGCCGCGACGCCCGAGCGCGAGCCCGAGGGCGGCCGCCCCGAGGGCCGAGGCGGCGAGGCGCGGGCGACCCGCCGCGAGGAGCGCGATCGCCCCGGCGGTGAGGGCGATGGACGTCACCGGCACGCGGACGCGCTCGCCCTCGGTGTACCCGGCCGCGATGCCGACGGCCGCTCCCAGCGTCGTCGACAGGAGCGTGGCGAGGAGCGCGATGACGAGGGACACGCGAGCACCCGTGGCGAGCCGCGCGAACTGGTCGCGGCACAAGCGGTCGGCCCCGAGCCAGAACAGGCGCGAGGGCCCGACGGGCATCTCCTCGGCGTCGAGGCCGCGAACGAAATCGCTCTCCAGGGGATCGTGCGTCGCGACGATGGGGCCGAGCACGGCGAAGAGCACCAGGGCGAGGACGAGCAGCGCCCCGATCTGGAAACCGCGGTGCCGGAGGAGCCGCGCACGCCGCGTCATGCCGGCCGGGCCCGGGTCAGGAAGCTCTCGACGAGCAGAGCGAACGCCGCGGGGCACTCCTCGTGCGGTGAGTGGCCGCAATCGAGGATCTCCAGCGTGGCCCCCGGGATCTCGCGGGCGAGCTTCCGGCTGTGGGCCAGGGGGAGCGGCGCGTCGTCCCGCCCCCACACCACGAGCGCCGGCTGGGTGATGCGGGGGACCTTCGCGACGATGGGCCGGAGATCGCGCGTCGCGAGCATGGTCGCGTACGCGGCCTGGCGCGCGGCGGGCACGTTGAAGCGCTCGAAGTGCTTGTCCACGCGATCCCAGGGGACCCTCGCGCTCCCGCCGTACATCGTGGTCTCGAAGTGGTGCCGGAAGAACGCCCGGCCGTAGAGCTGCTTGAAGGCGAGGGGCCCGAGGAGCGGGATCCCGGCGATGCGCAGCGACAGCGGCGCGGGGGCGCCACCGTAGACCCGGGGCGCGACGAGCAGGAGCGCCTCGACCACGTCCGGGTGGTCGGCCCCGAGCGTGATCGCGATCGAGCCCCCGAGCGCGTGCCCGCACAGCGCGACCCTCCCGAGCGACAGCGCCGCGACGAGATCGAGGAGCGACTCCGCGAAGCCCTCGAACCCGTATGCGTACCGCTCCGGCGCCGGCTTCTCGCTCTCGCCGAACCCCGGGAGATCCGGCACGATGACCTGAAAGGCCCGCGAGAGGGGCCCCACGACGTCTGCCCACGCCAGCTGGCTCGTCAGGAAGTCGTGCACGAGGAGCAGCGGGGGGCCTTCGCCCGCGATCGCCACGCGCATGCGGGTCCCGCGCGCGCTCACGTCGCGAAAGGCCACGTGGGCCCCCGACAGATCGGCCGATCCGGACGATGTCATCGCATGCAGCCTAGCAAGGTACCCCGGAAATTTGCCTCTGAGCGTCATCCCACAGAAGATGCGCTCCGGGGTGCGCGTGCGATCTCCACCTACAGCGTCCACAGCGATTCCACGCGGGTGGACGCCGCGGCGTGGGGTGGCGACGGCGATGCCAAGCGGGCGTGTCCATGAGAACTTCCATGGAGCGCAGGCCATGACATTTTCTGTCACGGCATCGATCTAAGCCGTTGATTCGCGTTCCATTATGGAAACGCGAAATTATTCGGTCGATCCATCGTTGCACGCGATTCCATGCGCGGAGTATGGTCCGCGATGTGAAAATCATGCCGGCGTTCTCTCCCCGGAGCGGACGACCAGGAGCCACGGTGAAGCTCGCGCGAGGTGCCCACCTCGCCTCACGTCGGTAGCAGAGAGAGCAGCAGTTGAAGCACTCCGTCGTCGCGCTCGCGACGACATCCCTCCGGGCGCTGATGACGCATCTTGCGGCATGAGCCGTCGGGAGGGGGGCGCTTCGAGCCCCCTCTTCCATCGCCGCGGGCAACGACCTTCCCGAGGAGTACACGACTCGCTCGCTCCTTCCACACTGGGAAGTAGGGGACAGGGGGAAAGCGGTGAGTCTGGGGAAACCAGCGGCAATGTGCGACAGCTTCGCACGGGGCCGCAGAGGGCGAAGCCTGCCCTCTGTCCGAAACGACGGCACGCTGTCTCGCGCGAGCGAGACCGGGAGGACGCACGATGGACCCGAAAGACCTTGCGGAGACGGAGATCACGACGGCCGTGGGTGAGACCGTGGGGGCGCTCGCGCTCGCGCCCAGCCTCGCCGAGCCCGCGGTGACGCGCGAGCAGCGTCGCTCGCGTCGGAAGCGCGACGTGCGCGCGCGGACCATCAGCGTGAAGCGCATGACCAAGCGCGAGCTCGAGCTCGGGCGCATGCTCTACCCCGAGACCGACATCGAGCGGCCGAGGACGCGCGCGGAGTGCCAGGGTGGTGAGAGGCCGTGCCCGTTCGTCTCGTGCAAGCATCACCTTTACCTCGACGTGTCCGCACGTACGGGCGCGATCAAGCTGAACTTTCCCGACCTGGAGGTCTGGGAGATGACCGAGAGCTGCGCGCTGGACGTGTCGGACCGCGGGGGGACGACGCTGGAGGAGGTCGGGGCCATCATGAACCTGACGCGCGAGCGCATCCGGCAGGTCGAGGTGAAGGGCCTCGCCAAGCTGCAGGCCCTGTCGGAGATGGAGTCGCTGCGCGACTACGTGGACGAGGGTCCGGTCGGGAAGCGCCGCCTGCCGATCCTCCAGGCGGAGGATGAGGAGGACGAGGAGGAGGCGGACGGCGACGACGCCGCCGACGACGACACGAGCGACGACGACGACGCCGGCGCGGAGGTCCTCCGCGCGGCCCCAGCCGATGGCGCCGTGGTCGACGTCGCGGATTTCGACGTCGAGGAGTTCGCGAGCGACGCGCTCGACGCCGAGTAGTAGGAGCACCGGCCCGCGACGATTCACGATCCTGCGATCGTCGTCGCGTGCCGCGACGAGGATCCGGCCGTGTCAGTGTCTGAAGTGGCGGGTCCCCGTGAGGACCATCGTGAGACCGAGCTCGTCGGCCTTCGCGATGACCTCGGGGTCCTTGACGCTGCCGCCGGGCTGGGCGACGGCGATCACGCCGGCCTTCGACGCGGCCTCGACGCCGTCGGGGAACGGGAAGAACGCGTCGGACGCGAGGACGCTGGCGGCCGCGGCGGCCCCGGCCTTCTCGCAGGCCAGCGCGACCGACACCACGCGTGACATCTGCCCGGCGCCGACGCCGACGGTCGCGACCGGCCCCCCGTCCGAGGAGGGGGGCGACGCGAGGACGATCGCGTTGGATTTCACGTGCTTGCAGACGCGCCACGCGAACTCGAGCGCCGCGAGCTCGGCCGTCGTGGGGGCCCGCCGGGTCACCACCTTGCCGCGCGCCACCTCGCCCGCGGCCGTCGCGTCGCGCGTCTGCACGAGGAGGCCTCCGCCGACGCGCCTGTACTGGAGGGCCGCGTGCGTGGCGGGGAGCCAGGCCCCCGTCGCGAGGAGGCGGAGATTCTTCTTCTGCCGCAGGATCTCGAGGGCGTCACCGGCGAACGACGGCGCGACCACGCACTCGAGGAACGTCTCGGCGAGCGCGCGGGCGGTCGTCGCGTCCACCTCGCGGTTGAGGGCCACGACGCCGCCGAAGGCGCTGAGCGCGTCCGCCTCGCGAGCGGCGCGGTAGGCGGCCTCGAGCGTGGTCGCGGTCGCCACACCGCACGGGTTCGTGTGCTTGACGACCACCGCCGCGGGGCCGTCCCACTCGCGCACGCAGTCGAGCGCGGCCTCGACGTCGACGAGGTTGTTGAACGACAGCTCCTTCCCCCCTGCGCCGAGCCCTTCGGCGCGCGCGATGGAGCCAGCGGCGGCGCCCCGCTCGACGTAGAACGCACCCTGCTGGTGGGGGTTCTCGCCGTATCGAAGCGCGTACGCTCGCTCGAAGGGGAGGGTGAGGTATCGCGGGAACACGACCGCCTCGGCTGCGCGCGACCCCGCGCCGCGCTCGGTCGAGAGGTACGCCGCGATCGCCGCGTCGTAGGCCGCCGTGTGAGCGAAGGCCTTCGCGGCGAGGGCGGCGCGCGCCTGATGCGACACCTCACCTGTGGCGCGTATCTGCGCGAGGACGTCATCGTAATCCGCGGGGTCGCAGACCACGGCCACGCGCGCGTGGTGCTTCGCGGCGGACCGGATCATCGAGGGTCCACCGATGTCGCTGTTCTC
>SXNL01000059.1 GCA_005777185.1 Myxococcales bacterium
GAGGGGATTCCTCAGTCTCCCTTCAGGGAGAGGGAGGCCGGGAGGGTGAGGTCTGCGCGGTGCTCGCGGAACTTCTTCGTCTCCCCCTGATGAGCGCGCGTAGCGCGCGATTTGGGGGAGACCGACGCGCGTAGCGCGGCGAGTGGGGGCACCCCTTCTCTTGCGCTGGATCGCGCCTAACCGATCGGCATTGGCGCTAGACCGTCACACGCGCACGACGAGCGCCGCCCCCGGCGCGTCCTCTCCGGGCGTCGCGACGACGATGTCGGCGACGCGGAAGCTCGGGTCCGCGGCGATCCGCGCCGCAATGGGCGTGACCACGCGCTCCTCGAAGAGGCGCTTGAGCGGGCGCGCGCCGAACGTCGCGTCGTGGCCCAGCTCCGCGAGGCGCCGCCTCGCCCGGCCGGTGACGCGAAGGTGGAGGCCGCGCCGCACGAGGCCGGCGCGGGAGCCCACCGATCCGAGCTCCAGGTCCACGATGCGCTCGACGTCGTCGATCGAGAGCGCGCGGAACGCCACGACGTGGTCGATGCGGTTGTACAGCTCCGGCCTGAAGTGGGCGCGCACCTTGCGGGTGAAGTCTCCCCCCTCTGCCTCACCGAAGCCCACGGGGCGCGCGTCCGCCACGCCGACGTTCGACGTCATCACGATCAGCGTCGTGCGGAAGTCGACCAGGCGCCCGGCGTCGTCGGTCATCCGGCCCTCGCCCAGGACGCCGAGGAGCAGGTCGACGACCTCCGGGTGGGCCTTCTCGATCTCGTCGAAGAGGACGAGGGAGAGGGGCTGCGCCCGCACGCGCGCGGCGAGGCCCATCGAGCCCGCGCGCGCGCGGATGAGGCGCTGCACGGCACCGGGGCGCATGTACTCGCTCATGTCGAGGCGGATCATGCGCTCCACGCCCCCGAAGGTCGTCCGCGCCAGCTGCCTGGCGAGCTCCGTCTTTCCTACGCCGGTGGGACCCACGAAGAGCAAGGTCCCGCAAGGCCGGTCCGGATCCACGAGGTTCGCTTTGAAGCGCGCCAGCACGCGGCCGCAGACGTCGCAGGCGGCATCCTGGCCGATGACGCGCGCCCGGAGGTGGCCCGCGAGATCGGCGGCGCTCGCGGCGACGTCGTCCGAGAGGAGCGTGTTCGGCACGCCAGAGTACCGCGCGTACGCGAGCGAGGCGTCCCGCGCGTGCAGGGTCCCGGGCGCCGGCCCCACGGAGAGCCAGTCGAGGAAGCGGAGGGCCTTCCCCGGGTAGGCCACGCTACGCTCGAGCAGGGAGAGGTGCCGCAGGAGTCGCTTCATCCCCGACGGGTGCACGTCGAGGTCCTTCCTCCTCGCGTACGCGAGCGCGAGCAGGATCGTCTCGTGTGCCTCGGGCTCCGGGACGCGGACGATCGTGAACGCCTGCACGAACGAGGGCCGCACCCGGCGCGCCCGCTCGAGATCCTCCTCCGTGCACTCCGTGAGGACGTGGAGCTCGCCCATCGCCGGCTCGAGGAAGTCGGCGATCCGTGCACCGTCGGGCTGCGCCTCGAGGAGCCCGCCGAGCGCGTCCACGTGGAGGTAGTCACCTTCCTCCGCGAGCTCGCGGACGAGCGTGGCGCAGCGCTCCTGCCACATACCCAGGTAGACCATCCCCGCGACGATGCGGTCCTTGGACGTGCTGTGGATCCGCGGCGCGGCGCCTCGCTCGCGCCGGACCGCGACGTGGTGCGCCGCGATGCGCCGGACGAGGGTCGACTTGCCCACCCCCGGCGGCCCCACGAGCAGGATCGATGGCGGTCTCGGGCCGACGGTCCACGCCCGGATCGCGTCGAAGACCGCCGAGTCGCCGACCACGGGGGCGAGCTTTCCCCGGGCCGCGCGCTCGACGAGCTCGTCCGCCACGCGCGCGAGCTCGGGCCTCACGGGGGTCGCGGCCGCCTCGACGTCCGGGAGACGGGTACGCGCGAGGATGGCCGGCGCCCACTCCGCGACGTACTCGTCGCCTACTTCACGGAAATCGTAGAGCCAGCGCGGGTGCTCCCCGAGGAGGAACGTGCTCACGGCATGACGCAGCACGTCCGGCGCGAGGGACAGGTCCTCGACGATGAACCACGCGCCGAAGCGCGGGAGCATGACGCGGAAGCCGCCACCCTCGAGCGGGCAGGATACGTAGGTGAGGACGAGCGGGATCTGCTTCTTCCCGATGACGGCCCGCTTCTCGACGGAGGACAGGGGGTGGATGTCGACCTTGATCTTGTGCGCCTCGAACGACTCGTCCCACAGGAACCGGTCGATCCGCTCGGCCGGATCGAGCCGCAACGCCTCGAGCTTCGCCTCGAGCTCCTCGTGGATGTCCGCCATCGTGACGCCGAACGCGGACGGCGCGGGGCGGTCGAACAGGGCGTCCCAGGTGCGGAGCAGGCGCGCGGTGCGACGGCCGTCCTCGTGGACGACGACGTGGAGGCGGAACGACTTCTTGCTCACGCGCCCTCCCGGCCCGGGTCCACGCGCGAGACGCGGTACAGCCAGAGCTTCGCGAACGCGTCGGCGATGCGGGTCACTCGCGCCGTGTGCGGGAGCCCGACCACGTAGTCCTCCATCTCGAGGAGCGTGCCCGCCTTCCCCCGCGCCGGCGCGTCGAACCACATCGTGCGGACGATCGGGAGCAGCCCGTCCGGCCGCACCGTGGCACCGGCGGGATCGCGCTCGGCGGCCTCGCGCGCCGCGCGGAAGGAGCGCACGTGCGCGCCGGGCGTGACCCCAGGACCTGCGGGGAGGACCCTCACGCGCAAGAGCTCGGGCTCGCGCGCGCTGGATCGCCAGACGTGCGTCCCGCTCTCGAGCTCGAGGAAGTCGCGAATGCACAGGCCGACCAGCTTCATGACGACCACCTCGGGCGCCCCGAGGTCGAGACCCCCAAGCTGCTCGCGCGAGCCGGCGTGCTCGTGGACCTCGCCGGCCGCGGCCCACGCGAGACCGTCGACTTCACCCCGCGCCGACGCATACGCCGCGAGCATCTCGTGGAGCAACGTCCGCCCCGTCCCCACCGGGAGGAGCTCGACGAGCACCGCGTGCTGATCGGGCGACGTCACCCGATCGAGGGCCCGGGCGATCACGTGCGTCTCGGCGATGCACGAGAAGTGGTCCCACCAGGTCCCCGCGCGCCCGAAATCGAAGCGCATGCGCCCGGGCGTCGGCCGGCTGCTCTCCCACCGGGCTTTCGGAGGATCGGGCACGTCTCGCTGCGCGATCGCCTCCTCGATCGCGTGATGGTGCATGTCGAGCGACGCCGTGGCGAGCCTCTCGACGCGCTCACGGAGCCTCTCGACCGTGATCCGCATCCACTCGATGTTGTAGATGGGCTCACCGTGCTCCCTGCGCCCCCGGTTGTGCTCGCTCAGGTGGTGGCGCAGTTGCTCGCTCAATGCGGCGAGGCGCTCGCTCCTCTCGAGACCCTCGAGGGCGCGAAGGACGTCGGGCAGACGCTCCCGCAGCACGCCGAGCGGCTCCGTGAACACCGACTCGAGGGCGTACGACCGAGCGGCAGGCTCGGCCTCCACGAGCGGCTCGGCCGTCACGCGCAGGCCCGCGTCGCCGCCGGTGATGCGTAGCACCTGCATCGCCGCCCCAGGCGCGCGGGCGATCTCCTCGCCGAGGAGCGATCCGATGCGATCATCGATGAAGCGCTTGAGCGATCGCGCCCCGTCCTCGGCGCGCAGGGCGTCGCGCGCGATCCGCTCGATCGCGGCGACGCCGACCTCGACGAAGACACCGCGGTCGACGAGGCCGGGTCGCGAGAACAGGTTGGACAGCTCCTTGCGTGTGACGTCGATCGCGACCTGGGGATCGAGCGGCCGGAAGGGGACCACCGCGTCGATGCGATTGAAAAGCTCGGGCGCAAAGAACTCACGGACCGCGCGCGCCACGTCCTGCATCAGCGCGTCCGGAGGCTCGTCGAACCCGAGGGGCGGCCGCTGCCTGGCCCCCAGGTTCGACGTCATGACGACGATGCACTGCGTGAACGTCGCCGTGTTCCCCGCGGCGTCGGTGAGGCGTCCGTCGTCGAACAGCTGGAGGAGCAGGTTGAGAACCTGAGGGTGCGCCGTCTCGATCTCGTCGAGCAGCACCAGGCTGAAGGGCTGCGCGAGCACCGCGGAGGTCAACAGGCCCTCGGTGTCGTAGGTGTCCCCGATCAGGCGAGCGACGGCGTCGGCCCCGGAGAGCTCGCTCATATCGAAGCGAACCAGGCGGTTCGGCGATCCGTAGACGTACCCGGCGAGGGCCTTCGCGAGCTCGGTCTTCCCGGTGCCCGTCGGGCCAGTGAAGAGGTACACGCCCCACGGCCGACCGGGATCGGTGAGCCCGCTGCGAATGCGGACCACGAGGTCGGCCGCCTCGCGGACCGCGACCGGCTGACCCAGGACGCGCCGCTCGAGATCCCTCACGATGTCGTCCACGCCCACGGGGTCTTCCGGCGCGAGGATCTGCCGCGGGAGGCCGGTCTCCTCCGAGAGGCGCTCGATCACGTCCACCGGACCGACCGACACGGCTCCCCCTCCGTCCCCGGCGCGCGGCGCGCACAGGCGGGCGAGGAGATCGACCGCCTTGCCCGGGCGCGCGTGGCTCGGGAAGAGGCCGTCCCCGAGCACGAGGATCGTCTGGAACGCCAGGGGATCGATCTCCACGGGCCGGTCCGGAGGGCTGCTCGCCTCGATCTCCCTCGCGCGGGCCAGCAGGATCCGGAACGTCTCCTCGCGGCTCGTCGGCGCGACGTGGACGCGCGCGAACGAGGCCGCGAAGGCCGGATCGTCCTCCTCGAGCTGCCGGAGCTGCTCGGCCGTGCACTCGCCGAGGAGCGTGATCTCGCCGCGCCCGACGGGGCCGCGAAAGAAATCCGCGAGAGCGCGATCGCAGTCGCGCGCGCGGCCGATCCGCCCGAACAGGTGCAGATCGGGCACGAGCAGGATGATGCGTCGACCCCGTACGTCGTCCTGGATCTCGACGCAACGCTGTTCCCACTGTCCGAGGCGCGACATCCCCGCGATGATCTGCTTTCCGTGCACGCGCCATACGTGCGTCACGAGATCGAGGTTCCGGTGGGTGTCGTGGCCGTCGTGGACGAGGAGATCTCGGACGAGCTGCTCGACGAGCGCCGACTTGCCCGACCCGTGAGGGCCGACGATCACCACCGAGGTCCGACGCTTCGATCCCAGGAGGGTCGCGAGCTCCTCGCGATACGGTGATCGCGGGACGCAGAGGATGTCCGGCGGACCGGCCGCCGTGAGATCCGTTCCCAGGCGCGGGAGGACCTTCATGTGGTCGCGCCGCCTCGCCTTCGCTGCGGCGAGATCGATCTCGAGGTCGTCCCAGATCCCCCGCTTGCGCTCGGGCAGCTCCTCGAGGAGCGTCCTCGGGCTCGCCGAGAAGGAGAGCACGCGCAGCGCGTCCTTGCCGTTGCTCCACAGCGCCGCGATCGTGGCGTCGTCGAGGTCCTTCCACGCGTCGGCGAAGTACGCGGCAGCCGTCGGGGCGACGGGGGCGTCCCCGTCGAGCGGGAACCACTCGGCCGGGCGGGAAGGGTGGTACCCGATGTCGAGCCGTCGCCCGGCGCCGGCGTGGCGTGGCTCCACGATGATGGGACACAGGCCGCTGATCTTGCGCTTCCTGGCGTCCCGCAGGGTGACCTCGAGCCGGACGCGCTCGAGCCGCGTCCCCCGCTTGAAGTCGTAGCGCGCGAGCTCCGGCGGTCGCGCCTCCTCTACCGCCTTCCGGAGGTCCTCGCGCAGGCGCTCCTCGGCCCTCGGGATCCCCTGCGCGCTCCGGCGCTTCGTCGCCGCGCCGAGCCCGAGCGTCACGAGCTCGACCGTGTCGCCGAGGCGCCGCTGGTACACGGGGACCGAGAACGACGCGCTCACAGCATCGCCTCGACGGCGTCCTTGGCCTCCCTCAGGCCGCACCCCATGAGGTCGCGGTAGCGCTTGATCGCCCAGATCTTCTCGCCACGGCGCGCCATGGCTCGCACCTCGGCGAGGCTGTCGTCGACGAGCGGCCGAAGCTGCTCGTCGCGATCGAGCGTGGGATCGCGCTCGAAGAGCAGGAGGTGCTCGAGCGCGATCTCCTCGAAGCGCGGCCAGTACGCGTCCTCGGGGATCGCGACCGTGGCCTTCCCGTCGAGCAACACGACCTCGTCCTTGCCGCGGGCGCGAGCGCGGAGCGGGTGGCCGTGCGCGAGCCCCGCGGCGACCTCGGCGTTGGGGGGCTCCAGGACCGGCGGCGTCCACTCGTCGTCGGCGAGGGTCGTCCGCATCGCGATGAGCGACACGTGGAGGTGAGCGGGCTCCGCGGCCGACGCGAAGCCCGTGAAGCGATGGAGCCCGGCCTCGAGCGCGAGCCAGACGCACGCGTGATCGCCATGGACCCGCAGCACGACGTTCCGGAACCTCCGATCCTTCGCGAGGAGGCGGTCGAGCAACGCACCACGATCGCGCGGCGGACCGAAGCGGCGCGCGGCGGGCCACGTCGTCCCTTCGGGCGGCGCGTCCCGGTCGCCATCGACGTGCCCCTCCACGTGCCACCCGCGGCGCGCGGAGTCGGCGAGGAGCGGCGCGAGCCACACGTCGAGCGCGCGGCGCTCGTCGAGCTCTTTCACGAGCAGGGTCGCGGCGTTGCGCCGGCGCTCCTGCGCGACGAGGGCGTGGACGAGCGCCGTGCGGAAGCGTGCGCGCTCGTCCGCGACCTCCCCCTGGAGCCCATCGAAGGGCTCGCCCGACACGAACGCCGCGAGGGCGAGCTCCTCCAGCGCCGAGATCGCCGCGAGGCTCCGGTCAAGCGCGTCGCACAGCTCCGCCAGGCGCCCGTGATCGCCTGTCTTCTCCGCCACGCGCGGCCCGTCGGGCGCCGCCTCGCCCCTCCGCTTCTTGCCGAGCGAGGCCAGCTCGGCGACGAGGTACGCCACATGGTCGCGCAGCTCCACGACCCGATCGAGCCGGTTCTGGCGGTGCACCTCGCGTCGACTCCGCGTGATCCGCTCGAGGGCGTGGAGCGCCCCGCCGCCGCGCCGCGCCGGCGAGCGGACGACACCGAAGCGGAGCCCGCCGTGCGCCACGCCGCGCTCCTCGCCTGCGATCGGCGCGTCGCCGTCCATCGCGACCACAACGCGCTCGCCCTCGAGGCTGCCGCGGCTGGAGAGCAAGCGACCGAGCGGCGTCACCAGCTCGCGCTCGACGTGACGCCGGAGCGCACGCGCCCCGTACGCCTCGCTCATGCCACCGTCCGCGAGGCGCGCGAGGGCACCCTCGGAGACCGCGAGGTCGATGCCCCGCTCGACCACGCCGCGGCGTCGGGCCACGCGCGCCACGGCGATGCGCGCGACCTCGCGGACGTCCTCGAGCTCGAGCGATCGGAACGCGACGATGCGATCGAGGCGGTTCACGAGCTCGGGCCTGAACGTCTCGCGGACGACCCTCACGTAGTGCGCCTCCGCGTCGTCCGCCCGGTCGGTGCCGCGCGTGAAGCCAGCCTGCGACCGGCGATGCGCGGCGCCGAGGTTCGACGTGAGGATCACGATCGCGTTGTGGAAGAAGGCGGTCTTCCCCCGACCATCGGTGAGGCGTCCATCCCCGCACACCTGCAGCAGGAGATCGAACGCCGCGGGGTGCGCCTTCTCGATCTCGTCCAGCAGGACCACGGAGAACGGCTGTTCGCGGACCTGGCGCGTGAGGAGCCCCTCGCCCCCGTCGGCGCCGCGGAACAGGCGCTCGGTGGCCCAGGCCGTCGCGTACTCGCTCATGTCGAAGCGCACGAGCCTGTCCTCGCTCCCGAAGAGCAGGGCCGCGAGCGCGCGGGCGAGCTCGGTCTTGCCCACGCCCGTGGGACCCACGAAGAGGAGCGTGGCGAGGGGCTTTCCGGACGGCTGCAGGCCCGCCTTCACGACGCCGACGAGCTCCGCCACGCGGCGGACGGCCGCGTCCTGCCCGACAAGGCGCTGCCGAAGCCGTGCGAACACGTCATCCACACGGAGGGCGGTCTCGTCGCGGAGGAGGAAGAGCGGCACGCCGGTGCGGACGCTGAACACCTCGCGCACGGCGTTCGCGTCGATCACGGCACCGGCGGCCTCCGAGCCCAGCGCGAGCTCCCTGGCCGCGCGGACCTCCGACGCGAGGCGTACCGCCTTGCCCGGGAACGACTCGTAGGGCAGATACCGCTCCGCGAGCTCGATCAGCGCAGCGCGGGCTCCCGGGTCGAGCGTGGGTCGATGGGACTCCCGGCCCACGTGATCCTCCTCGAGCGCGTCGAGCACCGCGGCGGCGCCGCGGGCGTCCATGGGGTCGAGGCGGACGCGCCCGAAGCAGGAGAAGAACGCGCCGTTGTGCGCCTCGACGCGCTCGAGGACGTCCTCGCGGATCTCCGCCACGACGCGCACGCGCCCGTCCTCGAGGAAGGGCCGCATGGCGCTCGGGATGTCGACGTGCCCGCTCGCGCGATCCTGGAACAGATCCGCGAGGTCGTCGAAGCACAGGATGGCGTCCACACGGTGGGCCGCCTCGAGGACGCGCTGGACCCGCTCCTGCCACTGCCCGAACCCGCTCATCCCCGCCACGAGGCGGGCACCCGAGGTCGCGTACACGAGGCGCGGGCGGTCCGCGGCGTGCTCCCCCTCCAGCCACGCGCGGAAGAGCCCGCTCTTGCCGACGCGCTCCGGGCCGACGAGCAGCGTGCTCGCCCGCGCCTCTCCGCCGAGCGCGGCACGGAGAAGGGAGAGCTCTGTATCCCGCAGCGGAAAGGGGCACGGCCCGGCGACCGGCCCGGGGTGCATGGGGTCGGCGACCGACTCCAGGATCGCCAGGGCCTCCTTGCGCGCCTCGTGCTCGGCGGCCCGCTTCTTCAGATCGAGCCCTCGCCGGACGTCGGTGGCGGCCCCGCGCGAGAACGCCACGGCGAGCCGCTCGACGCGCTCCGCGACGGGCGGGAGCAGGTCCAGCCACGCGAGCGGGGAGAGCTGCCGCGCCGCGCAGAGCCGCTTCACCTCCGACGCGATCGCGGCGTCGAGGTCCTCCGTCGCCGACGCGAAGAACGTGTGGAGGAGCGGCAACACGACGACCCACGCATCGCGGTGGCCCTTCGTGTTCGGCACCGTCGGGATGACGAGGCTCGAGAAGCGGATGGGCGTGGTCACGTTCCAGCGCCGCGCGAGATCCGCGCGAGGGACGACGACGTCCGTCGCGTGGAGGCGCGCGCCCTCGGGGAGCGCAAACCGCGCCACGAGCTCGGGCTCGGCCCGCGAGAGGTGATCCGCGAGGAACATGCGCGCCTCGAGGAGGGCCTCGTCCTCCTCGCCGAAGCTCGCCAGGCCTGGCTCCGCCGCGAGCGTGACGATGACGTCTCCGCTCGCGAGCTCCCTCACGAGGCCGATGGTGACGAGCTCCAGCGCGGGCACGGCCCGCCAGTGTAGACCCTCACGGCGCCTCGAGGTACGCACGCGACCCGGACCGCGGCCCCCCCCCTCGCTGACGCCGCCGGCGAGGCGCCTGCCGGCGCATACCTGTGGCGCACCGCCCGGGGTGGGTGTACAAGGCCGCGCATGGCAACCCGCAAGAAGATCGGTCTCATCGGTGCAGGAAACATCGGCGGCGAGCTCGCGCGGCTCTTCGCGAACGCGGAGCTCGGGGACGTCCTCCTCTACGACATCCCCGCGAAGGAGAACTTCGCCAAGGGCAAGGCGCTCGATCTCGAGCAGAACGGCTCGGTCCTCGGCTACGACGCGAGCATCCGTGGGACGTCGAGCTGGGCCGACCTCGAGGGCGCGGACGTCCTCGTGGTCACGGCGGGCATCCCGCGCAAGCCCGGCCAGACGCGGGACGACCTCGTCGCGACCAACCTCCCGATCATCCGCGACGTCGCCACCAACGCGAAGAAGCACTGCCCATCGGCGTTCGTGATCGTCATCTCGAACCCGCTCGACGCGATGGTCTACGAGTACAAGCGCGTCACCGGCTGCCCCAAGGGCATGATCGTCGGC
>SXNL01000060.1 GCA_005777185.1 Myxococcales bacterium
CCCGGCGGAGGGTCCGCCCGATCGCCTGGCCGCCGCGCGCGCGGCCATCCTCGCGGCGCCCGACTCCGAAGACGCATGGGGCAACCTCGATGTGGTCCTGTGGGACGCGCCCGTGGCGTTCCCTCGTCGCAGGTTCCTGGAGGAGCTCGCCGCCGCGCTGCCCAGGGGCGCGCGGGTGGAGGCGTCGCGCCGCATCGCCCGGGCGCTCGACGACGAGCGTGACGTCGAGCCCGCGGAGGCCGCGTGGCGCGAGGTGCTCGCCGCCCGCCCGGGAGACCCGGAGGCCACGCACGCGATCGAGGCCCTCCTGTCCGCGCGGGCGGCCTTCGACGACCTCGCGACGTTCCTGCTCCGCCGCGCCGAAGCCATGACGCAGGCTGGCGAGCCCCCCGAGTCCATCCGTGCCGTGCGCCTCCGACGTGCCGCCTTGCTCGAGCAACGGCTGGGCAAGCTCGACGCGACGGCAGCCGAGCTGGAGGCTGTCCTCGCGGCCTCGCCCGACCATGAAGGTGCGCTGCGCTACCTCGCCGATGTGCACGAGCGCCGCGGACACCCCGACAGGGCCGTCGAGGTCCTGTCGCGTGTCGCGGCGCTGGCGAGCGACGTGCGGACGCGGGCCGAGCTGCAGGTGCGGCGCGCCCGTCTCATGCTCCTCTCCGGGGACCCCGTGAGCGCGCGTGGTGCCCTCGACGTCGCGCTGATCTCGTCCGTTCCCCCGTCGATGGATGCGATCGAGGTACGCGTCGCGGTCGCGCGCAGCGGCGGCGACGTCCGCGAGCTCGGAGATGCGCTCGAGTCGTTCGCCACGCTCGTGGACCACGATCCTGCCATCGCCGCGGATCACCTGATGGAGGCGTCCCAGTGCGCCACGCAGTGCGGGGACGACGAGGGCGCGCTGCGTCGGGCGAGGCTCGCGGCGCGCCGGGCGCCGACCCTGGCCTCGGCGCAGCTGTTTGCGCGTGGGCTCGAGTACCGGCTCCGCGGCGCGGGCACGGTCGAGGACGGTCGCGCCACGCTCGAGGCGCTGCGGCGCATCGAGGACGATCTCGACGCCGACGACATGGCGCTCCGGACCTTTCTCTACGCGGAGGCCTGCGAGGCGGCGGGCGAGGGGCCGGAGGCGTTGCGCATGCTGGAGGCCGTCTACTCGCGCGAGGAGCCGCAACCCCTCCTCGCGCTCGCCCTGGCCGAGCGTCGCCTGAAGGCGCAGGGGCTCGCCGAGGCCGTGGCCCTCTTCGAGATCGCGGTCCACGGGAACCTGCTCGGCCTCCGCAGCCCGGGCGAGGTCGCGATGACCGCGGCCGAGGCCGCGCGCCGGGCCGCCGATCTCGACCGGGCGCTCCTGTTCCTCAACGAGGCCGCGAAGCACGCCGAGACGCACATTCCCGCGCTTCGTCGCACCGCCAACATCCTCGCGTCCCGGGGCGACGTCGGTCGTGCACGGGCGCTCCTCGAGGGCGTGGCCGCCGCCGTGGTCGGCGACGAGCGCGCGCAGGTGCTCGCGCAGCTCGGTCGCGTGCTGGTCGCTTCTCCGGGCGCTGCGCTCCAGCGCGAGGGGCGTACGATCCTTGGCCAGGCGATCGAGGCCGCGGCGCCCGGCGGCCTGGTCCGCGCGCAGCTCGTGGAGAAGCTGACCGAGCTCGGGACCCCGTCCGTCCCGCCCACCGAGGAGCTTCCGCCGCCGCCCCCCCAGGCGCCCGAGGTCGGGGCGCCGAGCGCCGCCGCGCCGGTCACCCTCGAGAGCTCCACCGATGCGGGCAGCGGTGCCGTGGAGCGAGCCGTATCCACGGTCTCCGAGCCCGTCGTGGGCGCGAGGAAGCCCAAGCTCGACCTCGTGATGGAGGAGGAGGCTCCCCTCGTGGTGGAGCCGAGCCGTCCCGTTCTCGATCTGGTCCTGGAGCCCGAGTCGCTCACGGGCGCGGCGGTGGCTCAGCCTCCCGTCGAGCGCGGGGCTGTCGCCGACGCCGACGGGACCACCGACCCACAGGCGATCGCCGCGCCACAGGCGCCGGGTCCCGAGCCGGAGCCCGCCCGTCCCGAGCCGGAGCCCGCCCGTCCCGAGCCGGAGCCCGCCCGTCCCGAACCGGAGCCATCACCCGCCGTGGAGGTCGCGGCCTCGGTCCCCGTCGTTCGGTCCGCCCCGACACCTGCGGTCGTCTCCATCTCGGATCTCGAGGCCGTGCCCGAGGCCGACGCGGAGGAGCGCCCGCCCGGGTCCGCGCGCATGGACGTCTCCATCTCGGATCTCGAGGCCGTGCCCGAGGCCGACGCGGAGGAGCGCCCGCCCGGGTCCGCGCCCATGAACGTGGTCGACGCGGACATCGTCGAGCTCGCGGATCTCCTCGAGGGTCCACCCTCCGCTCCGCGCACGAGTCAGACGCCGGAGACCGACCCTGACCCTGCGACGCGACGGTTCGCCGAGGGGGCCGGCGACGCGGAGGGTCCCCCTCAGGCTCCGGCGACGCCGTCGAGCGCCTCGTCGGTCGACGTGGCCACCCTCCAGACGCCGACCGAGACGCCGACGGTGGAGATCGCCGCCCTCCCCGCGGCTTCTATCGCCCACCTCCGGGCGCTGATGCTCACGGTCACGCAGGCGCGCACGCGCGTCGAGCGCACCCGCGCACGACTCGACGTCGCCCGCGCGTGGATGGCGCAGGGTGCGCCGCACGAGGCGGAGGAGCCGCTGCGCGAGGCCATGGAGGAGGGATCCATCGAAGCTTGCGAGGTGCTCGCGGAGATCCTCGAGCGCGAGACCGGCCGCGCCCGGAACCTGGTCGAGGTCAGGCGTCGCGCGGTGATCCTCGCCCCGGGCGAGCCGCGCCACATCGAGGCGCTGGCGCAGGCGGCCGAGCTCACGGGCAACACGTCTCACGTGAAGGCCGTCGAGCACGTCCTCGCGGCGTTCGACGTCTCCCGTGGTGGGTCCATCGCGCCGCCCCCCCTGGCCGCTCAGCGAGGGCAAGAAGGGCTCCTCTCCGTGTTGCAGGCTCCCTCGCGAGGGCCGGGCGGAGACGCGATGGCGCTGCTCTGGGAGGGCGCGCAGGCGGTCTTCGCTCGCCGGGCCGCCACCTACGCCCTGAACGGCGTGGAGCGGCTGGACGTGCGGGGGACCTCTCCGCTCGCGCGCCTCTACGGCGCGGCCACCAAGGTGCTGGGGGCGCCGGACGTGCCGGTCTACGTCCGCCGGAGCCGCGGGCAACCCCAGTTCCAGATCGGTCTCATGGAGAGGGCCACCATCATCCTGTCGGGGGACTTCACCGACGACTCGGCGCGCGTCCGCATGACCCTCGGCGCGGCCATCTCCGCGGCCCTGCCGGAGAACACCCTCTTCTTCGGCCTCGGCGCGGCGGACGCCCGGATCGTCTTCACCGCGCTCGTGGGTGCGTTCGGGCCACCGGGATCCAGCGACGCCCTGGATCCCGCGAGCGGCCCCCTCGCGGGTGCCTTTGTGCAGACCGTCCCTGCCTCCAATCAGGCTCGCCTTCGCGAGATCCTGGACCAGGCCAGGGACATCGACTTCGCGCTCCTGCTCGAGCACGCGCGCCAGAGCGGCCGCCGCACGGGCCTCTTCCTCGCGGGGGACTTCGGCGTCGCGGCGCGTGCGCTCGTGGCGGATCTGGGCCGCGATCCCGACGAGCTGGACGCGCCCGGCGGGCTCGAGCAGCTGTGCCAGGATCTGCCCTCGCTCGCCGACCTCCTTTCCTTCGCGCTCTCTCCCGAGTACGCCGAGGCGAGGTGGGAGCCGGGCGCGATCTCGTCGAGGCGCAGCAGGTAGAGCCGTGCGCGGGATCGAGGAGGCGCGGCAGCGAAGGACGGGCCGCCAGGGACTGGCCCGCGCGGTGGTCTCGCTCGTCTCCCTCGTCGGCGGCTGCATCATCGCCGAGCCGCCCCAGGACCTGCCTCCGCTGCCAGCGTTCCACCCCGTGATCATGCGCGGCTCGGTCGTCCCACCCGCGAACCGCATCTTGACCGTCTTCCCGCAGAAGTTCGTCGTGCCCGTCGAGCTGGTCGATCCCACGGTGACCTTCCAGTGGCGCGTCTTCATCGACTACAACCCTCAGACGGGCGACTTCATCAAGGACCGCGGGGTCAGCAAGTACGATCCTCACAGCGCCCCGGGCGGCGTTCGCGTCCTCGAGGTCTCACTCCCGGCGCCCGACGAGGGCGGCCCGGTGACCTGTCACACGATCGAGTTCCTGGTCGCTGGAGGGTTCCGGGGCGACTTCGAGGGGAGGCAGGCGCACACCCCCGACAACGCGGGCGGCGACAGCGTGGTCTGGTTCTATGCACCGGCGGGCGACACGCGGTCCTGCCCGCTCTACGATCCGAAGCCAGTCCAGCCCAGCACGGACGCGGCGCTCCAGTGATCGCCGCCGCGGCACGCACGCGCTCCGCCGTCACGCTCGCGGCCGTCGCCATCGCCTGTGGTCCGGTCGCCGGCGTCCCCCGGACGTACCCTCCGGAGAACCGATGCCCCGAGCACACGTGCGAAGCCTACCAGCAGGACGGTGTCAAGCCGGCCTGCGGACGGGACCGGTGCGAGGCCGGCAAGCCCGTCTTCCCGTACGTGCTCGTGGTGTCGGTCCCGACGACGTCGTTCTTCGGGGCCGGGCGCACCTTCTATGTCCCCGTGGAGGGAGGTACGCCTCGCTCCGGCGGTGACCCCTCCACGTGCAGGGGCGACGAGTGCATTCCGCTCCCCCCGCTCGTGACCGTGGAGGGTGAGTACCGCGCCTCGTACACCCTGATGGAGAAGGTCGGGCTCCCGGCCGATCCGCCCAGGGAAACGCCCGCGACGTTCCCGGCGCGCGTCGTCTACCGCCCCCTCGTGAAGGTGGGCGGTGCGTCGCGGGCGCCGTCGACGCTCGGAATCCCCGAGGATCCGATCGTGGCGGACCGCAGGGTCATCGAGGACAACCGAGGTCCGCTCCACGGACCCTCGGTCGTCTTCTCTGCCGTCGTTCCGAGGGGGATGTACGAGCGCACCCTCAGCCCCGATCCGCCATGGGACGTCCTGCCGATCGTCACCACGAGCGATCTCGAGACCGCGGTCACGGACATCGTCGTCGTGCGCGACGAGCCCGATCCCCGACCTCCGCTCGAGCCCGTGAAGGGCCTCCGCGACGTGCTGGTCGACGAGCGGACCCGTCGCCTCGCAAAGCTCGCGCGCCCGATGGGTCTCGACGGCTTCCGGACCTGGCTCGCGGACGCGAAGACGCAGGATCGCGCGAGCGCGCGCCGGACGCTGTCGGGGTTCTCCGCCGACGTGTTCCTCGACACGGTGCAGCGGGGCGATGAAGACAGCCGGCCGCTCGATCTGGTCCTCGCTCCGCCGGAGGGCTCTCTCGCCATGCCTAGCCTGGTCGTCCGGACGACCGCGGGGCAGGGCATGGACCAGAGCTACCTGGACGTCCCGCCACCGGCCGCCGTCACCGGCCGGGTCGTCTCGCCGAGCGGGGCGACGCCCGGGGTTCGCGCGACGGTCGTCTTCGACGGGGACCAGATGCGGCTCGCCGGGTCGCTGGCGCTGGCGCCGTACCTGAAGTACCGCACGTCGGTGCGCACGGACGCGCAGGGTCGCTTCGCGACGATCCTCCCGCTCGGGCTGTACACCGTGCACGTCGATCCAGACAAGGAACAGGGATGGGGGAAGAACGTCGCCACGGTCGACGTGGACGCGGCGCGCGACGTGGTGCTCGTCCCCTCGCCGCTCGCCGCCGTCGAGGGGCGGGCGATCCTCACAGACGGTCGATCGCTCGCCGGCGCGGAGGTGATCGCCGCGCCCTCCTTCGCCGACCAGGAGGGCCTTCGGGTGCGGGAGCCGTGGCGCTTCCCTCGCGAGGTGCGCACGCGCACGGACGACGTGGGCGCGTTCCGTCTGGCCCTGGACCAGGGCACGTACGACATCACGGTCGTGCCAGCCGACGGCACGGGGCTCCCGGCGACCATCAGCGTCGGGAGGAAGATCGCGCCGCCGAAGCCGGGTGGCGTCACGGTCCTCGAGCCGCTGCGGGTGCCCGCCCCGCAGAAGATCTCCCACCTGATCGTGGACCCGTCCCGCAACCCGGTGACGCGCGCGATCGTGCGCGCGTTCGCCAAGCCCGTGGCGCAAGCGTCCTACGTCCAGATCGGGACGGCGATGACCGACGCTCAGGGAAAGTTCGAGTTGCTCGTCGCGGGCCAGCCGCGCTGAAAATCCCCCCCGACGGGCGCGGTCTGGTAGGCTGCCCGGAGTCATGGTGTCAGAAGAGCGGATCAACCTCCTCGCGCGGCTCGTCAAGAGCCCCCACGGGGCGGTCACGATCACCGACGGCGGCGAGACGTCGAGCTCCCGCGATGCCTCGATACTGGCGCTCGCGGCCGCCTCGTACGGCTCGCGGCCCGCGGACGAGGCGACGATCCCGACGGGCTTCGATCCCTTCGCCGCGGCGCTCTTCGAGAGCATCGTCGAGGGTGCGTTCCTCGTCGCCTGCGCCGATGGTATCTTCGACGACGAGGAGCGCCGCACCTTCACCCGCGTCGTGACCGTGGCGTGCGGTGGAGCGGTCCCGCAGCAGCACGTCGACGCGCTGATCTCCGACCTCGAGGATCAGCTCGCCGAGGACGGCCTCGATCGCCGCCTCGAGATGCTCAGCGCTCCCATCCAGCGACCGGAGCACGCGGGCGAGGTGCTCCGCGTGGCCGCCCTGCTCGCGCAGTGCAGCGAGGACGTGAACGCCTCGGAGCGCGAGGTCCTCGACAAGCTGGCCCGGGCCTGCAAGCTCGGCGAGGGCGCCGTCGACCACGCGCTCGCCGACGTTCGCGCCGCGCTGGGCCCCTGACCTCCGAGATCGGCCTGCGGGTCGCGGGGGGGCTGAGAGGCCCCCTCACGCTCTCCGTCACTTCCGGGGGCGGAAGAGCGCGGCGAAGGCGAGCCACATCCAGCGGAACTTGTCGGACAGCCGCGTGATGCCCATCTTCAGCGCGCCCTTGCGGTGGGAACCGCGCCCCACGAGGTGCGCCGAGCGCGCCGCCGGGTGGACGCCGTAGATGGCGTACAGGCTGATGAGGTCGCGGACGACGTCGCTCGCGCCCTTCGTGTCGAGCTCGTGGGCCTGGCAGTAGCTGTCCGGCTTGTTGCGGATCATGCACTTGGCGACCACGAGCATGATGTTCGGATCGATGAGCTCGCCGTTTCCGTCGAGGTAGTGCTTGTACGTGAAGAAGCGGTCCGCCGGCGCGACCTCCGTGCCGTCGGCCTTCGGCGCACGGAGCGAGTTGATCACGTCGTACTCGTGGCGGAGGTACCCCTCGATGGTGTTGTTCGCGTCGGCGCGTTCGTACTCGACGAACTTGTGGAAGGCGTCGTACAGCGTCTTCGGGTTCGCGTACGCGCCGCTGATGATGTAGTAGAGCATCGCGCCGAGCGAGTAGATGTCTGCGGCTCGGCCGACGCTCTTCTGGATGCGGGCCCGCACGTTCGCCTCGGAGGCGTCGCGGTAGGGGCGAGCGAGAACGATGCGCTTGCGGGCGCGGTCGGCGTACAGGATCGGGTACTGGTCGCCGCGGTTGAACAGCGAGAACGTGTCGTTCTTGGCGATCTGGATGTAGAAATCCTCGAAGAACTCGACCTCGGGGACACCCTGCGTCACGTTCACGAGGAGCTCGATCTCGTTGGTCTCCTGCTCGGGGCTCTGGAAGAAGAGCGTCCCCGGGACGGCCCCCTTCATCTGCGTCATCCCGAAGCGGACGTCCTCGTCCTGGAGCTTCGCCACGTTGAAGTCCGCGAGGCGCACCTCGAGGCTCGACCCCGCCAGGTTGGGATCGGGGACCTTGATGAGGATGTTCCCTGGCTTGAGATCGCGGTGGCAGATGTTCCGGACGATGTGCGCGTACTCGATCGCGCTGGCGACCGGGATGATGTAGTCGAGCGTGCGGAAGACGCGCTGGTGCATGTTCAGCGCGAGCAGATCGTCCTTCATGCCCCGGTTTCGCGACCCCTTGAGGCGCTCCTCGAGCGACATCTCGAGGCGCTCGAGGATCATGAACTCCGGGTCCACCTTGTCGCGGAGCGACGGCGGGATGAAGGAGAGGTCCTCCGCCTCGCCGGACGCGAAGAGGTGAACGATGTTCGGGTGACCCTGCACGCGCTCGAGCAGCTCCTTCTCGAGCTGAAAGCGCATGTGGTCATCCTCGCTGACCCCCTTCTGGAGGATCTTGATGACGACCTCGCGCCGGAAGTCGGTCTTGGACTCGAGCCAGCGCTCCTCGCCGAGGTACGCCTTCGCGAAGCGGCCGGATCCGAGCTCGATGGGGGCGCCGTGCGCGTCGAGGAGGAACGAGTAGGCGCGCGAGCGGACGACGTGCGCACCCGCCGACCGGAGATCGGTCGGTGCCTCCGCCCGCAGCTGGAACCCGGCGGATGGCTGCAAGCCCGGACTCGTCACGTGCTGGTGCGGATGCGGGTGGACGGGCTGCCGCATCACCGACGCGGGACCCTGGTTGTACGGGGTCACCGGAGGCTGGGGGAGGAGGTGCGGATGCGAGTGCGGCGTGGGGGTCGGGAAGGGCGCCCGGGACGTCGGCGGTGTGCGCACGCTCTGCGGTCCGCTGTCGTGCGACGACTGAGGGAACGATGGGTTGCCGGGGCCGGATCGCGGTGGCGGGACGGGCGGTGCGGACGTCTTCGGAGCGCCCGGAGTGAACGAGGTGGTGGGCGTGTTGACCCGCAGCGGCGGCAACGCGTCGAAGTCGAGCCGCTGCGTCGCGCGGTTCGGCCGGCGACCCTCGAACGTGCTCTCCTCTCCCGACTCGTCGTCGTGAGAGCTCGGCGCCTTTCTCGTCACTTCAGCTCCGCTTGCACAGGATCACGACGTCGCGCCCTCCGCCAAGGACGAGCAGGACGGCGTGAGTCGCCTGAGCATAAGGTACCAGAACGTCGCCGCCATCCACCACAAAGACGCGCCCTGCCTGGCTTTTTCGGCCGAACGACCAGCCCAGCTCCCCGAGGTTCTCCTGCCTGGCGGACACGAAGGCCGCGCGGCCGTCCTCCCGCGCGGTGATGGCGGGGGTAGGCCTCGCGCCAGGCCCGCTCGTGCGCACGAAGCACGAGAGGCCCTTCAGGTTGATGCTCTCGCCGCCGGGCAGGATGGACACGCGGAAGCGGATCTCCTCACCGCTCTGGCCAGCGAAGGAGAGATCGGCCTTCTCGTGCAGGTCCACGTACGTCAGGTGTCGCGGCCCGTCCTGGGATGGCGGGGTGGCGCCCTCCCGTCGCTGCTCTTCGCGTTCGCGTTCGCGTTCGCGTTCGCGTTCGCGTTCGCGTGCCCGCGCGGACTCCGGCGGCTCGCGGGGCCGGCCCGGCCTCGAGGGCACGGGCGGCGCCTGGTGGGACTCGGTCCGGGTCGGCGCGACCGAACGTGTTGGGGGCTGCGCGGGCGGGCCCCCGTGGACCTCGCGGAGCCGCGCGGTGAGTTCGGGCGGTGTTCGCATCCGCCGCGCGGGATCCGTCGCGAGAGCGGGCATGAGCACGGCCTCGATGTCGGCCGGAAGGCCCATCCGCCGCAGCCGGGCGCGCACGAAATCGCTCGACTGCACGCGATCGCGGAACGTGTCCCGCACCGTGGCCTCGCCGAAGGGCAGGCTCCCCGTCGCCATGAACGCCGTCACGAGCGCGAGGGCGTACACGTCCGCCTCGGGGCCCTCGACCATCCCGGTGAGCTGCTCGGGCGCGGCCCAGCGCGGGGAGAAGAGGGTGATCGCGCTCGCCGTCTCCTCGCCCTCCCCCTGCTTCTTGTGGAGCTCGCTTCGCGCGATGCCGAAGTCCGCGAGCTTCGGGATGAGGTCGCTTCCCACACGGGCGAACAGGATGTTCGACGGCTTCACGTCGCGGTGGACGATCCCGCGCTCGTGCGCCTCCGCGAGGGCGCTGCCGATCGGGTCGAGGATCGCGAGGATCTCGCCGAGGGGGAGCGCCCCGCGTGCGCGGACCTGGTGCTCGAGGTCGCCGCCCTCGAGGTACTCGGAGATCTGGAACGGTGCCTGCGCGCCGCCGTCGACCTCGATGTACCCGAAGTCGTAGATCTTCAGCGTGTTCGGGTGCTGGAGCTTCGACAGCGCGACCGCCTCCTGCAGGAAGTGGCTGTACGTCGCCTCGTAAATGGCGCCGCCGCTGCCCGCGTCGACCACGGTCCGGAGGAGCTTCACGCAGACGACGCGGTCGAGGCGCTCGTCCGTCGCGCGGTAGATCGTCGCCATACCGCCCCGGCCCGCGCGGTCGAGGATCGTGTAGCGGTCGAGGAGGCGCTGCCCCGGCCAAAGCTCGGACGACTCGTAGCCGACGGGCATCGTGGCCGATTGTCCCGCGGATGCGTGGAAAAAGCCAAGGCCGTTTGCTGGAGCCGGGAAGGGCACTACGATGTGAGGCGCATGTCTCTCTCGATCCCTCGGCTCACGGTCTCGCTCGCCCTCTCGCTCGCGGCGATGGTCAGCGGATCGGTCGTGGCTTGCAAGGCCTCGCCCGCGCCCGTGTCGACCGGCCCGTTCGACACCGCAACCCCCGGTTCGGACGGGGGAGCCGGGTCCGGCCCGGCCCCGGACGGCGCCGTGGCGCCGTGGCCCGACCCGGGCATGAAGGTCACCAACGAGGCCATCAAGGTTGGGGGAGTGACGCGCACGTACGTGCTCGTGGTGCCGCGCACGTACGACGCCAAGCGCAGGTATCCGCTCGTCTTCGCCTTTCACGGCAGCTTCGGCAGCGGCACGCAGTTCCGCAACTTCTACAGGCTCGAGCGTGCCTCCGGCGAGGACGCGCTCGTCGCGTACCCGAACGGAGCCCTCGACAACAACGAGTGGGATCTCGAGAGCGTCTCCGCCAAGAACGCCGACGTCGCCCTGTTCGACGCGGTGGTGGCCGACCTCGACATGCGCTTCTCGCTGGACAAGGCTCGCGTGTTCGCGGCGGGCTGGTCGAACGGTGGGTTCTTCTCGAACCGGCTCGCGTGCAGCCGGAGCAAGGCGATCAAGGCGATCTCCTCGCTCTCGGGCGGCGCCCCCTACGACGCCAAAGGTGTGCTCCCGCGCTACAAGCCCGACTTCGTCAAGTGCGAGGCCGATCAGGGCGGGGTCGCCTCGCTCTCGATCCACGGCGTCGACGATCCCGAGGTCGGGCTCGACAGCGGGGAATTCTCGGCCGTCTACTGGGCGTTCGTGAACGGATGCTCCGGCGCGCGCGCCCCCACGACCCCGCGGCCCTGCGAGGCCTACACGTGCCCGGCGGGCAAGCCCGTCCTGTTCTGCCCGTTCCCGAAGATCGGACACGGCATCCCGCCCGACGCGGCGGAGCTGACCTGGAATTTCTTCAAGGGCATCCCCTGACCCATGTAAGATGGCGGGCGATGAAGTCGACGCGCGCGCTCGTCGCGTGGGCCACCCTGTTGGTCCTCGCCCTCGCGTCGCCCGTCGTGCGCGCCGATCCGCTCACGCTGGCGGAGATCGCGCGCCTCGAGACCGGGCACACCGTCACGCGCAAGACGACCATCGAGCGGGGCTCCGAGCGATACGTGGGCGGCGTCACCTACGCGGTCGTGGAGACGAGCGTGGAGGACCTCGCGTCGATCCTCGACGACGTGGGTGCGTACGAGGCGCTCCTGCCACGCACCAAGCGCGCTCGCCTCGTGGGCGAGGACGCGGGGCGACGCTTCATCGAGCTGTGGCAGGGGAACGCGCTCGTCACCACGTCGTACACGCTGCGCATCGAGCCCGATCGTCCTCGTCGGGAGCTCCGCTTCTGGCTCGACCCCAGCCGGCCGCACCAGATGCGGGACGCCTGGGGCTTCTTCAGGTACGTGCCCTGGGGGAGCCGCGGCGATGGCCCGGCGCGCGTGCTCCTGACCTACGGCATCCTGGTGGATTTCGGCCCTGGCCTCGTGCGGGACCTCTTCGAGGAGCGCCTCCGGGGCCTGATGCTCAGCGTACCCGAGCTGGTGCAGCGATACGTTCGGCTGTTCCCAGGTTCGCGGGGACCGGGGGCCACCCACGGGCGGAGCCTCCAGGTTCGCGGGGGCTGAGAGTCCCTCTCGGGCGCCGCGTGCAGGTTCGACGGGCCGTCAGGCGACCACGATCTCGACGCGAGGGCCCATCGAGATCTCGAGCTCGGGGGGCCCGTCGTGGAGGTCTCCGTCGATCATGTAGCGCGTCGTCTTCCCGCTGGAGAGCACGGCGGCGCGTGCGGTGACCGCCTCCTCGGTGCAGCCGTCGCGCATGGGCTTGCCCTGCCAGACGCGCGGCAGCTGGCCCGCGAAGCCGAGCGCGGTCGTCTTGATGCCGAGCAGGTGGAACGCGTCGGAACGCTCGAGGCAGCGGTAGAAAGGCCGGAAGTTGAGGCCGATCTGGTCGACCGTCCCGGCCGCGACGGAGAGGTAGTCGCGCTCCTCCCACGTCGTGCCGTCCGCGAGCACCACTTTGCCCCGGAACGGCTCGGCCATCCGGCGGATCATCTCGCCCTGGACGATGGCGCTCCCGATGCCACGGATCACGGTCTTCGCGCCCACGACGGCGGACGGCGTGCCGCCGGCGTAGTACTCCGACATGTACCCGCAGACGATGCCGGTGCCGAAGATGAACCCGTACTGGCCGCCGATGTTCATCACGCGCCGCCGCACGTTCGCGAGGGGTTTCGTCTTCTCCTCGACGTACGCCTGGATGAGGCGCTCGAGGAGCCCCTCGGGCCTGCCGCGCTGGACGCCCAGCGAGTTCGCCACCGTGTTCATCGTCCCGCCGCGGAGGAACGCGACGCGAGGCAGCGCGATCCCCTTGTAGACCTCGATGAAACCGGTCAACGTGACGTGGTTCGTGCCGTCGCCTCCGCTGATCCCCAGGATGTCGATGCCGAACCGCTTGAAGTCGGCCGCGATGTCGTGGAGCTCGTCCCGAGAGCGGGCCTCGCGAACGACGCCGTGATCCCCGAGCGTCCGGGCGAGGCGTGTCGCCGCCCCAGGGTCGCCAAGGTTCCGGCGGCTGCGGGGGTTGAGGACGACGCCGATGCCTGCCACGGCCCCACCATGCGATCGGCCGGCCCTCGCGTCCACCGGCAAATGACCCGATCCTGACAAATCGACCGGCGCCCCCGGGGGAGCACCGGTCGTGGGGCGAGAGCGAGGCCGGAGGCGCCCGTAACCCAAGGAAACCACGATTCTTTGAGCGGCGCCGCCCGTTCCTACTAGGATCGAGACGATGGAAGTGAGTAACGCCGTTCGCGCCTCCCGCGAGGACGCGCTCCTCCTGCCCTCGAGCCTGTCCGTGCTGCGGGTCGACGGGCCGGATCGCGTGTCGTGGCTCAACGGGCTCGTCACCTGCGACGTCACGAAGCTGATCCCGGGGCGCGCCATGTACGGTCTGGTCGTCGAGAAGAAGGGGAAGATCCTCTCGGATCTCCTCCTCGCGTCGACCGAGGAGGCGATCCTCATCGGCGCGCCGCGCGAGCGCGCGTCCGCGGTGCTCGACGTCTTCGATCACCACCTCATCATGGAGAGCTGCGAGATCGCTCGCGTGCACGAGTCCATGCAAGCGGTGTGGGGGCCACGCGCCGCGGAGCGCGTCGCAGGACGAGCGTCCGTCGAGCACGATCGCTCCGGCCACGGCGGCGTGATCGTCGTCTTGCCGGAGGGTGACGAGCCGGCCTTCCGCGAGACGTTTCCCGGAGTGGTCGCCTCGCCGGAGGGCGCGACGGCAGCTCGCGTGGCGGCGGGCGTACCCGCCTTTGGCGTCGACTTCGGCATCGACACCTACCCGCAGGAGGCCTCGCTCGAGCACGTCGCCGTGTCGTTCACGAAGGGCTGCTACATGGGGCAGGAGGTCGTCTTCATGCTGCAGAATCGCGGCCGCGCCAAGCGACGCCTCGTTCGGCTCCGCCTCGACGCGCCCGCGGGTGCGCAGGCGGCCGTGGTGTCCGAGGCGGGCGACCCGCTCGGAGATCTCACGAGCGCGGCTGTCGTCGAGGGGGTGCCGCTCGGCCTCGCGATGGTCCGGGCGAAGGCGCCCGACGGCGCTCGCGTCGTGGTCCGCGGCGCCTCGGGGGATGTCGGCGCGACCGTCGAGCTTCTACGCTGAAGGCCCCTCCGGGGCGCCGAACACGGCCCGGTCGAGCTTCTTCGCGACGTCCCACGCGACCAGCTCGGCGTACCCGCCGACCGCCTCGTCGGCCACGAACACGATGGGGAGCTCGTCCTCCTTGCAGCGCGCCGTGCGTACGACGAAGTCCTTCGTGGCCTCGTCTCCGGCGACGTCGAGCGCCCTGTACGCGATGTCCCTGGCGCGCAGGAGCTCCTCGATGCGCGCCTTCGCGCGCGCGTTGCGATCGGCCTCGAAGTACACGGTGACCGGGGCGACCTCGCGCTTCGCTGCCTGCCGCGCGCCGGACCGGCGCAGATCCGCGAGCCTCGCGCGCGCGTCGCGCCGCCGGTCGAGCTCCTCCGACGAGCACAACGGCTCACCGAGGGTGAGGTTCGCGCGACGCGCGAGATCCTTCGGAACGCGGAGGAGCGCGAACCGCTCTCCGCCGCGGGTGGTGAGGATCGCGTGAAGCCCCGTGCGGACCTTGTCTTTCAGCATCGCGCGTGGTCCGTACCACACCCCGCGGCCTCTCGCACAGCCCCCCTCGGATCAGGCTGGATCAGGGGAGGGCGATGTCGAAGGCGTCCAGCACCTTGCCCGCGGTGTCGATCGCCCTCCCGTGGATGGCCTTGTCGTCGATCTCGAAGCGCGTGAAGTGGAACCACGGGCCCGCGGCCGCGCGCCGCTTGCAGTATGCACGCGACGTGTTCTCGTCGACGTTGCCCATGCGTCCCCCCCCGCCTGCCGACGTCAGGTAGGTGATCCGATCGAAGACGATGCGCTCGTAGCCGTGCATGTGGCCCTGCAGCACGAGCGGCACCTTTGCGTCCGCGAACACGGGCTCGAACAACGCGCGCGCCCCCTCGTCGTCGCCGGCGTCGCCGCAGGTGGCGAAGGGCCGGTGGAAGAAGACGATCGACATGCGGTAGCCCGGCGTGGCCTTTGCCCGGTTCAGGCCGTCGAGGAGGAAGCGCGCCTGCTCGCTCGTCGGCGCCGTCGAGAGGTCCGTGTTGACGGTGAAGAAGTGGATACCTCCGCTCGCGAACTGGAAGTACCCGGGGTTCGCCTTGTCGCCCTGGTGGAAGAACCTGAGCGTGTACTGGTCGAACTCGTCGGGCTTCTCGGACTCGTGGTTGCCGATGGCGCCGAGGAACGCGCCGCGGTCGAGGAGCGGCTGCATCTTCACGAACCAGCCCGCCCAGGTCTCCAGCGTCGAGTCGTAATACTGGATGTCCCCGAGGTGCACGACGAAGTCGACCGGCTCGGCGGCCATCTGCTCGAGGAGCTTCGTCGTGTTGTCGCCGAGGAACGGGTTGGTGTCGCCGATGGCGTCGAAGCGGACCTTGGCGCCCGGCTTGCGGGACGTGCAGAAGCGCCCCACGGGGCGAGACACGCCGCCGTCACGCTCGGCGTGCGCCCCCAGGCGGTAGCGGTAGCACGCGCCCTGCGCGAGGCCCTCGAGCGTGACCTCGTGCATGTAGTAGATCCCTGCGAGGTCGGGCGGCGCGCTGGCGTAGGGAGCTGCCCGGTAGGTGTTGGTGACCTCGAAGGCGCGCTCGACGCTCCTCGCGGTGAGCTGGCCGCCCACGCCGTCCTCGCGCTGCAGCAACACGGTCCGGTCGGCACCGAAGCGGCACGCCTCCCAGCGGACGGTGACGCTCGCGTCGGTCATCCGCACGGTCCAGGGGCCCTTCGTGACCCCGCTCGGCGGGCACACGAGCTCGGGGGGTGGCGGCGCGCCATCCCCGAGCCGCGCGTCGACCCGCGGCTTGGGCAACATCTCGTCGCATGCACCGAGGGCCACGACCACGGCGAACGACGCGCTCGCGAGCCCGCCGAGCGCCGCGACCCGGCCGGGCGCGTCGACGCCGGCGCTCAGTAGGTCTTCTCCGCGAGCGCGAGCTTGTTCCTGGCCATCTTCGCGATCTTCGTTCGGCCGCCCTTCTTGACGACCTCCGCGAGCAGCTCCTCGCCGAGCGCGTGACCCTCCTCGGCGAAGTGGAAGCCCACGTAGTACAGCTCATCCATCGACAACGATCGGTCCTGGCGGAGGGCCTTGCCCACGTCGAGGCCGCCCTTCTGCAGGATCTGCCCGAGCGCGCGGAGCGCTTCGTCGCTCGCCCGCATCTCCTTGCGCGTGTCCTTCACGCTCCGGTGCAGCTCCAGGATCGCGAGGTCGAGCCTGTCCTGCGGTGTGACGCGGTCGGTCCTGCCGAGCAGGCGCAGGACCGTGAGCGCCTTGTCCGCGTTCTTGGCCTTCCTCAGTCTCGCGGCGAGCTCGCGCAGCGCGTCCGCGGCGGTGGCGGGATCGGCGTCGCGGACGACGTCGAGCTGGGCCTCCCACCCGGGCTCGCCCTTGCCGAGCCGGTCCATCGCGAGCGCGAGCAGCTCCTTGCGCACCGGAGGTGGCACCTTCTTCGCGACGGGTCGGATCACGTTCCGCACGAGCCACGCCCGATCGCGATCCGCGAGGTCGAGGAGCGCGCGCGCGAGCGGGGCCGCCGCCTCCTCCTTCCCACCGAGGGCGGTGGCGGCCGCGTCGGCGTAGGGCTTCGGGAGGGTGACCAGCGCCTTCGCGAGCACGCGGCAGGCCTCCTGGCCCCCGAGCCGCCCGAGGTGCTCGATGACGAAGCGGGCGCGATCGATGTCCTTGTGCCCGGTGATCTTCTCCAGGCGCTTCACGACGTCGTCGCCCAGCGAGAGGCTCGCGAGCGTGTGGAGCGCGGTCTGCGCGAGCGTGCGATCGTCGGCGCTCGCGGCCGCGAGGAGCGCGTCGACGACGCGCGCCGAGGGCTTCGTCTTCTGCAGGGCGAAGCGGAAGGCGATGATGGCCTCCTGACGCACCTGGGGGTGCGCGTTCTCGTCCTCGACGTAAGGGAGGAGCGTGGCGATGGTGCGTTCGTCCTCCAGGTAGCCGAGGATCTTGATGGCCGCCGCGATGGCGCCGAACGCCTCCTTGCCCTTCTGCTTCTGGCTCGTGAGGAACTTCTCGATCGCGGCCAGGTAGCTACGTCGCCGCTGACCGTCGGCGCCCTTCACCTCGGCCCGCACGGCGAGCGCTGCGGCCTTCGCCGCGTCCGCGTTCTCCGACGCCAGACCGCGGATGAGCGCCGAGAACGCGTCCTTGCCACCGAGCTCGGCGAGGACGGCGTCGAGCGTGCGTCGCTCGTCCGGCGTCGCCGTCTGCATGCGGGACTTGATCTCGGGCACCACCTCTTCGCCGACGCTGGCGATGGCCTTGGCCGCCGCCCGCCGGACGTCGGCGTCGTTCGACGACAGCAAGGGGAAGATGCGCGCGAGCGCCCTCTTCGCGCCGATCCGTGCGAGGGACTCGAGCGCGTGGAGCTGCAGGAGCGGGATGCCTGCCTCCAGCGCGGCTCCGAGCGCGAGCGCCGCCTCCGCGCTCTTCGGGCGAAGCTCGCCGAGGACGATCGCCGCAGCGATCCTCCGCTCCACGGCGTCGCTCCGGAGGAGCGCAACGATCTTGTCGACGTCGTTCACGAGATGCCTCCCTGTCGGGGCGTCGATCCTACTCGACGATGGAGACGGTCACCATCGTCTTCGCCCCCTCGGTCGCGGTGGCCATCACCGACGCGGTCGCGCCGGCGCTCTTCGGCCGCTCGAAGCTGGTCTGGTGCGTGTCGCCGAGGTCGAGCGTGGTCGCCACGGTCCAGCCCTCGGCCGTCAGCTTGTCCTTGTAGAAGGCGAGCGCCTTGTCGGGCGCGTCGCCGGTCTCCATGCTGATGATCTTGGCCTTCTGCCCGGGGTTGGCGATCGCCATCTGCAGCTTCGCGCCGGGATAGATGGGCGCGTACGCGGGCCACCCGTCGGGGAGCTTCGCGCCTCCGCCGATCGAGACCTTCTCGCCCTCCTTGCCCTCGAAGCGCACGCCGTCTTTCTCGAGCGTCACCTCCTTCGCGCCGGAGCTCTCCTCGAGGGCCTTCTCCGTCGCCTTTCGCGTCATCAGACGCGTGAGCGAGCGGCACCCCGTCAGGCCGGGGAGGGTGAGCGCGAGCGTGGCGACGACGACGGCGCTCCGGAGGTCCATGAGGCGAGTATCCGTCCATCGCGCCGCGAAGGAAAGCGCCCCGCCGCGTCCCGGAGTGCGAAAGCTGGCTCTCATCGCGTGCCGCGCCGGTCGTTCCGTGGCCCGGATGAAGAGATGGATCGCGCTCCTGGTACTCCCCGCCGCGCTCGCCGCCCGCACGGCCCACGCCGACGAGGGAGTCGAGGACGGCGCACAACCGGCGGCGGACGGCGCGCAGCCGGCGGCGGACCGCGCACAGCCGGCAGCCGAGGTCCGGGAGCGGACGGCGGACACCGGACAGCCGACCGCGGACAGCGCACAGCCGGCGGCCGACAGCCGACCCGCATCGCTCACCGGGTTCAGGGTCGGCGTGGCGGGCCGACCCCCCGGGAAGAAGGACCGGGCCGACAAGCCCCCGCGTGATCTGCGCGCGGGCCCTCTGGTCGGCGTCGGCGTGCCCGGCGGGATCGAGGCTGGCGCCGTGATGATTTACCAGCGCATCCTCGGCGCCGGCCTCCAGATCGGGACCGTTCCCAGCATGAGGGTCCCGGGCGTGCCGCACGGCGCCCGCGTCACCCGTTACTCCGCGGAGGCCAGCGCGCGCGTGTACCCCCTGAAGGGCGCGCTCTTCCTCGGCGCGGGGATCGGGTACGCGCACCTCGAGGCCACGCTCGACCAGAGGTTCACGGGCTACGGCGTCTCCGCGCCGGGTCAGGTGCGCGCGGAGCTATCGTCGGTGTACGTCAGGCCAGAGATCGGCTTCCTCTGGAAGTGGGACGTCGGGCTCATGCTCGGTGCGGATCTCGGCGTCGTCGTGCCCGTGGCGGCGCGTGAGTCCCACGTCACGGCGGCGGCCGGCGGGCAGACCATGGAGGTGAAGGGCAAGGTCGCGGACGTGTTCTCCACCGCGGGCCGCGTGCCGCTGCCGGCGCTCGGCCTCCTGCGGGTCGGGTGGCTGATCTGATCTCGTGGTGGGCCGACCGGGACTCGAACCCGGGACCTACGGATTAAAAGTCCGCAGCTCTACCGACTGAGCTATCAGCCCGCGAGGACACGCGTACCCCATCGCGTCCGGGGAAGTAAACGTGATTCGCCGCCGCCGGTCACTTGAAGCCGGCCAGGTGGACCACGAACCACTCGCCGCGCCAGGAGATCAGCGAGGCGACCTCGAACGAGCGGGGCTCTCCGTCGGCCTCCCAGTGGATACGTGTACCATACACGCGGTAGTAGCCGACCTTGTTGGACTCCTCGCCGGGCTCGACCCAGCGCGCCCGCTCCTCGGGGATCTCGAGGGTCTGGAAGACGGCGCGGTCGCGGCCTTTTCCGAGGCGCTTGTGCAGCGTGTGGATGTCCCGCGCGTAGGCGGCGACGAGACGGCGCCGCCAGTCGGAGGCGGGGGAGGGGATGGCCTTCACCTGCTCGTAGGCTCCGACGGGGAAGAAGAAGGGCATGGCGCGGTCGGGGTCGTCCTCCACGATCGCGTCCCAGAGCGCGCGCGTCCGCCTCTCCAGCCCCTCGGAGTGCCCGGGGCGGTCGCGGGTCTGCGGGAGGGCCCCGATCTCGTCGGCGTCGTCGCGTCGCCCCGCGTCCCTCGGCGCGCGTCTCGTCGGCGCGCCCGCGTCGTCGACAGGGCTTGCCATCGCGCGTGCGGCCACCGAGGAGGCGAGCGGCGCGACGGCGGGATCCCCCTCGCCCCACGTCGGTGGCTCGCGGCGCGCGCACGCCGTCGCGAGCGCGATCGCGGCTGTAAGGGGCGCGAGGGCAGGACCGTTCACGAGGCGCATCGAAGGCGAGGCCTTACCGCATTTCCTCGCCGTCGGCGCCCGCAGCATGCAGCGCGCGGTCCGCTTCCTCTCAGGATTGCCGCGAGGACTTCTTTTCTTTGACGGGGCCGGGCCATGCCCGGTACTCCTTGCATGCAGCGGAAATGGCCGCCGTCCAACCCGGACGCTTCACTTTTTTCGGGCGAGTGTTCCTCGCCATTCCTCCCGGAGGTTCGTATGCGCAAGGTTCCCGTTCTGGTCGCGAGCACCCTCATCGCGTGCATCGTCATCGCCTGCAAGAAGGACGATCCCCCGCCCGCCACACAGGCGAACGTCGGCCAGCCACCGAACCAGCCGTACAACCCGAACCAGCCGTACAACCCGAACCAGCCGAACCAGCCGAACAACCCGAACCAGCCGAACCAGCCCTACCCGCCGCAGCCGAACCAGCCTTACCCGGGGCAGCCGATGCCCGCGCAGCCCCAGCTCGCGACGCCGGCCGCGCACGCGACGCCCTGCCAGAACGACACGGTGTGCATCACGCACAAGTGCAACGTGGCGGCCGGGAAGTGCGCCTTCCCCTGCGCGACCGACTTCGACTGTCTTCCCGGCTCGTACTGCTTCATGGGGCTGCCCCCGCCCGCGGGCCCCGCCTGCGTGCTCAAGGCCCCCGGCCAGCCCTGACCTGGTTGCCAGCTGCGCTGAGCACTGGGCTCATCTTCACTCGGGGCACCCCGGGTGCCCCAGATGCTCGACTGGCTCGGAGATGAGCCCAGTGCTCAGCTTCAGCGAGAGGGAGGCCGGGAGGGTGAGGTCCGCGCGAGGTGGCTCGACGATCAGTACGTGGTCGTGAACGAGTCCATCTTGGGGTGCGGCTGCCACCCGAGGCCTCGTACGTGCCGGTCGACGCACGCGGCGACGCCCGCGTTCCCGGGGTTGGTGGTGACCGAGACGCCCACGGCGCGGCCCTGGCGGATCGCGACGCGGACCGTGACCTTCATGTCGTCCGGTGCGCCGCAGCCGCTGATGAAGGCGGCGTTTCGCATCGGCGCGGCGAGCTGACCGTTCGTCAGGTCGGGGCCCCCGGCGGCGCCGCCGATGTTCATCTCCTGGTTGTTCGACGCGATCGCGGCCTCGTAGCTCATCCCGCCGGAGAACGAGGCCGCGCCGCCGCCCCCTCCGCCCCCACCACCGCCGAGCCGCCCCGTCGCCTTCCGCTTGACGACGAGCCCGCCGTCGAAGGTCAGGTCCGTCGCGTTCGGATCGTTGACCACGCTGGCGCCCTCGGCGCGCGAGCCGACCTTGTGCACCACGAAGGCGGTCAGCCCGCCGGCCATGACAAGCGCCACGCCGGCGCCCGCGACGTACTTCATGATGCCGCTCTGGCGCTCTTGTCGCTCGAGCTGCTTGACCTCTTTCTTCTCGGCGGCCGCGTCGCGCGTCAGCCGCGCGTGCTCCGCGAAGACGGCGAACTCCTCCCACTCGGAGATGAGCCGCGACTGGCCGGAGAGCTCGTCGCGGAGCACGTCGCTGCCGAGGAAGGCGCTCGTGCCGACCTGCCGGAGGAGCTCCACCGCCGTGAAGGGCCCGTGGTCCATCTTGTCCTTGTTGACCACGTAGCGGGGGCGCGGATCGGCCTCGAGGCGCGCCTTGAGCTGCGCGAGCTGCGTCGTGGCGTCGATGCGGGGCGCCTGGTTTGGCGCCTGGATCACGTTGCCGAACGGATCCTGCGGCGCCCTCCGGCCGTGCGACGACGGGCCGCCGGGGTTCGCCTCGTGGGGCGGGAGCATCGAGAGGCGCACGTCGAGCTCGAAGTTGCCGCCGTCGAGCGTGGACTCGTCGGCCGGCGGCGGAGGGACGCTCTTGGGCGAGGCGGGCACGAGGTGGTGCATCGCGGACGCGAGGGCCCCGAGGTCATCCGGCCGGTGGGAGGGATCGGCCACGAGCGCCTTGGCGAGCAGCACCTCGAGCGCCTCGGGCGAGTTCGGATCGACCTCGCACGGGCGGGGCATGCCAGGCCCGATGTGCGAGCCCGTCACGGCCTCGTACAGGATCGCGCCGAGCGAGAAGACGCTCGCGCGGGCGTTGCCGCCCGTCCTCCCGCCGGCGGCCACCAGCTCGGGCGGCATCGAGGACACGTCGCGCGGGTGGGAGGGGGCGACCGCGAGACGCGGCTCGACCGAGACGACGCCCGTCGGGCCGACCACGACGCAGGACGGGTGAAGGAAGAGCAGCTCGCCGCGGTCATGTCGTGCCTTCACGTCCATCGCGAGCGGCACGACGAAGCAGATCGCCTCGGCGAGCGAGAAGGCGCGGCCCTCCGCGAATCGCCGATCGAGGACCTGCCGGAGCGTGGCGTGTGTCGAACCCGCGAGGTTCGCGCCGCCCTGCACCGGCGCAGCGTGCGCAGACATGCCTCACACGGTAGCCGCGTTCCCCGGCGCCCTCAAGCGCGGGGAGACGCGCCTGCCTCGTTGAAACGAGAGCAGAAAAGAACAGTGACGCAGGATCAGCGCGCTCGGGCTCGCTCGACCAGGATCGCGCGGTCCGCGAACGTGGTCCCGTCGAGCGCGCGAACGACCTCGTCGACACGATCCCCGGGAATGGTCACGAACGCGTTGCGGTCGCGGAGGCGGACCTGCAGCACCTGGTCCGCCGTGAGGCCGCCCCGCGTGACGAGGAGCGTCTCCACGTCGCTCGCGGTCACGCCGTCGCGCCGGCCAGCGCCGACGAAGATCTGCGCCTGTCCCTCGCCCCCCGGGGCGTCGCCGCGCGGAGCATCGCCACGCGGAGCATCGCCACGCGGAGCATCGCCGCGCGGAGCGTCGCCGCGCGGAGCGTCGCCGCGCGGAGCGTCGCCGCGCGGAGCGTCGCCGCGCGGAGCGTCGCCGCGCG
>SXNL01000061.1 GCA_005777185.1 Myxococcales bacterium
AGCTGATTGGGTGGATGATGCACGCGATCGGCGAGGCCCACCGCGTCGAGCGCCCAGAGCGCCTTCTTCTCGCGCGCGCGGAGGCCGACGCCTCGGTACTGCAGCGGCAGCTCCACGTTCTCCTGCGCGGTCGTCCGCGGCAGGAGGTTGAAGCCCTGGAAGACGAACCCGATCAGCCGGTTCCGCACGATCGCCCGCGCGTCGTTGGAGCGCCCCCCGACGTCCACGCCCGCGAGCGCGTACGTGCCGGTCGTCGGCCGATCGAGGCATCCGAGGATGTTCATGAGGGTGCTCTTCCCGGAGCCGCTCGTGCCCACGATCGCGACGAACTCGCCAGGCTCGATCACCAGATCCAGCTTCTTCAGCGCGCGCACGACCCCCGCCCCGGACTCGTAGTCCTTCGTCACGCCATCCAGGACGATGAGCGGCTCTCGCTCGGTCACGAAAAACTCCCTCGCGCGGCGCGCGCTGTCGTCAGAAGAGCTTGCCCTTCTTCTTCTTGGCCTCCTCGGCCTCGTTCTCGTCGGTCACGACCTTCTGGCCCTTCTCGAGGGCCCCCGGGAGGAGCTCCGTGAAGAGGCCGTCGGTGATGCCGATCGGGACGACGCGCTTGTCGGCCTTCTCGTCGCCGCGCTTCTCGGCCAGGAGCAGGTGCACGCGGCCCGTGCCCTTCCCGAGCGGTGGATCGGGCGGCTGCGGGATGGGCTTGCCCTCCGGGGTCGTAGGCGGGGAGGGCTTGTAGCGGAGCGCGGCGTTGGGGACCTTGAGGACGTTCTTCACCTCGCGGGTCTTGATGGTGACCGTGGCGGTCATCCCGGGGCGGAGCTTCTCCTCCGCGTTGTCGACCTCGACGATCGCGGAGTACGTGACCACGCCCTGCACGGCGTTGGGTGAGAAGCGCACCTGGCTGACCTTGCCGCGGAAGATCTCGCCGACGAACGCGTCGACCTGGGCCTCGGCCTCCATCCCCTCCTTGAGCTTGCCCACGTCGGCCTCGTCGACATCCGCCATCACCCGCATCTTGCGGAGATCCTGGGCGATCACGAACAGGGTCGCGCTCTGGAAGCTCGCCACCACGGTGGCGCCCGGATCCACGAGTCGAGAGACGACGACGCCGTCCACCGGGGAGTAGATCTTCGTGTAGCCCACGTTGCTGATCGACTGCGTGAGCTGCGCCTCGATGGACCCGATCTGCGCCTGAGCCGACGCGACCTCGGCGCCGGAGATGTCGAACTGGCCTTTCATCTGATCGAGCTCGGCGCGGGAAGCGAGGCTCTGGGCGGCCAGCTTCTGCGTGCGCTCGTAGTTGACGCGCGCGACCGCGTGGCTCGCCTTCGCGCTCTCGAGCCGGGCGCGGGCGGCCTGGATCTGCGCCTGGGTCTGGGTGACCTGCGCGCCGTAGAGGGTGGGGTCGATCTCGAGGAGGATGTCGCCCTTCTTCACGGACGAGTTGAAGTCCACGAGCACGCGGGTGACGCGGCCGTTGACCTGCGAGCCCACGTTGACCTGCAGGAGCGGCTGGACCGCGCCCGTCGCCTGGACCTTCTCGGCGACGTCGCCGACGACGATCTCCTGCGAGAGGTACTTCGCCGGCGGGGCGGGCTTGTGCTTGGCACGCCACACGAGGCCGCCCCCGATCGCGATCGTGATCGCAATTGCGACGCCGAGGCGACGGAGCCAGCGGCGCCCACCCTCCTCGGCCGCCAGCGCGCGCCTGAGCTCCTCGGTCGCTGCGGTGCCGTTTCCCACGGCATCCGGTTTAAGGCCCAGCACGACGGGTTGCCATGATCAAATGAGGTCCCCTTCGGAGCGTGCCAGCCAACAGGAGGAAATTACCGGATATTCCCGGGGTGCGCGCACGATTGTACGGGGCGATGGGGTCGGGCCTTCCTCGGGATCCGGCGGGCTCGGGACCGGACGCCTCGAGCTCATCACGCCTGAGCGACAGCAGGAGGGCAAGGCCGCGCTCGAGCGAGTGGTCTCGATGCTCCTCAAGCTCGCCCGAGTTCTCGAGGGACCCGCGTAGATCGGGGACGGGAACGGGGACGGGAACGGGCGGACAGAGAGCAGCCCACGGGCCAACCCGGGTCGAACCTCTGGCGGACGGAACTAGTTGCAGGAATCCGGCGCCGCCATGAGGTTGCGGCAGGGGACGGTCAGCGTCGTGGGATCGTAGGGGATGGGCGGGTCGGCGTCGATGTCCTCGCGGCCGCGGTTGAAGCGGGTGGCTGCAAAGGAGCGGGCGCTCGCCGGGTCGAGGCAGGCCGACGTGTAGGCCCAGCGCCAGCCGCGGACGCCGAACATCTCGGGCTGCGTCGGATCGGGCGTGATGAGGACACGACGCTCGCCGAGCGACTCGGCCAGCGCGAGCAGCTTGTCGTGTGCGTCGCGGCACGCCGCGCTCTCGGTCGCGCTCGCGCACTTGTACGAGAACACCAGGCCGCCGTGCTCCAGGTTGTGGAGCAGGAAGCCCTTCTTGACGGGCTTCGCGTAGTCCTGCCCCCACATCGCCCACGCCCCCCAGTGGTTTCCCGAGGCAGGAAAGGCCTCCCAGTCGGGAGACGCGTCGGCCCCGACGGCGAGGTGCGTGTGGTTCATGTTCGGCGAGCGCCAGGCCTTGCGGCTGCGGCACGTGGCGGAGGCGGGGACGTTGGTGGTCCTCACGGTGCAGGTGGCGACCTCGCCCAGGCTCGTCAACGTGATGCTGTGAGACCCCGCGGCGACGCGGCCGGCCCACGTGAAGGCGCCGGCGCGCGGCGGATCCGACGCGCTCGCCATCCCCGGGAGCGTGGGCGCGCTGAGCGAGAACACGGGGCCGAGGGCGTCCGGGTTGCCGGGCGGCCGGCAGTCGATCGCGAGCACGACGTCGCGCGTGGTCGTGGTGCGGAACGTGTACGAGGTCTTCCGGCCGGCAGAGCCGAGCTGGACGGTGCTCGTGAGCTCGGCGCCATCCGACCCGAGCTCCTCCTCACCGGATCCCGTCTCGGCTGTGCACGCGGCGGTCGCGAGGGAGAGGGCACAGGCGACGGCGGCGATGGGGAGGCTGCGGGTCAACATGCAGGAGGCGTAGCACTGATGTAGGTGCATGCAAGTGCTTATATTACCATGTCGGACATTAGTGGCGCTTTGTCGTGTGTTTACGCGTGGTTTCCTGTTACTTCCCGACGGTGACCGACGGGCGTGCCATCGTGCTTGGGGGTTCCGGCGCCCTCGGCGGCGTCATCGCGAGGAGGCTCTCGGCCGCGGGCATGCGGGTCGGGCTGACGTTTCATCGCGGCGAGGCGCGCGCGCGTGCCCTGGAGGCCGAGCTCGGCTGCGTCGTCGCGCCGCTCGACGCGACACGTCCGGGTGACGTGGAGCGCGCGATCGACGCGCTCGTCACGGCGCTCGGGGGCCCTCCCGACGCGCTCGTCCACGCGATCGCGATCGCGTCGACGGTCTCGCCGGCGCGCTTCGATCGCGTCCAGGAGGTCGACGACGCCGGGTGGGATCGCCTCATGGCGGTCAACGTCAAGAGCGCGTTCTTCGCCGTGAAGCATGCGGCGCCGCTCATGCGTGGCCGCGGGGGGAACGTGGTGCTCCTGGGATCGATCGACGGTGAGAAGAGCGTGCCGACGACCGCGCCGTACGCAGTGTCCAAGGCGGCCCTCGCCGGCATCGCCCGCGCCCTCGCGAAGGAGCTCGGGCCCTCGAACGTCCGGGTCAACGTGGTGGCGCCCGGCATCCTCGAGGGCGGCATCTCGGCGCTCGTCCCGGAGGAGGTGCGCGCGGAGTACCTGAAGCACTCGGGAGCGAAGCGTTACGGCACCTTCGCGGAGATCGCCGAGGTCGTCGCGTGGCTGGCGCAGTCCAACACCTACGTCACCGGCCGGAGCATCCTGCTCGACGGCGGCGTCTGACGGATCACCCGCGTCGTCGGCGGTGCCGACCGCGCCCGAAGAACCACCCGACGACCCCGAGGACCATCGCGGCGTCACCTCGCAGGCGCGACGGCTGACTCGAGATGCTGGCCGACTTGCAGCAGCCGCTCGAGCGATCCTGCACGGATGAGACGACGGCCGCGGTCTCGCCCTTCGTTTCCTCGACGCCGGAGTCAGCGGCCGGAGGCAAGGCCTTGCATGCGGTCGATCCCGGCTCGGACGTCGCGCGGGCGGGGCACGGCAAGCACTCGGGGGCGCCGCCGAGCGCCGCGAAGGTGTTCGCGGGGCACTTCTTGCACTCGGTCGCGCCGGGCGACGACGACGATCCGGGCTCGCAGAGCGTGCAGGACTTCGCGCCGGGTTTGGCGGCGAACTGACCGGGGACGCAGGGGGAGCAGGCCGTCTGCCCGGGCGCGCTCTGCGACGTGCCCGCCTCGCAGAGCGTGCACGAGGTCGCCTCCTTGGTGGTGCTGTAGGAGCCTGGCTCGCACTTCGGGCACTCCGAGTCGGTGACGAGCGTGCACGCGGCCGTCTTGTACGTGCCCGCCGTGCACGTGCTGCAGTCGCGGCAGATCCCCTTCTGGAGGTACTGGTCGGCCGCACACGTCTTGCAGTGGCTCGCGAGCGGGCCCGTGCACAGCGTGCACGAGGTATCGCAGGGCGAGCAAGCGGTGTCGGCGGTGGGCGTGCATTCGCCGGACTCGTAGGTCTTGACCGGGCAGTTCGAGCAGACCTTGCACGCCCCCCCCTGGAGGAAGCGGCCCGTGTTGCACTCGGTGCACTTCGCCGGACCGGCACCGCTGCACCTGGTACAGGTCGCGTCGCAGGGCGCGCAGGTAGGCGTCGTGGTGGCCAGGCACGTGGCGGCCTCGTAGGTGCCTGCCGGGCAGGCGAGGCACGGCTGGCACGCCGGGCCGCCGTACCCTGTCGCGCAGACCGAGCAGCTCGCGCCCGCCCAGCCCACCGCGCACACGCACGTCCCGTTGTTCTGGGCGACACCGTGACCGCTGCACGTGGTCGCGTCCCCGTACTGGCAGGCGGGCCCGGCGTACGTGGCGCTGCAGATGCAGGTGCCGTCGGCCTGCGCCGTGCCGTGCGCGTTGCAGGTGACCGCGTTCGAGTACTGGCAGTCCACCCCCACGTGGCCGGCTGCGCACACGGTGCAGTTCGCGCCCGCCCAGTTGACGAGGCACACGCACGTCCCGTTGTTCTGGGCCGTCCCGTGACCGCTGCACGTGACCGCGTTCGAGTACTGACAGACGGGGCCCGCGTACGTCGCGTTGCAGGCGCAGGTGCCCGCGAACTGGGCCACGCCGTTGTCGTTGCACGTGATCGCGTTCGAGTACTGACAGACGGGGCCCGCGAAGGTCGGCGCGCACGCGGCGCAGTTCGCGCCGGCGAAGTTCGCGAGGCAGACGCAGGTACCGTTGTTCTGCGCCGTCCCGTGGCCGGTGCAGGTGGTGGCGTCCCCGTACTGGCACTTGTTCCCGGCGTAGGTCGCCTGGCAGCTGCACGACCCGTCCGCCTGGGCTGTGCCGCGCCCATTGCACGTCACAGCGTCGCTGTGCTGGCAGTTCGCGCCAGCGTACGTCGCGGCGCACGTGCACGTGCCGTCCGCCAGGGCCGTGCCGTGCGCGTTGCACGTGGTGGCGTCCCCGAACTGGCAGTTGGTGCCCACGTACGTGGCGTTGCACACGCAGCTCCCGTCGCCCTGCGCCACCCCGTGCGCGCTGCAGGTCACAGCGTTCGAGTACTGGCAGTTCGGCCCCGCGTACGTGGCGTTGCACACGCAGCTCCCGTCGTTCTGCGCCACGCCTTGCGCGTTGCAGGTCACGGCGTTCGAGTACTGGCAGCTGGGGCCCGCGAAACCCGCGTTGCACGGATCGTAGATCTCGCCGCTCGACAGGACGATCCCGATGGCGTTGTATCCGCCGGCGACGAGGACGCGCCCCGTCGGGAGGAGCGCCGCGCTGTGGTTGTCGCGCGTCGAGGCGAGGGTGCTCGTCGCGGCGAACGTGCCGCCCGCCACGTCGTACAGCTCGGCCGTGTTGACCGCGCCGAGCGCGCCGTCGCCGCCCGCGAAGAGGACCTTGCCGATGTTGAGGAGCGTCGCGGTGTGGTTGTACCGGCCCGCCGTCAGGGATCCGGTCGCGGCGAACGTGCCCAGCGCAGGATCGTACAGCTCGGCGTTCTGGACGGGAGCGCCGTTGTAGCCGCCCCCGACGAGGACCTTGCCCGTCCCGAGCATCACGGGTGGAGCGAAGGCGCGGGCCTTCGCCATCGAGCCGGTCGCCGAGAAGGTCCCGACGCCGGGATCGTACAGCACCGCGGTCGAGAGGTAGCTCACGCCGTCGTACCCGCCCGCGAGCAGAGCCTTCCCCGTGCCGAGCCGTGTCGCCCCGACGAACTGGCGCGGCGTGGACATCGAGCCGGTCGTCGTGAAGGCGCCCGTGCCCGGGGTGTAGAGCTCGGCGCTCGCGAGCACGTTCGTGCCGTCGAACCCTCCCGCGACGAAGACGACGCGATCGGCCACGGAGCCGAGGAGCGCGGCTGCGTGGGACTGGCGGGCGACGGCCATGGCCCCCGTGGCCGTGAACGTGCCCATGCCGTCGGGATCGTAGAGCTCGGCGGTGGCGACGGGCCCGGCGCCGTCCGTGCCGCCGACGACGAGGACCTTGCCGGAGTCGAGCCGCGTCAGCGTGTGGCGACCGCGCGCGCTGGTCATCGCGCCCGTGGCGCTGAACGTGTTCGTCGCCGGATCGTAGAGCTCCGCGCTCGAGAGGGCGACGGCCCCCGCGAGCCCGCCCGAGACCAGCACCCTTCCCGTCGCGAGGACGACCGACGCGTTGAAGCCGCGCGAGGTCATCATGACGCCCGTGCCCGCCCAGCTCGGATCGAGGAGCACCGGGAAGGCCGGATCGCGCGTCAGGAGCTCGAGCGTGATCGTGAAGGAGCGCGACGACGTGCGGGCGGCCACGAGGCGGCCGCGAACGGGCTTGCGGCGCGCGTCCACGCCCTCGGGCATCGGTGCGCGGAGCAGCGTCCTTCCCTTCGCGTCGTGGGCCTCGAGGCCCATGCCGCTCCCGTCGACGCGGAGACCGGCGACCTCGGGGCCGAGCTCCACGTCGTACCGGACCGCGCTCGCCGCGGCCGGGTCGGCGAGGTCGAGGTGTTCCTCGACGCGCTCGCCGTCCGCCGCGTAGACGGCGTCGGCTCCGGCCCAGATCTGCCGGTAGACGACCAGCCCGTCGGCGACGGCGCGCGTGGTCGTCGCGGACCCGTCGCGGGGCACGACACGGATCCAGGCGTCCGGCCGTGCCGCCACGGAGACGGTGACACCCTCGCGTCCCGTCGCGCCGAACACCGCCTCGGCACGGGTCCCGGGCGCGCGAGCGTCGCTCGAGGCGTCGGCCCTGCCGCGCGACACGAGACGTAGCCCACCGCCGGCGACGCGCTCGAACGTGGCGCCGGGAACCGACCGGAAGACGCCGGCCCGGATCGCGTCCACCGTCTCCGCGGTGGGCGGGATCCGGCGGCTCACGTCGCGGACGAGCGCCCGCGCCGTCGCCTCGTCCTCGCGCGTGACGAGGCGCTCCGGCGGGGCGTCGAGGACACGCGGCTCCGCGGAGGGGGCGCGCGTCGCGTCGTCCGACTGCCCGCAGGCGATGAGCACCACCACGCCTCCCAGCGCGATGAGCTTCCGGCCGACGCGTGACTTCCCACGATCCTTGGTCCTCGGCATGGTCCCCTCCCTTGGGGCGGCGCGTGCGAAAAAGCGGCTCGTGTAGGGTACACGAAGCCGAACGCCGACGCGAGTCACCGGGGCACCCCCGAAGGACTCACCCGAGGAACGTCCGGACGCACACCCTCGCATGCGCCAGATCGCGATCGCCCGCGTCGGCGAAGGCGCCCACGGCGCCGAGCCCCGCTGGCGCGTCGAAGAGGCGGATCGCAAGCCGCAGCACGTCGCCGGCGAAGGCCGGCTTCCGGTATCCGACGGACGTACGCTGGGCGTGGACCGTGCGCGGGCGCCCGGCTTCATGGAGTGCGCGGAGCACGGCGTCCTCGAAGAAGCGCGGGTACACGAGGGAGTTGACGTGCTGGTTGGAGTCGGTGTGGACGGAGCCGAGCACGAGGGGCACGGGGTCCAGCGTGAACGCGTCCGACAGCCACCTCGCGCCGGGCGGAAGCTCCAGGAGCGCGGAGGCGGCCGTCCAGTCCCTTCGCGCGGGAGGGACCCAGCTTTCGGGTCCGATGGAAAGCACCTTTCGCGCCTCGGGTGGGCCGAAGGGGCGCGTGAAGACATGGCGAGCATGGACGCGACCCGCGAGCACGGTCGTACCGGCGTTGTCGGGGGGCGGGAGGTTGGTGCGGCCCGCCGGCCCGTGGAGCTCCGTCGAGATGTCGAGGAGGAGGTGCGACACGGCCCCCGCCGCGTCGACGACGTGGCCCAGATCGGAGGACCCCGTCACGCAGAGCGAGCGCTCGACCGCGAACGGGCCGGACGTCCCCTCGATGTCGAACCGGACGAGGATCGCGATGATGCCCTGCTTGTAGATCTCGCGCGCGGAGGGCTCCTTGCCGATGACCCGCCAGACCACGCCCACGCTGGAGGTGAGCGCCTCGAGGCGGATGCGGCCTTCCTGGCTGATGTCCTCGTACCGGAGCCGCAGCTCCCCCTCGGCGCGGAGGTTGGTGGTGATCATCCGGGCGAGCATACCCGGAGTTGCGGTACACCTGTGGGGTGCGGCGCATGCAACCCTTCATGCTCCCGGCGCTCGAGAAGATGGGCCGCCTCGCGCTCGCGAGGAAGGGACTCCGCAGCGACTGGGTGGAGACGGGGCTGGGGAGGATGCACCTCTACGACGGCAAGGGGAGCGGGCGCGGCCCGACGATGGTCGTCATGCACGGCTTCGGCTCCACCGCGACGGCGTTCGGGCGGCTGCTCGTGCACCTCGCGCCCCACGTCGAGCGCCTCGTCGCCCCGGACATGATCGGCCACGGCTGGTCCGACCCCCCGCGCGCGAGCGTGACGCCGGACGCCCTCTTCGCGGCGACGAAGGAGGGACTCGATCGCCACATGAAGGAGCCTTTCGTGCTCTACGGGAGCTCGCTCGGCGGGGCGTTCTCGCTCAAGTACGCCCTCGAGCGGCCGGAGCGGGTGCGCGCGCTCGTGCTCGTCTCGCCGGGCGGGGCGGCCATGGCGGAGGCGGACTTGCAGGAGGTGCTGGCGCACTTCAGGATGCGCTCGAACGGCGACACGCGCGCCTTCCTCGACAAGCTGTACCACCGCCGCCCCTGGTACTCGACGTTGCTCGCACCCGAGATCCGCCGCATGTTCGACCGGGAGGTGATCCTCGATTTCCTGCGCACGACGAGGGCGGAGGACACCCTCCGCGCGGAGGATCTCGCGCGCCTCGAGGTGCCGATCCTCCTCGTGTGGGGGAAGTCCGAGCGCCTCCTACCGAGGGAGAGCCTCGCGTTCTTCCGTCGCGCGCTCCCGGCGCACACCACCTTCGTGGAGCCGGAGGGGATGGCTCACTGCCCGCACCTCGACGATCCGAAGGGCCTGGCGGACATCGTGGCGGGGTTCGTGCGCGGGTTGCGACCCGTTCGAGACGGCTGAACGGCGCCGGGTCGGGTCCCTCGCGCATCAGGCCCTCGCGTGCTACCACCCCCGCTCGCTCCTGGAGGCCGCGATGCTCCCCGCTTTCCGCACGTCCGTTCTCTCCCTCCCCGTCGTGACGCTCGCCTTCGTCGCCTGCTCGAGCACGGCCTCGCGTTCCAGCTTCGACGCGCCCGCGCCCGCCGCGGACGGCGGCGCGGGATCGAGCGGGGGCACCTTCGGGACGGGGACGACCGACGCGGCGTCCAACCAGAGCGGCTGCGCCGAGGCCGCCAAGCTGGTGTACGTCCTCTCGCTGGAGGGCGACCTCCACTCCTTCGCGCCCGCGGCCAAGAAGTTCACGAAGATCGGCGCCCTCAACTGCCGCCTCGGCGCCAAGCGGTTCATCCCGATCTCCATGGCCGTCGACCGAAAGGCCGTCGCCTGGGTCAACATGCGCGAGGACGCCGGCGTCGGCATCGGCGAGGACACGATCTTCAAGGTCGACACGGCGACCGCATCCTGCGTCCCGACGTCGATCCGGGGCTCGATGGGCGGGATGGGTTTCTCCACGAACGACGCCGCGACCGACCAGGAGTCGCTCTACGTGATCGGCGAGGGGAGCACGCCGCTCCGGGCCGCACTCGTGAAGGTCGACCTCGTCAAGCAGCAGCTCCTCCCCGTGGCGGACCTCAAGGAGTCGGTGGACCTCGAGCTCACCGGCACCGGCGACGGTCGACTCTTCGGCTTCCTCATCAGCAGCCCGCTCGCCCTCGCGCAGGTCGACAAGGCCACGTCGGCCTTCTCCGATCGCGTCTCGCTGACGAAGCTCGAGACGCCGCAGGCCCCCATGTTCGCGTTCTCGTTCTGGGGCGGGGACTTCTACTTCTACACGGCCACCGGCACGGGCGCGTCGACGACGACGAACGTGACGCGGTACCGGCCGTCGGACAGGAGCCTCGACACGTCGTACATGCGCGGCATCGGCTTCCACATCGTCGGCGCCGGCGTCTCGACGTGCGCGCCGACGGTGGCGCCGAAGTAGCGCCGCCGCCGGCCCGCCGCGAGTACACCCAGGTATACCTGACGGACCGCGGCCCCCGACCGCGGTCCGCGGACGGCCGACATCACTGCGCGGCCGCGCGCACCTCGTGGAGAGTTGCTCCCGACACCGGCGCCGGGAGCGCGCGGGCCGCGAGCACAGCCCGGAACGCCCCGCGGTACGCCCACGCGAGGAACACCTCGAGCGCGACCAGCCCGAGCGCGAGGCCCGCGCCCGACGGCGCGAGGAACAGGTGGAACGCGGCGATGTTCACGAGCACCGGCGCGAGCACGGTCAAGGCCAGCGGCACGAAGCGGTTCGACAGCAGGAACGCGCCCGCGAGCACCTCGGTGCCCTTCAGCAGCGGGAAGAAGTAGCTCGCGCTCGCGAGGCCGCCCAGGAACGCGAGCGCCCCGCCCGCGGGGGGCGGCTGAGGGATGAAGTGGAAGAAGCCGTTCAGGCCGAACACCAGGAACGAGAGACCGAGCACCACACGCGCCGCAGTGGGCGCCTTCGAGAGAAACGAGCTCATGGGAGAACCTCCTTGTCGACGAGACCCGGGGAACGTAAGTTGTTGCTCATTGAGCATTAGTGCCACGTAGTCGCAAACAACGTTGCCTACAGGAGAACAATGGATCTCAACCACATCACGGCGTTCGTCCGCGTCGTCGAGGCCGGCAGCTTCACCGCTGCGGCGCGCGCGCTCGAGCTGCCGAAGTCATCGGTGAGCCGGAGCGTCGCGCAGCTCGAGCGGGAGCTCGGCATCTTGCTCATGCAGCGCACGACGCGGAAGCTCAGCCTCACCGACGCGGGCCGGCAGTACTTCGATCGGGCCAGGGTCGCCCTCGGCGAGCTGGACGACGCGAGCGCGAGCGTCGCGAACCTCGGCAGCGAGCCGCGCGGCGTCGTGCGGCTCACCGCGCCCGTGGACATCGCGGTCATGATGCTCACGGGGATCGTGCGTGACTACCTCGCCGCGCACCCGAAGGTCACCGTCGATCTCACGCTCGGCGGGCGACGGGTCGACCTCGTCGAGGAGGGGATCGACATCGCCGTGCGGGCGGGCGCGCTCGGCGACTCCTCGCTCGTCGCGCGCAAGGTGGCGACGACCGAGCTCGGGCTCTACGCCTCGCCGGAGTACCTCGAGCGCCGCGGGCGGCCGCGCACCCTCGGGGACCTCGCCGCCCACGACTGCGTCCTCTTCCGTGCGGGGCGTGGCGGCGCGCGGTGGCAGCTCACGGGGCCGGACGGCGACGAGAGTGTCCACGTCGACGGCCGCGTCCGCGCGGACGAGATGTCGTTCGTGCAGGCCGCCGTCGCCGCCGGGCTCGGGATCGGGATGCTACCGAGCTTCCGCTGCACGGAGCAGCCCAGCCACCACGCGATCGAGCGCGTCCTCCCGACCCACGCCGTCAAGGGAACACCCGTGAGCGTCGTGACGACGAGCGTGCGCACGGAGTCTCTGGCGGTGGCGTCCTTCCGGAAGTTCCTGATCGAGCGCCTGCTCGTGGCGTCGTGGACCGACGCGGCGGAGCGCTGCGCGGAGGCCGCGGCGGGGACGACGCGCGCGCGACCTGGACGCCGCCGATCGCACCCCCTCGCGGGGCCGTGATCCTCCTCGACCTCACCACGGCCCCTCCAGCACGACCTCGCACAGCTCCGAGGCTCGCTCCGTGTCGTCCGGATCGACGACGAGCCACGCGCGGGCCCCCCCCGGAACGACCGCGACGCCCTCCACCTTGCGGAACGACGATGCGCCATCCGCCTCCGTGAGCAGGGCGTACCGGGCGCCCTCCCCCTCCACGATTCCCACAGCGGCGCCGAGCACCGGGCCGTCCGCGATCGCGTCGTCCGAGTCCTCCGCTGCGGCGAGGTAGAGCACGCGGCCGTCCCCGAGGGGCGCCGCGTCCGTGAAGGCGAGCGGCACCACGCCGTGCCCGGCCCCGCTCCGGGCCAGCCCGCCGAGGTCGAACCACGACGGTGGACCCACCTCGCCACGCCCGAGGCAGAAGTCCGCGAAGGCCACGTCGAACGAGGCGCTCGCCCCGCCCACCGTGCCGTTCGCGCGGTGGAAGAGGCGCACCACGTCCCCGACGAGCACCGCCCCCTCCACGTTGGGCGCCACCGGCAGCCCCGCCGCGAGCGCAGCGTAGAGCGCGCTCGCGTCGAGCACCGCGCACGCTCCGCTCGCGGGATCGAACCGAACGAGACGGCGCCGCCGCGCGGTCCCGCCGGATCCCAGGATCCAGATCGCGCCGTCCGCGGCCTCGAACGCGGCCTCGAAGTCCGCCTTGTCGGCCTTGGCCCGCCGCCCTCCGTCCTCGAGGAGCGGCACCCGCTCGATCGAGAGCGTCACCGGATCGATCCACGCGGCCGAGAGCGAGTCGTCCTCGACGACGAACAGCCGGCCGTCGCGGAGGATCGCGCCCGACGCAGCGCAGGCGCGGACGCCGGTCCGGGGATCCTCGAGCGGCCGCGCCCGCACGATCCTCGCTGTGAGCCGGACGTCGAGGCGCGCGGTGTGCATGCGGCGAGCCTACACCATGGAGTCCCGGCGGGTCGGGCGGCCGGCGGGTCAGCGTGACCTGCGGCGCACCCTCACAGCCACGAGCCCGAAGGCGATCCCGAGCAGCCCGATCGGCGCGGCGCGCGACGACACGCCAGGCACGGTGCAGCCGCAGCCGCCCTCCTCGATCTCCTCGCCGCCGATGGTCCGCGTGCGGCGGGTGCCGTCGGCCGCCGGGACCTCGGCGGGCGCGCCCTCGCAGGCCCCGGTGCCCTTGTTGCAGCTCGCCTTCGCATGCAGCCGCACACCTGGCGGGTTGACGCAGTCGGCGTCGGCCGTGCACTTCGCGCACCTGCCCTCCACGAAGCACGTCGGCGTGTCGCTCTTGCACCCGTAGGGGCCCTGGGACACCTCCTGGTCGCCGTCGCACTTCGCGCACAGACCCTTCGTCGGATCGCAGATCGGCCCGACGTGCGTCGTGGCACCCGCCGCGTTGACGCAGTCCGCGTTCTTCGCGCACTTGCCGCAGATCCCCGCCACGGCCGCGGCGACATCGCAGTGAGGGGTCGCCTGCGGACACGTGGTCGGGCCGACCTTGGCACCGAAGTCGCTGGCGCAGGTGAGGCAGGCGCCACTCCCGACGTCGCAGAACGGCCCGCCGTGCACCTTCTTCCCGGCGGGGTCCTTGCAATCGTCGTTGGTCGCGCACACGCCGCACAGACCGGTGGCGTCGTCGCAGCGCGGCCTTCCCGGGGTGCAGGCCCCCGCCGGGTCCCCGACCCCGTTGTCGCCGAGACACGTGAAGCACTGGCCGGTGGCCCCGTTGCAGCTCGGGCCCGGGTGCACGATCTCGGGACCCGCGTTCACGCAGTCGCCGTCGAGGGCGCACTTGCCGCAGCCGCCATCTGGCTTGCAGAGGGGGGTCGCGGCCGAGCAGCGCGTCTTGGCGTCGAGGGCCGCCCCGTTGTCGTTCGTGCAGGCCGCGCAATCGCCGCCCTTCGGCGCCGCGGGGTTCAGGCAGAAGGGTGTCGTCTCGGCGCACGTCTGGACCCCCGGCGCGGCGCCGAACGCAGCGTTGCAGCCGAGGCACGTGTACGCCATGTTGCCTGCCGCCGCGAGCGGGCCGGCCGGCGCACTGAAGGCGGGCACCGGCACGACGGCGCCCATGCACGTGCGGGTGCCACCGCAGATCACGTGATCGGAGGCCCAGGGGATCGCGTCGAGCTCGGCGTCCGGGGGGCAGGCGAGCTCGGGCGCGGCGTCGGCGCGGTAAAAGTAGATGTCACCGAAATCGGCGTCGCGCGTGACCTCGACCTCCGCCACGTCGTTGCGCGTGTAGGGGAACGCGGCCGTGCCGTTGCCCGGCTTGCCGAAGAGGGAGACGCGCGGTTGCCCGTAGACGTTGGTGTCGGTCGTCGTCCAGCTCTGACCGGCGCCGAGCTCCGGGGAGAAGCGGCGCTGATCGGCCGTGTCGTAGGGGTTCGTGCCGACGACGAAGTCGGTCTTGTAGCGGTGCCACTTGCCGTCCTGGATGATCTTCGCCAGGTTGGGGTAGCTCTGGCGCCTGGTGAGCGGCCAGTTCATGTCGGGCGCCGTGTCGTGGTCGAAGGGAGGCGGTCCGATCACCCAGTGGGTGCCGTGGTTGTGCCCGGCGTCCACGATGCCGTGTGCACCGGTGTAGTTGATGCCCAGATAGGGCCCCGCCCAGCTCCCCCCGACCGGCTCGGGCGTCGAGCGCACCCATGCCACGATGCAGAGCCGATCGCCCGGAGTGACCTTGAACTGAGCGTTCCGGCGGATGTCGCCGCCGTTGTTCACGCCGCCGGTGACGACGACGTTTGCCACCGTCGTTCGCGCCCGCGACCTGCCACGGGACGTGGAGGTACTTCCCGCTGCACGTGCCGCCCGCCTGGTCACGGATGACGATCGGGTTCGCGGCCATGCCCGCGGGCATCGCGGCTGTCGCGCCGGGGATGGGGCACTGGGGCCAGCCCTTGCAGTCGCCGCCGTTGTTCGCCTGGGTGCGCCAGGTCACCGTTCCGTTCTCCCACGTCTCGGCGAAGACGACGGTGCGGGCCTCGGCGCGCCCCGAGACCGCGGCGACGAGCGCGAGGCCGATCGCGAGAACGCCCGGACGAAGACGTCGGCTCGTATTCATGGAAGGCCCTCCCGTGGGTGAGACCACGCGGTGACGGATCTCCCGAAGCGTCGCAGCTGGGGGGTGCTCGCGCAAGCGGGTTCTACGTGATTTCCCCGCGACGAATTTGCGCGTAGTAGAGGCCCGGTGCGCGTCCCCGACCTCGGCCTCCTCGGCCTCCTCGCGCTCGCTTGCTACGCGATCCACGCGGGGTACTACGCCTCGATCCACGAGTGGGACGGCGCCCTCTGGGCATGCCACGTGTCGTGCGTGGCGATCGGCGCGGGCTGCCTCCTTCGCTCCGCGGACCTCGTCGCCGTCGGGCTCTCGCTGCTGGCGGTCGGCGTCCCGCTGTGGATGCTCGATCTCGCGACCGGCGGGCCGCTCTACCCGACTTCCCTGTTGACCCACGTGGGCGGCGTCGCCATCGGCGCGGTCGCCCTTCGCGCCCTCGGCGGCTGGCCGCGCGGCACGTGGTGGAAGACCGCCTTGCTCATGATGTCGCTGTGCGTCGTCTCGAAGCACGTCACGCGCCCGGAGCGGAACATCAACCTCGTGTTCCGCGTGCAGCCGGGCTGGGAGAAATGGTTCCCGAGCTTCTTCGTCTATTTCATTCTCGTCGCGGTCGTGTCCATGATGACGTACTGGGCCGCCGAGCGGGCGGCGCGGAGCCTGACGAGATCGCGATGACCGACGAGAGAGGCCGGCACCACCCGAGCGTCGAGCGCTACGCGGACCACGTGAACCCCGCGTTCGTGAAGCTGCTCGGCACGTTCGGCTACGGGCGCGTCTTCGTGCGCGCGAAGGGGGCGCGGCTGTGGGACGACGCGGGCCGCGAGTACGTCGACTTCCTGTCGGCGTTCGGCGCGATGAACCTCGGCCACAACCCGCCCGCGCTGATCGCGGCGATGCACGCGTTCCTCGACGACGAGATGGTGAACCTCGTGCACGTGGGGCCGCAGATCCACGCGGGCGATCTCGCCGCCGAGCTCGCCGCGCTCACGGGCGGGGAGCTCGACGTGGCGATGTTCTCGCTGTCGGGCAGCGAGGCGGTCGAGAGCGCGATCAAGCTCGCGCGAGCGGCCACGGGGAGGACGCGTGTATTATACACGAAAAACGCGTTCCACGGGAACGGCCTCGGCGCGCTGTCCGTCATCGGCCACGGACGCCTGCGCGATCCCTTCGAGCCCCTGCTCCCCGAGTGCGGCGAGATCCCGTTCGACGACCTCGCGGCGCTCGAGGCCGGGCTGGGCGCGCACAGGTGCGCGTGCTTCATCGTGGAGCCGATCCAGGCCGAGGCGGGCGTCATCGTGCCGGCCGACGGATACCTGAAGGAGGCGAAGGCCCTGTGCGAGAAGCACGGCGCCCTGTTCGTCCTCGACGAGGTGCAGACCGGGATGGGCCGCACCGGGAGCATGTTCGCGTTCGAGGAGCAGGGCCTCGTGCCCGACGTGCTCTTGCTCGGCAAGGGCCTCGGCGCCGGGCTCGTGCCCATCTCCTGCGCGCTCGCGAAGCGGAAGGTCCACCAGAAGGCGTTCGGGTCGGCCGAGCGCTTCGATCTCCACGGCAGCACGTACGCCGCGAACGCCCTCTCGTGTCGCGTGGCGCGCGAGATCCTCCGCCTCACCTCCGAGCTCGACCTGAGCGGGCAGGCGCGGAGGAAGGGCGAACGCCTCACGCGGGCGCTCGCGGAGCGCACGCGCGGGCACCCCTTCGTGAGGGAGATCCGCGGGCGCGGGCTCCTCGTGGGCGTCGAGCTCGGGCCGACGGAGGGCGGCGGCCTCCTGAACCGGCTCGTGCCTGGGCTCGTCGACGCGCTCTCGCGGAAGGTCTTCGGCCAGTGGCTGTCGATGCGGCTGCTCGAGCGCGGGATCCTCGCGCAGCCTGCGTCGCAGCAGTGGAACGTGCTCAAGCTCCAGCCACCCCTCGACGTCGACGACGCGGACCTCGAGCTCGTCGTGCGACACACGGGCGAGATCCTCGACCAGTACCGCGAGCTCTTGCCGCTCGTGCGGGACGTCGGGGAGCGACTCGGCAAGCAGATGAGGGGCGGATGGTCCTTCTGAGGAGGGCGAAGCTCGCGCAGCGCGACGCGCGCTTCGCGCTGGGCATCGCGCAGACGAAGCCCTTCCAGGTGCTGCTCCAGGTGACGAACCGCTGCAACATGAAGTGCAGCTTCTGCGACTTCTGGCCGAACCCCGCGGCGAAGAAGGACGAGCTCGGCACGAGGGACTTCGCGCGCGTCGCCGACGAGCTCGCCGAGCTGGGGTGCTTCCTCGTCTCGATCGAGGGCGGCGAGCCGTACGCCCGGAACGATCTCGTGGACATCGTGCGCGCCTTCGGCCGGCGCCACGTCCCCGTCCTGTTCACGAACGGCTGGTACACGACCCGCGAGAACGCGGCCGCGCTCTGGGATGCAGGGCTCGCGCACGCCAACGTGTCGATCGACTTCCCGGACCGGGCGCGCCACGACGGAAAGCGCGCGCTCGCGGGCGCGACCGATCGCGCGTGGAACGCGATCGACCTGTTCAAGGAGACGGCCCCCTCCGGCGGCAAGCAGGTCCACGTGATGACGGTGCTCATGAAGGCCAACCACCTCGACATGGACGCGCTGTTCGCCCGGAGCGCGGCCCGCGGCGTGGGGCACCAGGTCACGCTCCTCTCCATCTCCGGCTTCCGCCGCGGCAAGAACGGCCCCGACGAGCTCCCGCCGGAGGGCGCCACCGAGCGCATGACGGCGCTCTGGGACAGGCACCCGCACGTGCGCTTCTTCCGTGACTACTTCGAGCGCATCGACGCGTTCACGACGGGCGCGGCGATGCCGGCGTGCAGGGCTGGCCTCCAGAGCTTCAACATCGATCACGTCGGCAACGTGTCGCCGTGCATCGAGAAGATCGACCACGTCGTCGGCAACGTGAAGGACGAGCCGCTGGGCGTCCTGTACGAGCGGCTCCGGAAGATGCACGCGTCGCTCGCGTCGTGCCAGGACTGCTGGACGGCGTGCCGCGGCTTCAACCAGAGCCTCGGGGGCGGCGGGACCGTCCGCGGCTGGAAGGACATGGCCGCGAGGATGCGGAGCTGATGCGCTGGTTCCTCGTCGACAGGGTCACCGCGTTCGAGAAGGGCGTGCGCGCCGCGGGGGTGAAGAACGTCACCCTGACCGACGGCGTCCTCCACGATCACTTCCCGGATCACCCCATCCTGCCCGGGGTGCTCGTGATCGAGGCGCTCGCGCAGCTCGGCGGCTTCCTGATCGAGGCGAGCGGCGTGCCCCACGATCACAGGGCGATCCTGGTCGGCGTGGACCGGGCGAAGCTGTCGGCGCCCGCGCGTCCCGGCGACCAGATCGAGCTCGAGGCGAGGATCGCGAGCCGCCTCGACCTCGCCGCGCAGATCGACGCGGAGGCGAGGATCGCCGGCCAGCGCGCCGTCAAGGCGACGTTGACCTTCATCCTGAAGCCCGTCGAGTCCGCGCGCGTCCACGAGCAGCGGAAGAGCCTGTACGCGCTCTGGACGCGCGATCTCGTCCCGCCCGTGGAGCTCGCGTGATCGGGGTGCTGGGCGCGTCCTCGGTCGTCCTCCGCGAGGACGAGCGGGCGTGCGATCCCGCCGAGTTCCTCGTCTCGCGCAAGAGCCGCAAGTTCATGGGCCTGCAGGACCAGCTCGCGGTCGTCGCCGTCGGCCGCGCGCTGGCGTCCGCGGGTCTCGAGCGCGCGCAGGGCGAGCGGACCGGCCTCTTCGCGGCCGTCGGGTACATCCCGTTCGAGCGCGCCGACATCGATCCGGTGCTCGCGGACAGCCTCACCGACGGGCGCTTCGACGTCCTGCGCTTCGGGCGCGAGGGGTACACGCGCGCGCACCCGCTGCTCACGTTCCGTTGCCTCCCGAACATGCCCGCGTACCACGTGAGCGCGAACTTCGACGTCCGCGGGCCGTGCATGGTGGGGTACCCAGGGCCCGGCCAGACCTACCTCGCGCTCGACGAGGCGCGCGCCCTGCTCGAGGAAGGCGCCATCGATCGTGCGATCGTGCTCGGCGTCGCGCACCAGCGGAACTTCCTGGTGGAGCACCACCACGAGCGGATCGGCGTGGGGCCGGAGCGGCTGCGCGACGCGGGCGCGTGTGTCCTCCTCGCGCGCGACGGACAGGGACGCGCCCGGGCGCGGCTCGACTCGCTACGTGTAGACTACACGTCGTTCGATCCCCTCGCGGAGATCCCCACGCTCCGCGAGGCGCCCGCCGCCGGCGCCGAGCTCGGCCCCGCCTCTCCGCTGGCGGCGGTGGCCGCGTGGATCGATGGGGGCGCGCGCGGGCCGCTCGAGCACCGGGTCGACGCGCGCGACGGCCTCTCCGGCCGATCCCGGTGGGTGACGTCATGACGGCGCGGCACCGCGTCGCGGTCACGGGGATGGGCGTGGTCGCACCGAACGGCGCCGGCGTGGCGGCGTTCCTCGACGCGATCCTCCGGGGGAGGTCGGGCGTGGGGCCGATCACGATCTTCGACGCCGCGGGACTGCCCACCCGGATCGCCGGCGAGGTGGCCACGCGCCTCCCCTCGCCGCTCCCCGATCGCAAGATCGCCTTCGCGCTCGAGGCTGCGCGAGAGGCGTGGGCGATGGCGGGCGCGGCCGGCGGGCACCCCGCCGGCCGCGGCGGCGTGAGCATGGGGATCGGTCTGGAGCTGTTCAGCATGGAGGACCTCGTGACGCGGAGGCGAGCGGGCTTCGACTTGCCAGCCTCGCTCGTCGAGCGCCTGTCGTTCATGCAGACGCCGTCGGACCTGTGCGTCCACCTCCTCTCGCGAGCCATCGGCGCGACCTGTCCGCCCGTCGTGCACGTCTCCGCTTGCGCCGCCGGGACGGACGCCATCGGCCATGCGATGCGCCTCGTACGGAGCGGGCGGCGGCGGTTCGTGCTCGCGGGAGGGACCGACTCGATGATCAACCCGCTCGGCGTGGCCGGGTTCTGCACGCTCTCCGCCACCAGCACGCGCAACGACGCCCCCGAGCGCGCGTCCCGCCCCTTCGACAGGGCCCGCGACGGCTTCGTCATGGGCGAGGGGGCTGGCGCGCTGGTGCTCGAGCGAATGGACGACGCGCGGGCGAGAGGGGCGGCGATCCTCGGAGAGATCGCGGGGTACGGCAGCTCCCTCGATGCCCACGGGATCAGCGAGCCCCACCCGGACGGCCGCGGCGCGCAGGCCGCGATGCGGCGGGCCATCGAGGACGCGGGGCTCGCCCCGGGCGACATCGACGCGATCAACGCCCACGGGACCGGCACGCCGAAGAACGATCCGGTCGAGGCGATCGCGATCCGCGCCGTCTTCGGCGAGCGCGCGGGCCGGCTCCCCGTGTCCGCCACGAAGTCCATGATCGGCCACCTCATCTCCGCGGCGGGCGCCGTCGAGGCCGTGGCCGCGCTCGGGTGCGCGAACGTCGGGAAGGCGCACCCGACGATCAACCTCACCGACCCCGATCCCGCGTGCGACCTCGACCACGTGACCGGCGCGGCGCGCGCGCACGCGCAGGCGCACGTGCTGTCGGCGTCGTACGGGTTCGGCGGCCACAACGCGGCCATCGTGATCCGCTCCGGGGAGGCCGCCCGTGCTCTCCGGTAAGGCCGTCGTCGTCACCGGCGCGAGCGGCGGGATCGGCGCGGCCATCGCGCGGGCGTGCGCGCGCGAGGGCGCGCGGGTGGGCGTCCACCACCACAAGAACGAGACCAAGGCCCGCGAGCTCGCGCAGGAGATCGGCGGCGTCCTCCTCGGGTTCGACGTGCGCGAGGGCGCGGCCATCGCGCGCGGCGTCGAGATCTTCCTCGGTGTCGCGGGCAAGATCGACGGCTGGGTCAACAACGCGGCCGTCCACCGCCCGGGGCTCCTCGTCACCCGCGACGAGGCGTCGATCCTGGACGAGCTCGCGACGAACCTCGCAGGCCCGATCCTGTGCACGCGCGCGGTCCTCCCCCACTTCCTCGCCGCGAAGCGCGGCGTGTTCGTCAACGTGAGCTCGATCGCGGCCGTCCGCCCGACGCGCGGCGCGTCCGTGTATTCTGCAAGCAAGGGCGGCGTCGAGGCGCTCACGCGCGCGATCGCCGTCGAGTACGGGAAGAAGGGGATCCGGGCCGTGTGCGTGCGACCGGGGCCGATCGACACGCCCATGCTGGAGGCGATGCGGACCCTCGCCGGGGACGAGGTCCTCGGGCGCACGGCGATGCGGCGCGTCGGGCGCCCCGAGGACGTCGCCGAGCTCGCCGTGTACCTGCTGTCCGACCGGGCGAGCTTCATCACGGGCTCGGTCCACGGCGTGGACGGGGGCGCCCCGTGAAGCTCGACGAGGCGATCCGCGGGCGGCGGAGCGTGCGCCGTTTCCGTTCCGATGGGGTACCCGAGGAGGTCGTGATGCGGGTGCTCGACCTCGCGGTGATGGCGCCGTCGGCGAGCAACAAGCAGCCGTGGCGTTTCGTCGTCGTGCGCGACCGGGGGACCATCGACAGGATGACCGACGCCGTGAACGAGGCTCGCGCCCGCGTGGTCCTGGCCGTGGACGAGGCGAGCCGCGGCGCGATCGAGGCCTACGGCGCGTACTTCACCCGCTTCTCCGAGGCGCCGCTCGTGATCGTGCCCATCCACAGGAGCCTCACGATCCTGTCGTCGCTGGTGGGCGAGCGTCTCGACGCGGACGCGCGGGACGCGATCGTCCGGATGGAGCGCGAGTCGGGCCTCATCGGGACATCGCTCGCGATGCAGAACCTGCTCCTCGCCGCCCACGCGGAGGGCCTCGGCGCCTCGGGCATGACCGGGCCCCTGATCGCACGCGGGCGCCTCGGGGAAATCCTGGAGGTCCCCGCGGGGTGGGACATCGCCGCGCTCGTCCCCGTGGGCTGGCCCGCGGAGGATCCCCCGGCCCCCGAGCGCAAGGCGGCCGCGAGGGTGACCCGGTGGATCGGGTGAGCCCCGCCGGCGAGGGTGCTACGGTGGGCGGCCGATGACGGACGTGGTCGTCTCGGAGCGGGTGCTCGCCATCGTCACGCGGTGCGTGGCGGAGAGCCTCGCCGTGCCGGAGGCCGAGATCGGCCCGAAATCGCGCCTGATCGACGACCTGGGGGCCGACTCGCTCGACTTCGTCGACATCGTGTTCATGCTCGATCGCGAGCTCGACATCCGCGTACGCGAGACGGAGCTCAACTTCCTCACCCGGCTCGACTTCTCGTCGCCCGACGTCATGCGCGAGGGGCACGTCGCCGCGGACGTCGTCGGCCGCCTCGAGCCGTGGCTGCCCGACATGCAGGCCCTGCCGGACAAGGGGAAGATCACGCCGCGGGTCCTGTTCTCCCTGGTCACGGTGGAGGCCATCGCGCTCGTGGCGGACCGCCGGCTCCAGGAGCTCGGCAGGGCCTGACCACCAACGGCGGGCCGCGGAGGCGGGCCCACGTCAGGCGGGGGGACGCGGTGCGCTGCCGAGCGATGCACTCACGCCGAGGGCCCGAGGAGGGCAGCCCGCGTGCCCGTGTCCCTGCCGATCTTCCAGATCCGCTCGTCGAGCCAGTAGTGGTGCAGGGCGATGCCCCAGAAGACGGCGAGCGCGACCTGGTTCACGCTGACGAACGGTCCGAGCTCCCGCCCGGCGAGGGCGTGGAAGACGGGGTACACACCCGTCGCGCACGCGAGCGGGAAGTACAACACGACGGAGAAGCCGAGGACCCACGCGGCGTAGCGCGCGGGCGAGCCGCTGACCACGCGCGCGAGCCCGTGGATGCGCGCGTCGTCCGCGGCCCCGTAACGCCTCGCGTTGTGCGCCCACACGATGGCGACGTACTGCGTGGCGTGGAACAGGGCGACCATGACCGAGAGCAGCATGAACTCCTGATCGGGGCCCTTCGCGCCCGGGAACACAGGCTCGAAGCGCGCGACGAGGAAGTACGCGCCGCCGTGGAACGCGACCGTGCCGAGCAGGTACGCGTCCTTCACGCCGAAGACCCGCGCTCGTGCGCGCACGAGGTACACGACGAGGAGCCCCGCGAAGAGCACACCGAGCGCGCGGAAGAACCACGTCTCGGGCCGCAGCGGCGCGCCGAGCCCGAGCGCCGCGCGGCAGCTCGGGTGCGACGCGAGGAAGTGGACGTAAGGGATCCAGCAGCCCGCGTGGAGGACGAGCTTGTCGATGCGCGCCTCGCGCCCCCGCGCCGCGGGATCCCCCGCGCCGCGCGACGCATACAGCGCGCAGAAGCCCCAGTGCTGCCTCACGATGTGGTGGTAGCCGTAGATCGCCATCAGGCCGAGGTAGAGCGCGAACGGCGCCTGGGACCGCGTGAGCGCGTTGAGCGCGAGGAACGCCGGACCGGTCGCGAACGCGACGAGCACGCCGAGCAGGAGCGGCCTTCGGGTTCGCCACATGTCGCGATCGAGGTACGTCCGCGAGTAGGCCGCGGCCATGTGCGGGCCGTCGAAGCCCACGATCCAGAACCACAGCGCGATCGCGGGGGGGAGGCCGAGGACGAGCACGCCGAGGACCGCGAGGAGCCCGAGGGCGAGGGCGCCACCGAAGAAGAGCAGATCGTACCGTGGACCCTGGATCCACGGGGACGGCGGGTGGAGCGCGGGGTGCCTCACCGCGCCATTGTGCCACGGCCGGGCGAGCACCGCGTCACCCGTGCCACCGGAACGCCCTGAGGCTCACGAGGTACGCCGCCCCCGCCCACAGGGCGAGGCCGAGGATGCCAGGCAGGATCTCCGCCGGCCGCGTCTCCCCGTAGAGGAGGACCGCACGCGCGCCCGAGACCATCATCGTGGTGGGGAGGAGCGCGACGATCCGCCGGGCCGCGTCCGGGAGCACGTCGTTCGGGAAGAACATCTCGGAGACGAAGATCAGCGGCGCCGTGCACGCGTTGATCACGTCCATCACGACCCCCTCGGACTCGACGACGCACGCGAGCAGGAACCCGATGCCCGTGAACACCAGCGTGCCGAGCACGACGTACACGAGGAGCAGCGCAGCGCTGGTCGCCGTCATCGGGAGCCCGAAGAGGAGGGTCGCGCACACCGACAGCACCGCGGTCTGCGCGAGGATGAGCGCGCCGCGCGCCGCGACGAGGGCGAGCACGAAGGTCGACCGAGAGAGCGGCGTGGTCGCGAGCTTCTTCAGGAACAGGCTCTGGCGGAAGCGCACCATCGCGTAGCCCATCCCGAAGAGGCCCGCGAGGAGCGTCGTGCTCGTGACGAGCCCGGGGAAGATGTAGTGGATGTAGCCGAACCGGGGCAGCTCGTGGATCTCCACCACAGCCGACGGCCCGAGCGCGGGAGCGAGGCCCCGCGCGAGGAGCCGGTCGTTCGGGCCGGCGACGAGGAGCGTGCCGTCGGGCGACGCAACGACGACCAGGTTCGCCGTCCGCGACCGCAGGCGCGCGAGCGCCCGATCGCGGTGGTCGTCGACGCGGACGCGGAGCTCTGTGTATTCTACAACTTTCTGGACGACGGCCTCCCGTCGGGCCGAGGGCGGCCCGACGATCTCCACCACGCGGCGCTCGAAAGGCTGCCCGTTGGAGAACACGAGCGCGAGCAGGGCGAGGAGCACGACGGGCAGGGACATGAACAGCGCCCCGGACGCGCGGCTGCGCGTGACGTCGTAGACGCGCATGCGCACGAGGACGAGGAAGGCGCTCACGTGCGGGCATCCCCGCGATCACCGATGCGCGTCCTGGCGAGGACGAAGAAGGCGTCCGCGAGCGTCGGCGCGCCGCCGGCCTCGCGGAGGATCTCGTCCCGCGGGCCGCGGGCGCGGACCTTGCCCTCCGTGAGGAAGACGAGATCGTCCGCGAGGCGCTCGGCCTCGGCGAGATCGTGGGTCGCCATGACCACGGTCGCCCTCAGGGCCAGCGCGCGCAGGCGTTCGCCGATCTCCGCCTTGCTCTCGGGATCGAGGCTCGACGTCGGCTCGTCGAGGAAGACGATCGCGGGATCGTGGACGGTCGCGGCGGCGATGAAGAGGCGCTGCGCCTCCCCGCCGGAGATCCGATCGAGCGGGACGCCTGCACGAGCCGCGAGGTTCGAGCCGTCGAGGATGCGCGCCGCGCCCCCGCGGATCCCGTGGATCGCCGCGAAGATCTCCGCGTACTCCCCCACGGTGACGCGATCCAGGACGACCTCGCGCTGGAGGACCGCCCCTACCCTGCGCCGCGGATAGCGCGCAGGCGTCGCGCCCTCCCCGAAGAGGAGCAACCTCCCCTCTGTCGGTTCCGCGAGGCCGAGGAGGACGTCGAGGAGCGTGGTCTTCCCCGCGCCGTTCGGTCCAAGGATGACGACCAGGCCCGCGCTCTCGATCGAGAGGTCTACGCCGTCGAGCGCCGTCGTCGCGCCGTGGCGGACGACGAGCCCTTCGGTGCGGATGACGGCGGCGGTCACTGCGGGCCGAGTCTAGCCGGAAACTGTAGTAAGCTCGCGCCGCATCGAGATGACGCCCCCCCATGACACCTCCGTCCGCGACGTGACCCGCGGACCGACGCACCACGCGGGGACCGTCGCCGACCTGCTCACGCGCCTCGATGCCGACCCCGTGAAGGGGCTCACCGAGAAGGAGGCCCAGGCTCGCCTCCTCCGCGACGGGCCCAACGAGCTGCCGACGCCGCCCCCCCCCTCGGCCCTCAAGCAGTTTCTCCAGCAGTTCGCGAACCCCATCGTCATCACGCTGCTCGTCGCGGCGGTGATCGCGGTGGTCAACGGCGCGAGCAACGCGGGCGCGCCCTTCCTCGAGCGCTACGGCGACGCGATCGCCATCGGGCTCATCGTCGTTCTGAACGCGTTCCTCGGTTACTACCAGGAGCGGCGCGCGGGCGAGGCGCTCGACGCCCTGAAGAAGATGCAGACGCCGAACGCGCGCGTCCGCAGGGACGACCAGGTCAAGGTCATCCCGGCGGCCGACGTCGTCGTGGGCGACGTGCTCGAGATCGACACCGGCGACGCCGTCCCCGCCGACGTGAGGCTCCTGCAGGCCTTCAACCTCGCGGCGCAGGAGGCCTCTCTCACCGGCGAGTCGCTGCCCACCACGAAGGACGCGCGGGCCGAGCTCGCCGACGACGCGACGCTGGGCGATCGCACGAACATGCTCTATGTGGGCACCGCCGTCGTGCGCGGCAAGGGCCGCGCGGTCGTCGTCGCGACCGCCGAGAAGACGGAGCTGGGCAAGCTGTCGAAGCTCATGTCGACGCCGAGGGAGTCGTCGACGCCGCTCGAGGAGAAGCTCGACGCGTTCGGCAAGCGCATCCTGTGGGTCTGCCTCGGCCTGTCGGTGCTGCTCTTCACGTGGGGCATGATCAAAGGCGACCGGCGCTGGCACGAGCTCCTCCTCGAGGCCGTGAGCCTCGCGGTCGCGGCCATCCCGGAGGGCCTGCCCGCGATCACGACCATCACGCTCGCGCTGGGCATGCAGCGCATGGCGAAGCGGGGCGCGATCATCCGCAAGCTCGCCGCCGTGGAGACGCTCGGCGCGGCCACGGTCATCTGCAGCGACAAGACGGGCACCCTCACGCAGAACGAGATGACCGTCCGCGAGGTGTACGCGGGCGAGACGCAGTATTCCGTGACCGGCACGGGGTACAGCATCGCCGGCGAGATCGTCGGCGCCGACGGGGCGGGGGTGTTGGATCTCCCTCCCACGCTGCGGGATCTCCTCGCGACGGCCGCGATCGCCAACGCGGCCACGCTGGAGCTCGTCGAGAAGGATGTCTACAAGGTCATCGGCGATCCGACCGAGGGCGCGCTCCTCACGCTCGCCGCGAAGGCCGGCGTCCCCAAGGACTCCATCGCGCCCTCGCACCAGTTCGTCAAGGAGATCCCCTTCGACAGCGATCGCAAGCGCATGACCGTGGTCACGCTCGACGAGACCGGCCACGAGGTCGTCCACACGAAGGGTAGCGCGGACGTCCTGATCCCGCTGTGCGTCTCGCGGGCGACCGACGCCGGCACCGTGGAGCTCGACGACGAGGGCCGCGCCCGGATCCTCGCCATCGCGGAACGGATGAGCGACAAGGCGCTGCGCGTCCTCGCGCTCGCGCGCCGACAGCTCGCGAGGCCCTCGAGCCCGCCTCCCCCCTCTGGCGGCGAGGACGGTCGGCCGAGCGGGGACATCGAGCAGCGCCTGACGTTCCTGGGGCTCGTCGGGATGATCGACCCGCCGCGCGAGGGCGTGAAGGAGGCGGTCCGCGCCTGCCACGAGGCGAAGGTCCTCGCGGTGATGATCACGGGGGATCACAAGCTCACGGCGGTCGCCATCGCGAAGGAGCTCGGCCTCTGGGACGAGGGCGCCCTCGCGCTCACGGGCACCGACATCGAGAAGCTCAGCGACGAGGCGCTCGAGCGCCGCATCGACTCGACCCGCGTGTTCGCGCGCGTCACCGCCGAGCAGAAGCTCCGCATCGTGCGCGCGTTCAAGGCGCGCGGCCACGTGGTCGCGATGACGGGCGACGGCGTGAACGACGCACCGGCGCTCCGCGAGGCCCACATCGGCGTCGCCATGGGCAAGGAGGGGACCGACGTGGCGCGACAGGCCGCCGACATGGTGCTCGCCGACGACAACTTCGCGACCATCGTCGACGCCGTCCGCGAGGGCCGCGCGATCTGGCGCAACATCCAGAAGTTCATCTTCTTCCTCTTGTCGTCGAACGCAGGGCTCCTGGTCACGGTGTTCGCCGCGTCGATGCTGCCGAACGTCCTGCCCCTCAGGCCGCTCATGATCCTGTGGATCAACCTCGTGACGAACGGCCTCCCGGCGCTCGCGCTCGGCGTCGATCCGCCCGATCCGACCCAGATGATGGAGCCTCCGCGCCCGCCCTCGGCGGGCTTGCTCGGCAAGCGCGAGTACCTCGGGATGGCCACCGTCGGCGGCCTCATGGGCGCGTGCGCGCTGTTCACGTACCTGTACCCTTGGGATGTCTCGCCGGAGCTGCGCCCGAAGTACGGTCGCGCGATCGCGTTCTCGCTCCTCGCGCTGTCGCCGCTCTTCCACGCCTTCAACTGCCGCTCGGCGACCTCGTCCATCCGCGTCCTCCAGCCGCTCGTATCGCGGCCGCTCGTCCTCGCCGTGTTGCTCTCCGCCGCGATCCACCTGGTCGCCGTGTGCGTGCCGAGCCTCCGCGGCGTCTTCCAGACGTTCATGCTGACGTCGACGGAATGGCTGATCCTCATCGGGCTCTCCTTCGCGATCATCCCCGCGATGGAGATCGTGAAGCTGCTCCAGCGGCGGCAGATCGTGGGCAAGGATCTCGGGCCCATGTCGCGGAGGTTCGTGCGGTGACGTCGCGCTCGAGGGCCGTGTGGCCGAGACAGGCGGTCGCCGCGCTTGGGCTCCTCTCCCTCGCCCTGGGCGGCGCCTGCTCGAGCAGCAAGGCCGCCCCGCCTCCGGTGGAGGGCGCCCTCGGGCGCTTCAGGGTGCGCATCGAGCCGGATCCGCTGCGGATCGTGATCACGGGGCAGGGAGAGCGCGTTCTCTTCGACGGGCTCGCGCCGCGCGATCCGGCGCCCCCGACGGAGGACGCGCCCGATCCGGCGCCGCTCGCGGGCCTGGCCGTCCGCGATCTCGTCGAGCGCGCGGAGATGAGGTACGGCGCCTTCCAGTTCACCGATCCCACGGGTACCTGGCGCATCGCGCGCCGCGCGACCGACGTGACCGCGACGGCCGCCTCCATCGCCCTGTCGGCGCGCGACGACGCCGGCGTGATCGCCACGGTGGCCATCGCGTCGCCCGCGGACGGCGAGATCGAGATCGCCGTCGAGGCGAGGACCGCCGCGGGCGCGGGCCGCACGTGGGCCCAGCTCGGCGCGCGGTGCGCCAAGGGGGACCGCTACCTCGGCTTCGGCGGGCAGGCGCGCGACGTCGACCACCGCGGCAGCGTCGTCCCGCTCTTCGTCACCGAGCCCGGCATCGGCAAGCGGGACGACGACCGGCCCTCCCTCGCCTACTTCCTCGCGGGCACGCGCCACGCCAGTTCGTTCCCCGCGCCGATCTACCTCGCGAAGAGCGGCTACGTGGGCGCGCTCGACGGCCTCGGCCGCGCGACCTTCGGCATGTGCGCCGAGGAGGACGCGCTGCGCGTCGCGCAGGACGTCCACGCCACCCGGAAGATGGTGTACCGCCTCTTCGACGGCCCGAGGCCCGTGGAGGCGCTCGGGCGCGCGACGGCCCGCTACGGGAGGCCGAGGACCCCGCCGAGGCTGGCCTTCGCGCCCTGGAACGACGCCCTCTTCGGCTCCGACAACGTGCGCGCCCACGCGAAGCGCCTCCGCGACGAGGACGTCCCCTCGTCGGCGGTCTGGACGGAGGACTTCCGGGGCGGCGCGTTCGCGGGCGACAACTACACGCTCGAGGAAGAGTGGGCGGTGGACACGAAGCTCTACCCCGACTTCCCGAAGCTCGCGCAGGATCTCCACGCGCGAGGCTTCGCGTTCCTGAGCTACTTCAACACGTTCGTCGAGAAGGACCTCCACATCTGGAAGGAGACCGAGCCGAAGGGCCACCTCGTCAAGCAGGCCAGCGGCGGCACCTACCTGTTCACGAACGCCAAGCAGAGGCCGAGCGGCATCATCGACCTCACGAGCAAGGACGCCCATGCCTTCGTCGTGGGCAAGCTGCGCGAGAACCTCGGCCTCGGCGCGAACGGCTGGATGGGGGACTTCGCCGAGTGGCTGCCGCTGGATGGAAAGATGGCCGACGGTTCCGATCCGTACACGGCGCACCAGGCCTACCCCCTCGCCTGGCAGCGCGCGCAGCGCGACGCGCTCGACGCCGACGTCCCCGGCGCGCCGCCCGTCTCGCAGCGCGTCATGTTCGTGCGATCGGGCTGGCTCGGGACGGCCCCCCTCGCGGACGTCGTCTGGGCGGGCGACCAGCGCACCGACTTCCAGCCCGACGACGGCCTTCCCACGATCGTGCCCATGGGGCTCGGGCTCGGTATCGCCGGGATCTCGACGTACGGATCCGACATCGGCGGCTACCAGGTCGCGCTCACCGTGCCCACGACGAAGGAGGTCTACTTCCGCTGGACCGAGCTTGGCGCTTGGTCGCCGGTGATGCGGACGCACCATACGACGCAGCCGAAGCTCAGCTGGTCCTGGGATCGCGACGCCGAGACCATCTCGCACTACCGGCGATACGCGATCGTCCACCAGCAGCTGTTGCCCGTCTGGGAGTCGCTCGCGCGGGAGGCCTCCAGCACGGGTGTCCCCATCTGGCGCCACCTCGGCATCGTGTTCCCGTCGGACGAGGAGGCGTGGAAGGTCGGCGATCAGTTCATGGTGGGAAGCTCGATCCTCGTGGCGCCGGTCGTCACGGCCGCGGCGTCGAAGAAGGTGTATTTCCCCGGGGGAGCGCGGTGGATCCCCTGGGAGCCAGGCGCGGTCGTCGAGGGGGGCAGGACGGCCGACGTCGCGGCGCCCCTCGGAGAGATCCCGGTCTTCGTGCGCGCGGGAACCGCGCTCGCGCTGCTTCCGGACACCGTGAGGACGGTGCTGCCCGACGTGACCGGCATCGTGCGCGTGGAGGATGTTAAGGACGATCGCGTCGTCCTGGCGTTCCTGGGCCCGGACGCGACGTTCACCGAGGTCGGCGGCCTCTCGGTCGCCATGACGGGCGCGGACGGCACGAGCCCGGTCACGTTCGCCGCGTTCGGCGCCGCGACGTGGGCGGGTGCTCCGCTGCCGACTTGTGGCGCGACGCCGGCGGCGCCCTGCGTGAAGGTCGAGGCTGGGCGCGCGACCGCGTTCGTCGAGGGCCCGGGCGTGCTCGCGGCCGCTGGCGCGAAGGTCGACATCCGGGGCGGACATCCGAAGCGCAAGCTCACGGTGGTCGTGCGCTGATGCCCCGCGCTACACTCGTCGCGCTCGTCGCGCTCGTCGCGCTCGCAGGCTGCGCCGGCGGCCCGGGCGGATCGATCCGCAAGGAGGTCGGTTCCCCCGGCCCCGCGGCGGCGACGCCGCGACAAGGCGAGTCCATCGGCGCGAGCGCCGTCGCACAGGGCGGCGTGGGGAGCCTCACCCTCTCGAGCGGCACGGGCGCGTCGGGCCACGAGGCGCGCATGACCGGCCCCCTGAGGGCCTACGCCGTACAGACGGACGCGCCCGTGAAGCTCGACGGCGTGCTCAAGGAGTGGCCGGCTCGCAGCCCGGCCGAGCACGTCGTGCGCGGCGCGCCCAGGAAGGGGACGTTCTCGGTGGCACTCCAGTACGACGACGCACGCGTGTACGTCGCGGCGGAGGTCGCCGACGCGACGTTCGTCAGGACGCCGCGTTTCGCCGCCGACGAGGACCACGTGTCGTTCGTGCTCGCGTTCCCCGACGGTGGCCGGCTGTCGGCCCACGAGATCGGCCTCTTCGCAGGGAAGCCGGGCGAGAGCGCTGGGGCGGTGCGCTTCCTCGCGGGGCCGCAGAAGGGGGAGGACGTCCCGGGGGCCAAGATCGTCGAGGCGCCCACCCAGGGTGGCTACACGATCGAGGCGACGATCCCCTGGGCCACCTTCCCCGAGGCGGCGACGCTGCGCGTCGGCCTGCGCGGCGTCCTCCGCTCGCAGGACGCCGAGGCGGGCGGCGTGAAGCACGTCGTCGCGACGGGCCCCGGCGAGCACGCCACTCCCGCGAGCCTCCCCGCCCTCCCGACGGAGCCCGAGCAGGCCGTGGTCGAAGGCCTCCTCGCGCCGAAGGGCCTGTCGAAAGAAGCCCCCCACGTCGATCTCTTCGTGGACGTCGCGGGCGACGCCATGAAGGAGCGCGTGAGCGTCTTCGGGCGCTACTTCACCGTGTGCGGCCCTTCCTACCGCGGTGGGAAGCAGTTCTTCTTCCGCGATCTCGGCGCGGACCTCCTGCGCCTCGAGGCGAAGGACGTCTCGGGGCGCGGGAAGGCGGAACTCCTCGTCTCGCGCCGCGCCCCGCGCGCGGGCGGTGGCCGCGACTGGTTCGAGGTCTGGGGCTTCCGGGGCGACGAGCCCGAGACGATCTTCTCGCACGAGACGGCGGTCACCAGCGGGGACCGCAAGGTGACGAACAGCCTCCGCGTCTCGCGCGGCGAGGTCGAGGTCCACGTCGAGGGCGCCGTCGGCTGGGACGCGGCGTCGTTCTCGGAGCCAACCTCGGCGGACGCGGAGCCGCTGCTGGTCCCGTGGGGCGCCGTCAAGTCGCGCGTGTACCGCTTCGACGGGAGCCGCTTCCAGAAGGCGCGCGAGGTCGCGCAGACGCCGGAGCCACCGCCTGGCGTGAAGTCGCCTGGCACCGCGCCGCGGCCCGCTCGACCCGAGGACGTCCCCACGCCTCCCGTGAAGAAGGCCGCCGACCTCGGGGGCCAGATATTTGCACAATACAAGAAGGATCAGAGCGTCCCGCCGACGCTCGCGCCGAAGGTCGAGCTCGAGGTGCAGCTCGCAGAGGATCCCCGGCCCGAGAAGGTGGTCCTCATCGGCAGGGACATCGTCGTATGGGGCCCGGGCTTCCGGAACGGGAGCGCGTACGCGTTCCTCACCCTCGCGCAATTCGCGAGCGCCGACGACATCGACGGCATGACGGCGCGCGACCTCAACGGCGACGGGAACGCCGATCTCGTCGTGCGCGGCAAGCGGCAAGCGCAGGGCGGCGCCGATCCGGTGACGATCGAGGCGATGTTCGTGTACGAGCTCCGCGACGGCCGCCTCGTGCGCACGTTCGCCATCGAGACGGCGCGCGAGCAGGGTGCGAAACGCGTGCAGGGCCTCGTGCAGTTCGTCCCCGCCAAGGGTGGCAAGTCCCTCGAAATCGACGTGCGCCCCGGCGTCGCCAAGGGTTGGACCAAGGAGTCGTACCCGTGGCCCCAGGAGCCATCCGGCGGCGCCATCGAGCCGCTGTTGCTGCCGTGGGGCGGCTCGAAGGGGGTGCGCTACACGTATGTCGGGGACCGTTTCGCCCCCTCCAACCCCTAACGTGCCCGTGCGCGTGCCTAGAACTTGTTCGAGCACCCCCGCGGCGTCTCGAGATAGCCGGGCGGGCAGGCGCACTTTCCCCCCGCGAAGACCTGATCGGCGCGACACTGCGTTCCGCGGGAGGTTCCCGTCGGCGGGACCGTCGGGGTCCGCGTGGGCGCGGCGGTGGTCGTCGCCGTCGTCGCGGGCGGTGTCGGCGGCGCGGGCGGGCGGGCTCCGCCCTTGCGGAGGAGCGCGATCACCTTCGTCGGTGCGTCCGCCTTCGTGACGACCAGGTTCGCCGACTCGTAGCCCTCGGCGACGACGGTGATCGCCGCCGAGGCCTCCCGGTCGAAGCCGAGCGTGCCGAGGCCCTGAGCGTTGACCGCGACCGCGCTGCCGTCGTTCGTCATCTTGACGGTGGCGGTCGCTGGCGTGACGACGATGCCAACCTGCACCTTCTCCGCCTCGGGCGGCGACGTCGCCCTCACCGTGTTCGCGGCCTGAGCCACGACGGCCTCGACCACCGGCTCCTCGACCTGCCTGTGCACGTTGCGCCAGGCGATGACGCCGAGGCCGGCGGCCACCAGCACGCCGACGCCGGCCACGAGGCCGTACATGCCCCAGCGTGACGGCGACGCCTCCTCGATGTTGGAGACGGTCGGCATCGCCGTCCGCGGCGCGATCCGGAAGTAGTCCGCGGGCGCCCGGAAGCTGCCGGACTCGATCACCAGCTCGGCGACGGAGGGGAGGCCGTTCTCTAGGCGGTCGAGGTCGGCCGCGAGGTCGACCATCGAGGCGTACCGTTGGTCCACCTGCTTGGCGAGAGCCTTCATGATCACAGCGTCGAGCGCCGGGGGGAAGTCCGGCACGAGCTCGCGCAGGGGCTGGGGCGGCTTGTAAAGGTGCTGCGTGAGGATCCCCATGAAGTTCTCGGCGTCGAAGGGGACCCTGCCGGCGGCCATCTCGTAGAGGATGACGCCGAGCGAGTAGACGTCGGTGCGCGGATCGACCGCCACTCCCGCGGCCTGCTCGGGCGACATGTAGTGGGGCGTCCCGAACACGCTGCCGGTGCGCGTGATCCGCCCGCCGCTCATCCCGACCTTCGCGATGCCGAAATCGAGGACCTTCACGAAGTCCTTCTGGTCACCGCGCACCACCAGCATGACGTTGTCGGGCTTGAGATCCCGGTGGATGATCCCCGCGAGGTGGGCTGCGTGGAGGCCGTTGGCGATCTGCCGCCCGACGCGGACCACATGCCCGGGTGCCATCTTCCCCCGGAAGATGAGGTCGCCGAGGCTAGGGCCGTCGAGGAACTCCATGACGAAGTAGGTCGAGCCATCCGGGAGCTGGCCGAAGTCGGCGATGTCGACGATGTGCGGGTTGCCGATGGAGGAGGCGGCGCGCGCCTCGTTGAGGAAGCGCTCGACCATCTCGCGATCCTCGGCCATCTCCTGCCGCATGATCTTGATGGCCACCCGCTTGTCGATCACCTTGTGTCGCCCGCGGTAGACGACGCCCATGCCGCCCTCGCCCAGGATCTGCTCGACGACGTAGCGGTTGTCGATCGTGATGCCGAGGTAGGGGTCGGGCTTCGTCTGCGAAGGGGTCGGTGGCGCGACGCCGGCCTGACCGACCTGCTGGAGCGTCCGCTCCTCGTGGTCGTCGTCCAGCTCGAAGTCGTGTGGATCGAGCACGGCCGCGCGATCCTCCGCGGTCTCGACCATCGTCTCCTGGGGGTTCACGGGCCTCTTCATGGGACGAGCCGGACCTCGACACGGTAGCCTGTTTCACCTACCCCGAGAAGTGTCTGGCACGAGATCGGGATGGGCCCTTGGGGGGCGAGATGTAGGGAAAACGCGGTCGCCGTGAGGAGCCCAGGAATCGGCGGTCGGCCTCGCCTGCTTGTGTGCTATCGACGCGCCGGGCGTCCACGCACGTACGTCGGCGTACACCACCTCCGTTCTCATGGGCTACCCCCTCTCCCTCGCGCTCCGCTACCTCGGGTCCAAGAAGCGCGCGTTCATCTCGGTCGGGAGCGCGTTCGCCACCCTCGGGGTCACGCTCGGCGTGGCCGCGCTCGCGATCGTGATGAGCGTGACGGGGGGCTTCCAGCAGCAGTTCCGCGAGAAGGTGCTCGGGGTCAACGCGCACGTGCTCGTGCTCAAGTACTCGATCGACTTCCGCGAGTACCGCGAGATCATGGCGAAGGTGAAGGACGTCCCCGGGGTCGTCGGGGTCGCGCCGTTCGTGATCAACCCGATGATGGTGACGCACGCGGACCGCACCGCCACGGGCGTGCTGCTGAAAGGGGTCGACCCAGACCTCATGCCGACGGTGCTCGACCTCCCCAAGCACATCACGGAGGGGAGCCTCGCGGGCATGCGACGCCCGGGCGCCGTCCCCCCGGCGCGGCACGTGCTGAATCGCTCGGAGCCGGATCCGTTCCGCGGCGCGCACGCCGATCCGCGCGAGCGCGCGATCGCGGCGGACGGCGGCGACACTCCGTTCCTGGATCTCATCCGCAGGCAGATCGAGGATGACGCGCGCACGCTCGACGCGGGAGCCCCCGCCGAGGACGAGGTGCCCCTCTCGGGCACCTCGCCCGACGCGGGAGCGTCCGCCAGCGCGAAGGGCGACGGCGCTCTCCTCGGCGGGGGCGTGACCCCCGACGGCGGGTACACGAGCCAGCTCCCCACCGAGGACATCCTCCCCGAGAACATCGATCCCGACCCTTGCAAGAGCCCCGCGCAGGTCGCCGCCCTTCCGGGCGTGGTGATCGGGCGCACGCTCGGAAAGCAGCTCGCGGTCGGGCTAGGCGACTGCCTGCAGGTCACGTCGCCGACGATCGGGGTCTCGCTCGGTGCGGCCGGCGCGCGGCCTCCGATCGCCAAGCAGTTCCGGGTCATCGCCATCTTCGAGGCCGGGTTCGACCAGTACGACTCGAAGCTCGCCTACACCGACCTGTACGAGGCCCAGGCGTTCTACGAGCAGGGAGACAGCGTCACCGGCGTCGAGATGAAGGTCGACGACATCGAGCGCGCGCACACCGTGTCGAAGCAGATCGAGAAGCTCCTCTCGAACGGCGTCTACCACACCATGGACTGGCACGAGCTCAACCGCGGCCTCTTCACCGCGCTCCTCATCCAGCAGATCGGCATGAGCGTCGTGCTCGCGCTCATCATCGTCGTCGCGGCCTTCACCGTGATCGCGACCCTCATCATGGTCGTGCTCGACAAGAAGAAGGAGATCGCCTTGCTCAAGGCGATCGGCGCGCGAGACGACGACATCCTGCGCGTGTTCCTCTATCAGGGAGGCCTCATCGGCCTGGTCGGAACCGGGCTCGGCCTCGTCCTCGGCGTCGCCGGCTGCAAGGCGCTGGCGACCTACGGGTTCCCGCTCGATCCCAAGGTGTACTTCATCTCGCGGCTGCCCGTGAACATCCGGCCCACGGAGTTCATCATCACCGGCGCCGTCGCCATCGTCATCTGCCTCCTCGCGACCATCTTCCCCGCGCTGTATGCGGCCTGGCTCCGGCCGTCCGACGGGCTCCGCTCGGAGTGAGCGCGTGGGCTCCCCGTCCGAGCACGATCCAACCACGACCCGCGGTGGACTGAAATCCCCGTAAAGTCGATCGTTTCTCCCCGTGGCACCCCCTGCGATGCGCGACCGCGACGAAAACCAGTGACAACTTGTCCATCAACCTTTGCTAAGGTGTGACTCTCCCTGAGGGGACTTCCATGCGCTGGCTCGTCGAGGTCACGTCGATCGGAAAATCGGACACGCAGTCCTTCTGCGTGGAGTCCGACTCCTGGCAGAAGGCGCTGCAGGGAGTGATGACCGAGCGCGGCGGGACGGGATCCCTGAGCAGCTTCTCGATCGAGCTGCTCGAGGACGGCTACCGCGCCGTCGATCCCCAGGCCCGGATGCGGTACGTCGTGAAGCGCGCGCCGGACGACAGGGCCGCGGACCTCATCGCGCCGCCGTCGTCCAGGCACGCGGCCGTGACGGTGCCCGACGCCCGCGAGATGGCGATCCGCGCGGCGGCATCGAGCGCGGCGCCCACCCTCCCGTCGAACGGCACCTCGGCTCCCGCCCACAGGGAGCCGCCGGGGGCGAGCGCGCAGAAGAAGAACGCGCAGACGTTGGTCTTCGGATCCGGCCCGGCCGCTCCTCACACGCCCGTCGACGCGAAGAAGGATCGCCCCTCCGCGCGACCCCATGGACGGGCCTCCGAGCGGCCGCCGAAGCCGTCCGAGCGTCCCGCGAGGCGCTCGGAGCGACCTCCCGCGACCCGCCGATCCGAGCGACCTCCCCCGGGTCGATCCGAGCGACCTCCCGCGGCCGACGCCGCGACGAAGGCCGTCCCGATCCCTCGCGCTGCCGCGACGCCCGCGAAGGCGCCGTCGGTCGCACCCGCTGCGCCCACGGCCGCCAGCGCGCGGCCTCCGTCGCCCGAGGAGCGAGACGAGATGGAGGCGTGGGAGACCCCGGCCGTCGACACGCAGGCCCCGGCCGCCAGCACGCAGGCCCCGGCCGCCAGCACGCAGGCCCCGGCCGCCAGCACGCAGCCCGCGCCGAGGACGCTCCCGACCGGAACAGCGGCGCCCGCCACCGCGAAGACCGACGCCCCGAGGAGGTCCGAGGCCCCCCCCGCGAAGAAGTCCGAGGCCCCCCCCGCGAGGAAGTCCGAGGCGCCCCCCGCGAGGAAGTCCGAGGCGCCCCCCGCGAAGAAGTCCGAGGCCCCCCCCGCGAAGAAGTCCGAGGCCCCCCCGGCGAAGAAGCCCGAGCCCGCTCGTGCCCAGGCCGAGCCGAAGCCCGCGGGTGCCGTTGCGGAACCGACGAAGGGTGTCGAGGCTCTCGAACCCCCGAGGAAGGCCGCGTCGATCCCCCCCGTCGGCTCGCTGATCCCCGGGTTTCCTGCCGTGAAGGTCGCGGCCAAGCGTGAGGAGGAGCCCACAGAGGAGACGCCCCTGCTCTACCGCGAGTACGCGCTCGTGGCGCCCGTCGGCACCACCGAAGCGGACGCGGAGCGCCTCCTGCGGGCGGAGCTCGAGCGCCTGCGGGAGGCGGTCGCGGCGACCAAGTCGGCCAAGCTCGCGAACCTGGCGGTGTTCGACGTCGACTTCACGGGCAGGCCTCCCGAGCCACCCATCTGCGCCCTCACCTGGAAGGACTGGAAGGACGAGATCAAGGTCACGTTCCCTCGGCGTGTTCGCCAGAGCCTGAGCGTCAAGGCGGCGACTCCCGACGCGGCGGACACGCTGCCGTCTACCACCGCGCCGAGCGGCCCCTCCGAGCGCCGCACGCCCGTGCCGGGCGGGACGACCGCGGCGGAGCAGCGGCTCGCCGCGGCAGGCTCCGTCGAGGTCCGACGCCCGTCCAACCGGCCCCCGGCCTTGCGAGCGCAGGATCGGATGACGGGCGATGAGCTCCTCTCGTCCCTGTTCGAGGCGATGCACGACCTCCACTTCATGCGCGACTCGCTCGACGGCGGCGACTTCTGCCTTCGCCTCGCCCACGAGAACTTCCCGTGCGAGCACGGGGTGATCCACGGCTTCGACATGATGAAGCGCGAGTTCGTCACGATGTGCGCGACGAAGGACGCTCGCGCGCTCCTCTCGCGACGCTACCCCGAGGACGATCCGCTCATCGAGGCGGCCCTCCGCGCGCGGCGGTCGATCGTCGTGGCAGACGCGTCCACCGGGGACGCCTCTCGGGCCGAACGGTTCAGGACGCTCGGAGGCGCGAGGAGTGCGATCATCACGCCGGTGATGTGGGGCGGGCGCGCGCTCGGGGCCATCGAGCTCGTGAACCCCCTCGACGGGACGCCGTTCCGCGAGGACGAGGGTAACGCGATGAGCTACATCGCCGAGCAGTTCGCCGAGTTCATCGGGTCGCACGGCCTCGTCGTCGACCCGCAGAAGATCCTCCTCAGGTCTCGCGGGGGCTGACCCGAGCACGTCGTTCTCCCGCCCGCGATCCCCGGGGGCGGTGTGGTAGGTCTTGGGCGTGGACAAGACCCGGCAGGGGCGGCTGATCTCGTTCATCCTGCTGCCGGCCGTGCTGGTGGCCGTCGGGATCATCGCGTACTTCACGTTCCGGACGACGCTCCAGATCGACACGCTCCGCCAGCAGTCCGTGCTCGAGACGACGCTGGCGCTCGCCAACGAGAAGGCGCACCGGCTCGACCGCCAGATCATCGACCAGGACAACGTCGTCCTCGCCATCGCGGATCCGGACGCGCTCGACCTCATCGCGGAGCGCTGGCTCCCCACGGCGGCCCGCGAGACCCCGACGGTGCGCGCGATCGTGGTGCTCGACGATCGCAACACGGTGATCGCGTTCGCCTCGCGCGCGACCGGTTCGTTCAGGGACGAGGAGACGTTCCGGCGCCTCCTCGTACACACCTTCCTGAGCGAGATGACCCTCGACGCGGTCCCCGTGGACGAGCTTCGCCACCTGCACCGCGGACACCGGAGCCAGAGCTACCTCGTGAGCTACTGGCGTCGCATGTCGCGGGGGCGCGCCTACCTGGTCGTCGCGTGGCACGACATCGGCCGCATCGTGAAGGAGACGCTGCCCACGCTCTACGGGGACCGCCTCGGCGACGAGGAAGGCTTGGCCCCCCGCCCTCGCGTCCCGAGCCGCGCGAACGTCGTCGACGAGGAGGGCCGCATCATCTTCGGCCCGCCGCTCCGCACCGGCGAGTTCACCGTCGGCGTGCGCTTCCCGACGACCCTCTACAACTGGCGCCTCCAGGTCTCGCCGCAGGCGAGCGAGGAGCTCGCGTCGCGCGTGCGCAATCGGCGCCTCCTCGAGATGTCGCTCGTGGGGCTCTCGGCCGTCGTCATCATCGCCGGGGTCGCCACCATCCTCGTGGCCGCCGAGCGCGAGCGGCGCATGAGCGCCGTGACGAGCGAGTTCGTCGCGAACGTGTCGCACGAGCTCAAGACGCCGCTCGCGCTCGTCCGGATGTTCGCCGAGATGCTCCAGACGGGCCGCGTCGCGCAGGAGAAGCGGCAGGAGTACCTCGACATCATCGTGCGGGAGAGCGAGCGCCTCTCGTCCCTCATCGAGAACGTGCTCGACTTCGCGAAGCTCGAGCGCGGGCGGAAGGCGTACGAGAGGACCGAGGGGGACGTGGGGGCGGCCGTCCGGGAGGCCGTGGAGGTCTACCGTTACAGGACCGAGCGCGAGAACGTCTCCGTGGAGATGGACATCGCGCCGGACCTCCCGCGCGTGCTCCTCGACGAGCGCGCCATCGGCCTGGCCGTCATCAACCTCGTGGACAACGCGCTCAAGTACGCGCGATCGCCGGTGATCCGGGTGCGCGTCGAGGGGCGCCGCAGGGACATCGCCGTGTCGGTCAGCGATCAGGGCCCGGGCGTCCCCCCGGAGGAGCGGCAGCGGATCTTCGAGCGCTTCGTCCGCGGCGCGCGCAAGGACGGCGCGCGCGGCACGGGCATCGGGCTCGCGCTCGTCCGCCACGTCGCCGAGAGCCATGGCGGCAGGGCGTGGGTCGAGAGCGAGCCGTCCGGGGGGGCGTGCTTCGTCTTCACCGTCTCCCGCGCTTGAAGGTGGCCGCCCTGCGGGCGGGGCGCGGGAACTCTTTCGCAATTGCGGGTTGACCTGGCGTCCACCTGCGATAACGTGTGGGGTGGTCGTCGGCCGACGATCCCAAAGGACAGATTTGATCAGGAGAGTCGTGACGGGAGCAAGCTCGCCGTCCGTTTGAGAGCATGGGGAACGAAGAAGCGAAGCTGTTCGTGGCAGGGTTGCCCGACAGCATGTCGGAAGACGGTCTGAGGCAGCTGTTCGAGGCGACTGGCGGCAAGGTGATGAACGTCAGCCTGCCCAAGGACCGGGCGACGGGGAGACCGCGCGGTTTTGGTTTCGTCACCCTCTCGACGCCCGAGGAGGCGCAAAGCGCGAGAGAGGCGCTCGACGGCTCCCTGCAGGCCGGGAAGTCCATCTCGGTGAGGCCGTTCCAGGCGGAGCCGCCGCGACGCGACGGTGCGGCGGGTCCGAGCAGCGGCCCGCCGCGCTCCAAGGGGCCGGGCCGGGCCAACGAGGACGAGCGCAAGATCTACGTCGGCAACCTCCCCTACGACTGTAGCCAGCAGGACATCGAGCAGCTCGTGAACAACGCCGCGGGCGAGGCCGGGACGGTCGCGCACGTGAGCCTCCCCGCGGGTCCCGACGGCCGGAAGAAGGGCTTCGGCTTCGTCCTCATGACGACCGTCGACGCCGCGAAGGCGGCCGTCACGGCCCTTCAGAGCGCGACCATGCGCGGCCGGCCGCTGAAGGTGAACATGGCCCAGCCCAAGGCGGACCGGCCCCCGGGGGCCGGGTATGCCGGCGCCGGTGGCGGCGGCGGCGGCTATGGGGGTGGAGGCTTCGGCGGTCCCCCGATGGGGTTCCCCGGGAGCGCGCCCCTGCCTCCCCGCAAGACGTTCGACGAGCGCAAGCGGAAGACCGGCGGCCAGGCGGGCGAGGATGGGGCGCCCAGGCGTCGAAACGCCCGCGAGGAGCGGACCGATCGCAAGGACGACTGGTACGACGACGACAAGGACTGAGCCTCGGCTCGGACCGGCCCGTGGGACGCTAGGGAGCTGCCTGACTTGACAGCGGAAGGGAAACGAGCGACAAGGCCTGCCTTCTCGCCTTCGAGGAAGAGCCATGCGTGAACTCATCAAGATGACGTGCGCGAGCTGCCAGCGCGCGAACTACACGACGACCAAGAACAAGAAGACGATGTCGGAGAAATTCGAGATCAAGAAGTTCTGCCCGGCATGCCGGAAGCACCATCCCCACAAAGAGGGGAAGATCTCCAAGGGCTGAGCGTTCCTACACTTGAATACCTCACAGGGGCGGTGCGCGTTGGCCTCGCGCGCCCGCTGTGGTAAGAGCGGCACACCTTAGCGCGTACAGCGCCGTCGCGACGCTGCGGGAGATCTCCCGATGACCCACCGGAGGGGCTGAGCCCTCTCCCCAACCCCAGCTCGAGGGGAGCTTCCCCTCGATCACCCACCGGAGGACGAGATTGGTTTTCGACTGGCTCCACGGCCTGTTCTCCAACGATCTCGCCATCGACCTGGGGACGGCCAACACCCTCATCTACGTGAAGGGCAAGGGCATCGTCTCGTGTGAGCCGTCCGTCGTCGCTGTCCAGAAGGACGCACGGGGCGCGAACAAGGTCCTGGCCGTGGGGCGCGAGGCCAAGGAGATGCTCGGACGGACGCCGGGCAACATCCGCGCGGTGCGCCCCCTTCGCGACGGGGTCATCGCCGACTTCGAGATCACGGAGGCGATGCTCCGCTACTTCATCGCGCGCGCGCACAACCGACGCACGCTCGTGAAGCCGCGCATCATCATCTGCGTCCCCTTCGGCATCACGGAGGTCGAGAAGCGCGCGGTGAAGGAGAGCGCCGAGAGCGCCGGCGCCCGCGAGGTCTACCTCATCGAGGAGCCCATGGCGGCCGCCATCGGCGCGGGCCTGCCCATCACCGAGCCCTCCGGCAACATGGTCGTGGACATCGGGGGCGGCACGACCGAGGTCGCGGTCATCTCGCTCGCCGGCATCGTGTACTCGCAGAGCGTGCGCGTCGGCGGCGACAAGATGGACGACGCGATCGTGGCGTACCTGAAGCGCAAGTACAACCTCGCCATCGGCGAGCAGACGGCCGAGCGCATCAAGATGCAGATCGGCAACGCCCACCCGCTGGAGCGGCAGCTCACGACGGAGGTCAAGGGCCGCGACCTCGTCGCGGGCATCCCGAAGACGGTGGTCGTCAACTCGGACGAGATCCGCGAGGCCCTCGCCGAGCCGACGAACGCGATCGTCGAGGCCGTCCTCCTCGCGCTCGAGAAGACGCCGCCCGAGCTCGCAGCCGACATCGTCGACAAGGGCGTGGTGCTCACGGGCGGCGGCGCCCTGCTGCAGAACCTCGACGTGCTCCTCCGCGAGGAGACGGGGCTCCCCGTCATGGTCTCGGACGATCCGATCAGCGCCGTGGTGCTCGGGAGCGGAAAGGCGCTCGACCACATGGAGCTGCTCAAGGAGGTGACCATCGGGTAAGGCCTCGGGCTGCGACGGCCGAGAGGCCCTGTGCTCCCGCTCGCCCCACACCCGGCGGACACCTTCGCTGGAGGGATCGAAGCATGACCCCCTGGAAGCGCTACCGTGAGATCGCGATCGTCGTCGTGCTGCTGGCGGTGCCGTTCTTCTTCCTGAACGCCAAGATGAAGAAGGGCGAGAACCTGAACGCCCTCGACCGCGCCGTCGTGCGCGTGAGCGCGCCCATCGAGTTCGGGGCCGCGGGCATCGCGCGCGGCGTGTCGAACGTGCTCGAGAGCTACGTGTACCTCGTCGACGTGAAGGCCGACAACGAGCGCCTTGCGTACGACAACGCGCGCCTGCGCGAGACGGTGCACCGCCTCGAGCAGAAGGAGGGGGAGAACCGCGAGCTACGTCGCCTGCTGCAGCTCCGCGAGGCCACCCCCGGTGACACCGTGAGCGCGCAGGTGACCAGCAAGGACCACGTCGAGTTCTTCCGCGTCGCGCGGATGAAGCTCGACCGCGGCTCCGCGGCGATCCGCCCCCACATGCCCATCATCTCGCCGGATGGCGTCGTCGGCTCGGTGCTGCATGTCGCGGGCGACGCCATCGATGTGCAGCTCGCGGTCGACGCCGCCTTCGGCGTGGACGTCGAGGACGAGCGGACCCACGCACGCGGCTTCGTACGCGGTACGGGCGACCCCGCGCGGTACGCGTGCAAGGTCGAGATGGTCGACTCACGCGACGAGGTCGAGATCGGCGACCTGCTGGTCACGAGCGGCAAGGGCAAGTGGTTCCCGCGAGGGATCCCCGTGGCCCGCGTGCGCAAGGTCACCAAGCGGGAGCTCGGACGCGACCAGGAGGTCGAGGCCATCCCCACGGTCAACTTCTCCCGCCTGGAGAACGTCCTCATCCTGGTGACCCCGCCCGGCGAGCAGAACCAGCCAAAGGGCTCTCCGGCGGCCACAGCGAAGGGGCGCTGACGTGCGCAATACGGCGTTCTTCGTGGCGGGCGCGGTGCTCCTCTTCCTTCAGTCGCACGTGTTCCGGCTCGTCGCGATGGTCGAGCGCGGGATCGGGTGGCTGCTCGCGGTGGTCCACCTCAGGACCCCCGTGCCGGGGGCGGAGTTCTCGATCCCGGGGCTGGTCCCCTCGCTCGTGCTCCCGCTCATCATCTTCATGGGCGTGCACGAGTACTCCCTCGCGCGCGGGGCCGGCGTCGTGTTCGCGCTCGGGTACCTGACGGACCTCCTCGGCATCGCGCCGGTGGGGCTCTACACCTTCACCTACGTCGCGATCTTCGTGCTCGCGCGGTCGGCCGGCGTGCGGCTCGCGACGCAGACGCGCTGGATGCAGGTCGTCCTGGTGTTCGCGTTCGCGCTTCTCGAGAGCGTCATCGTGCTCGTCCTGCTCGCCATCTTCGGGAAGGACGCCTCCGTGCCGAGGATGATCTACCCGATGATCCTCCCGCACACGCTCGTCACGGGGGCGGTGTCTCCGCTCGTGTTCCTCGTCGCGCAGCGCCTCCATGTCGCGACCCAGCTCGCGCCGCGGACCGAGCTCGGCGGGGGCCCGCCGTGAACCGCCTCCTCGTCCCGCGGTCGGACGTCAGCGAGTTCCGCAAGCGCTACCGCTGGCTGTCGCTCGTGGCGGTCATCGCATTCCTCGCGGTGACGGGGCGCCTGTTCCAGCTCCAGGTCGTCAAAGGCGGCGACTACGAGCGCATGGCGCACGAGAACATCATCCGCAGGGTCAACGTGCCGACGACGCGCGGCGTGATTCGCGACGGCGCCGGGCGCATCCTCGCGTCCAGCCGACCCGCGTACAACGTGTACCTCGTGCCGGGACGCGCGATGCCGAGCGCGCGCCCCCCGAAGACCAGCCGCGTGGACGGGCCGGACACCCTGGCGCGGATCTGCGACGTGCTCCGTCTGAACCCAGAGGAGCGTGCGCGCCTCACGACGCGGATCAAGGAGGCCTGCCTCACGGACGACGACAAGTCCCCGTGCTGGCACCGCGTCCTCGTGCGCGAAGACCTCTCGCGCGACATCGTCGCCGAGCTGAAGCAGCACCAGACCGAGCTCGCCGGCGCCGACGTCGTGCAGACGCCGATCCGCTTCTACCCGTACCGCACGACGGGCGCGCACCTCCTCGGGTACATCGCCGAGATCGACGCCGAGACGCTCGCGCGCTACCGGCCTGCAGGGTCGGAGGCGCTGTCCACGGAGGAGCACCAGAAGCTCAACCCCCTGGGCTACGAGGCCGGAGACACCATCGGCGCGACGGGCGTGGAGCGCGCGTGGGAGAGCCACCTCCGCGGCCAGCGCGGGTGGGAGAAGCGCGTGGTCGACGCCCACGGCCGGCACCGTACGGGGGCGGCCGCGGAGCGCCTCCTCGACAAGCCGTCGCGCCAGGATCCCATCCCGGGGCGGGACCTTCGCCTCACGATCGACATCGATCTGATGCAGTCGATCGAGAAGGCGATGCGCGTCCATCTGGCCGGCGCCGTCGTCGTGGTCGAAGTGAAGACCGGCCGGCTCCTCGCCCTGTACTCGAAGCCCGTGTTCGATCCCAACGATCTCTCGGGCGCGGGCGGCCGGGAGCGCATCCGCGAGACGGTCGGCAAGCTGTACACCGATCCGCTTCGTCCGATGCTCGACAAGACGATGAGCGGCGCGTTCCAGCCCGGCTCCACGTTCAAGCCCTTCTCGGCCCTCGCCGCGCTCGAGAACCACATCCTCAAACCCGAGGATTCCATGCGGTGCGACGGCTACCTGTCCTTCGGGCGTCGCGTGTTCCACTGCAGCCACGTGCACGGACCCGTGTCGATGAAGGACGCCATCGCCCAGAGCTGCAACACGTACTTCTTCAAGCTCGGCGAGTCGGTCGGCATGGATCGCATCGCGCGCGTCGCGACGGAGTTCGGGCTCGGGCAGAAGACCGGCATCGGCGTCAACCCGGAGTCGCCCGGACGCATCCCCACGCGCTCCTGGTACGCGCTCCGCTACAAGGGCCAGTTCCGCATCGGCTTCACCCTGAACACGTCGATCGGCCAGGGCGCCACCACCGTGACGCCGCTCCAGCTCGCGCTCGCGTACGCGGCCATGGCCAACGGCGGCACGGTCTACATGCCCGAGCTCGTGCGGTCGGTCGAGACGGCCGACGGCGAGGTCGTCCAGGAGTTCCCGCCGCGGGCGCGCCAGAAGGCGCGGGTCGCGACGGAGAACCTGGCCCGCGTGAACGACGCGCTCCACGCCGTCGTCAACGACCCCCGGGGCACGGCGTACCCCGTGCGCGATCCGGGCCTCGACATCGCGGGGAAGACCGGCACCGCGCAGACGGGGTACGTCGCGAGCCCCGACGACGATCCCAAGCAGGCGTACTACTACACGCGCGATCACGCCTGGTTCGCGGCGTTCGCGCCGGCCAAAGCGCCGGAGATCGCGGTCGTCGTCCTGGTCGAGCACGGCGGGTCCGGGCCCACACAGGCGGCGCCGGTGGCGATCCAGATCGTCCGCGAGCACGCGCGCATCGCCGCGTCGCGGAAGGGCGGCCCGTGAAGACCTTCGCGCGGACGCGCGACAACTTCGACTGGGTCCTGTTCCTGACGAGCGCCGTGCTCGCTGTCATCGGCGTGATCAACCTGTACTCCGCGACGAGCGTGTCGCGCGCCGCGTTGTCCGAGGTCTACATCCAGCAGGTCTACTGCCTCGTGCTCGGGGGGATCTTCGCGACGATGGTCGCGGCGATCGACTACCGGCACTTCGAGCGGTTCGGCTACGTGCTGTACGGGCTCGGCGTCATCTTCCTGATGCTCGTCTTCGTCCTCGGCAAGGACATCCGCGGGAGCTCGCGGTGGATCTACATCGGGAGCTTCAGCTTCCAGCCGAGCGAGTTCATGAAGATCTTCCTCATCATCGCGCTCGCCAAGCACCTGCACGACGACCCGAAGAGCGAAGGGCGGACCCTCAAGGATCTCGTCCTGCCCGCCGCCCTCGCCGCGGTGCCGATGGCCCTCGTGCTGAAGCAACCGGACCTCGGAACGGCGCTCATCCTCGGGCTCATCTTCGCGACCGTATGCCTCCTCACGCGCATCGCCTGGCGCAGCCTCGCCACGCTCGCGGTCTCCGGCGCGGTGCTGTTCCCGCTGGTGTGGAGCTACGTCCTCAAGGACTACCAGAAGAAGCGCGTCACCGATTTTCTCAACCCGGACGCCAACATCCTGGGCTCGGGGTGGCACGCGCACCACGCGCGCATCGCGATCGGCAACGGCCAGTGGACCGGCCAGGGCTTCATGAAGGGATCGCAGAACCAGCACCTCTTCCTGCCAGACCAGCACTCGGACTTCCCGTTCGCCGTGTTCGCCGAGGACTGGGGCTTCCTCGGCTCGGTGCTCCTCGTCGCGCTCTACGCGCTGCTCGTGCTCTGGTCCGTACGCATCGCGCAGAGCGCGAAGGACCGGTTCGGCGCGGTCCTCGCGATCGGCGTCGGATCGCTCGTGTTCTGGCACGCGTTCTTCAACCTGGGGATGGTCGTCGGGATCCTCCCCGTCGTGGGCGTGACGCTGCCGCTGTTCTCGGCCGGAGGATCGAGCGTTCTCACCGTGATGATCGGCATCGGCCTGCTCATGAACGTGAGCATGAGGAAGTTCTGAGGGGCCCCCGCCGTATCAGGTAGGAGAGGGTCCTACCTGTCCACGCAGCCCTGATGCGCGCCAAAGAAAGCGCGGTAACATGTCTGTCCGCGGACGGGCCGTCGATGGACCACAGCGCAGCCGGTGGACCAGGCGATGTCCAGGGCAACCAACACGATTCTCCCCGTTTCTTGGCACGAGATCACGGCACAGACGGTGCAACCAAGGGTCCGCATGAAGCCACGCGCAAGCCTCCTCGTCTTTCTTGGGATCTCTCTCGGGCTCGTCGGTGCGGCCTGCTCCAGCACCCACCAGGCGCTGCCAGGCGCCGGGACGTCGGGCCCGGGCGCCGGTACGGACGGCGGGACGGGGCCCGGCACGACGCCCGGCATCCCGTGCGACGTCGACGCGATCCTCCAGAAGAGCTGCCGCTCGTGCCACGCGGCGACCCCGACGTTCGGAGCGCCGATGCCGCTGGTCACGCACGCCGATCTGCTGGCGGACTCGAGGAGCGCGCCGGGCAAGAAGGTCTACGAGCGGGTCGGGGCGCGCATCCACGACGACAAGGCGCCGATGCCCCAGCCTCCCAACCCGCGCCTCGGGCAGGCCGAGATGGCGACGCTCGACGCGTGGATCGCGAAGGGTGCCCCGGCGGGCGCTGGCGCGTGCTCGACGACCCCGGTCGATCCCGGGGTGAAGCCGCTCTCCTGCACGCCCGACCAGAAGATCCGCCCCGCGTCGAGGTTCTCGGTGCCGCCGCTGTCGGCGACCGACCCGGATCTGTACGTGTGCTACGGGTTCGACACCACCGCGCCGTCGAAGCGACACGTGATCGCGGGCGCGCCGAAGGTCGACAACGCCAAGGTCGTTCACCATATCCTGCTCTACCAGGCGGACGCAGCGGTGGACGGCACGCCGAAGCCGTGCGGCGCGGGCGGTGGCCAGGGATGGCGCCTCGTCACGGGCTGGGCCCCCGGCGGCGGGAACTTCGAGCTTCCGCCCGAGGCGGGCTTCGCGGAGGAGCAGGGCACGACCCACTGGGCGATGCAGATCCACTACAACAACGGGACCGGCCTGACCGGCGAGCTCGACGAGACGGGCTTCGACCTGTGCACGACCGACCAGCTCCGGCCGAACGACGCCGACATCATGGCGACCGGCACGGTGCAGATCAACATCCCGCCGCACAGCACCACGCAGACGACCTGCGAGTTCACCGTGCCGACCACGCTGGGTGGCCAGACGCTCAAGGTCATCGGCTCATCCGCGCACATGCACCGGCTCGGCGTGGCCCAGTACGCCAAGCGTGTGCGTGGCGGCGTCGAGACGACCATCCTCGACGCGCCCGCCTTCAGCTTCCAGAACGGCGCGGGCGTGCAGAAGGTGGATGTCGACATCCAGCCCGGCGACACCATCCGGACGATGTGCAAGTGGAAGAACACCGGCAGTCAGGAGGTCAAGTTCGGCGAGGGCACCGGCGACGAGATGTGCTTCGCGTTCATGACCTACTATCCGAAGATCACCGTGCCGCAGTTCAGGTGGGCGTTGCCGGCGGCCCCGATCGTGAGCAAGTGCAAGTGAGCGAAGACGCCACCCCCTGAGGGCTACACGACCCCCAGCACGACCGACGATCCCGCCTCCAGCTCCCACTCGAGCTCGACGGTGCGCTCCTCCCCCGCCCCCAGCGTCACGTCCAGCCACACGAACCCGTCGGCGTCCGGGCGGCCGCCGCTCACGGCGATCTTCACGGCCTCGACCTCGCTCACCGGCACGCGCTCGGCGACCTTGACCGCGCGCGCCTCGCCACCCGTGTTCTTCGCGTAGATCGTGACCTCGCGCTTGACGTGCTGCGTGCCGGTAAGCGGGGTTGTTCTCTTCTGCGTCTTGATCGCGCGCCGGAAGCGCAGGCCGTCGTCCACGCCGAAGCCCAGCTCGAACGGCTCGCCGGGCCCCACGAACGGCAGGCGAGAGCGGCCGACGATCTCGTCGCCGCGCGCGACGAGGACGGGACCCGCCAGGATCGCGGCCGCACCGGAACTGGCCGCGCGGGCGCGCAGGTGGACGAACGGCCCGACCTCGGGGAACGCGACGCGATCGTTCGTGCACGGGATCGCGCGCGCGCCGATCTCGACCCGGACCGGCTTGCCGTCGCTCGGCACGTCGCACGGCTCCTGCGCCTCGAACCACAGCGGCTCGCCGCCGTCGTCGACGCCCGGCAGGTCGTCCGGCCGTTTGACCCCGGCGATCCCCGCCTTCAGGACCTCCTGGTCGCGGATCTCGATCGTCACCTGGTTCCTGGGCTCACTGCGCCGCTCGCTGACCAGGACGTCGTCCTCGAGGAGGGGGCACGTCGCCTGCCGGGCGGGGCGCGCCGTCGAGAAGCGCGCCGCGATCCCGCTCCAGCTCTCGCCCGTCGCCTGCCAGACCACGGCGGAGGTGGTCAGGGTGATCGACGTGCCGTCCGCGGAGAGGCGCGCGACATGCTCCGGGCGAAACACGGCGCAGGGGAGGAGGTACGTGCAGGCGATCGTCACGGGCCCGGCCGCGCTGGCCTCGAGCACGAGCGCGATCTCCGCGTGGTAGCGCGTCGTCTTCGTCTCGGCCTGGCGGAGGCGGGCCTCGGCGAGCGCGAGATCGCGCTCCAGGACCGCGAGCTCCTGCGCGAGGTCGGCCACGCGGTCGAAGGTCGCGGTCACCCGGCCGTCGATGTCCTCGTAGGTCGCCTCGAGCTCGGCGACGTCGTCGGTCGGGGCGCGCGGGACGGCACCGAGGCTCTCCGCGAACACCGTCGCGATCCGCGTCTGTTGCCGGAGGAGCGCCTCCGCGCGCGCCCGCGCCCGCTCCACCTCGGCGACGCGGGCGCGAAGATCGACGCAGGCCTTCTCGCTCGCCTCGACCTCGGCGAGCGGGGCCTCGGGCTCGCTCCTGCGCAGCCGCTGCACCCGCGAGGCGAGCACGCGGGCGGTCCCCTCGCTCGCGCTCGCGCTCGCGGACACGCTCGGATCGTGCACCACGAGCGAGACCCCTGGGAGGCGCACGATCGACTCGCCCGGCGCGGCCAGGACGACGACCTCGCGCTCGACGCGCGCCCGATCCTCGAAGAAGGTGACGCGGACGACCCTCGAAGACGCGGGCGCGAGCTCACGCACGACGGTTGCCCCCGGCGATCTCGAGCTTGCTGGAGAACCCGAGCTCGTAGGACAGCTCGCAGCTCTGACGCCCCCCCGAGGGGACGCGGAGGACAAACCTGCGACCGCCCTTCACGGGGTGGCCGCGTGACGCCTGATCGTAGCGCTCCGCCTCGGGGCGCATGGCGAGCACCTCGATCTCGACCGCCTTGTCCTCCGTGACGGGGATGCGCTCGAAAACGTGCACGTCAGCGTCGAATCCCATCGTGGACGAGACCTCGATCGACACGTCGTGCCGGACCGCCAGCGATCCCCCGAGGAGGCCGGCCGTCTCCTCGGTCACGCGGACGTTGCGCGCGATCTTGAAGCGCTCCTCGACGCCCGTGCCCACCCGCACGGTGCCGCCGCGATCGGTCGGCTCGAGCTCGCTCGACGCGACCAGGTTCCCCTCGACGAAGATCTGGGCGGGTCCACCCAGCACGGGGAACGCGAAGGGGTTCTCGAACACGGCCTCGCGATACACGTCCATCGACGCCGAGGGGACGGAGCGGAACTCGAACGTGGCGGAGAACGCGCCCTTCGCCACGGGCACGCGCGCGAGGTGCCCGTCAGCCGGGACGCTGGCGGACGCGAGAGCGTCGTAGCGGTGATCGAACATGCCGCGCTTCGCCAGGAGATCCCACTCGACGGCCTGCGACACCTTCGCCACACCCGCGCCGGCGCCGCCCGACTCGCGCGGCGCGAGGACGAGGCGCCCGCGCCGCCCGCGATCGGGGCCCGAGAGGGTGAGCCTGTCGAAGTCCAGCCACGCGTCGTCGGGCTCGGTCGACAGGAGGACCTCTGGCCTGCTGGTGGTCGGGGTGACGCCCCTTCGCCTTGCCCCCGGGATGCCCCCGCCGAACCCGAACCGCGACTTCGCTGCCCCCACCGCCTGCGCCGCCGCCGGAGCGGGCATCGCCGTCAGGGACCGCGCCATCTCGAGGTCGGCGTCCGAGAAGCGCGTGTCGGCCGGGGTCAAGTCCTCGTCGATCTCGGCGACACGGCCGAACGCGCCTTCGGAGCGCGCGCGCTCCGATGCGGGCAGGCCGCTACGCACCGCGACGGTCACCGCGTCGTCGAAGGAGGGGCCGTCGGACAGCGCGGCGTGAGCGACGGTCTTGATGACCTCCTCCTCCTCGTCCTCCTCGTCGAGCTCGCCGGCGAACGCGCGATCGTGCCCCTCGAAGAGGCGGTCGAGGTCGTTCGGGAGGGGACGGAAGGCACGCGCCTTCTTCCGCTGCGCGCGCCCGAAGCGGAGCGACGCCAGCTCAGGGAGACGCGCGTCGAAGCCGAGATCGGCCGTCGAGAGGGAGAGCCGGACGCCCTCCCAGTCCTCGAGGGTCGCCTGCACGACGAGCCCCTCGACGGTCCACTCTCCCGATCGCCCGCCCGCCTCGAACCGGATGGTGTGCGTCGGGAACCACGCGGCGGCCTCGACGGCGTAGGTGAGCCGGAGCGCGGCGACGGGCCCGCTGCCGACCAGGCGGATGCGACACGCGCGGGTCGGGCGCCCGACGTCACGCTCCTTCGCACCCGCGGCGTGCAGCGCGAGCGCCGCGGCCTCGAACGCGCGCTCGTTGACGCGGAGCCGCTCGGTGAGCTCGGCGATGCGCCGATCGAGGGACGCCGCGAGTCGTCCGACGAGGTCGGCCATGCGGAGCGCCCCGGAGACGCGCGTGCGCAGGGCGTCGAGCGGAACCTCCCGCTGCGGAGAGAGGACGATCTCCGGGGCGATCGTCAGCGTGACCAGATCGTCCCTCCGCGCGACGAGGAGGTCGCGAAAGGCACGCAGCCTGCGCTTCTCGGCGTCCAGCTCGAGAACGCGCGCGTCGCTCGGCGCGTCCGGAGGCCGGGTCTCGGGCAGGTCGAGCGCCGTGTGCACCGAGACGACCCTGCGCGTGGATCCCTCCGCGCGAACGCGCACGCTGCCGGGGAGCGCGGCGATCGTCACGTCCGGGATCACGACGTCGACCGCGCCGTCCGCCAGGTCGCCGACCGCCGCGAGGCGCGTCACCAGGGCGCCGCGCGCGAACACGGCGACCGACTCGACGGTCGAGGAGAGCACCACCTCCATCGCGACCATGGTATCCGCCGCGCCGCGCGCCAGGTGTCGAAATCGACGTCAAGGTCGTCTACGCTGGCGCGATGAACGCGCGGATCGTGGAGCTCCACGCGGACTGTCTCGTGTGCGGGGTCGAGCAGGCCGCCGTGGAGACGTACGATCCGCTCGAGCCCGCGTGCCGCTTCGGCGTGCCCCGATCGGTTCGCTGCCGCATGTGCGCCGCGAGCCACCGGGCGCGCGTCACGCCCGGCTCGCGAGCCCCCGCGGGGACGCCGCTCGTGGACGTGCCATCGAACGCGTGCCCGGTGTGCGAGGAGCCCCTCGAGCCCGCCTCCGTCGACAGCCGCACGTGCCCTGCGTGCGGGGCCGCGGCGCGCCTCGACGAGGAGCGCGCGCCCGACGACCTCACGACGGGGGAGGCGCTCGCCGCCGCGCTCGATCGGTGGGCCGCCGAGGACGGCTTCGCGTCACGCGAGGCGCTCATCGGCGGCACCTTCGTGCTCGTGTCCGAGGACGAGCTCCTCGACCACCTCCGCCGCGGCGCGAGGATCGAGACCCTCGCCGATCCGTTCGCCCTCGGAGGCGCGCGCGCGCACGCGCCGCCGTCCCGGCCCGCGAGGCGGTCCCCGAGGGTCGAGCCGCCGGACGACCCTCCCCCGCGATCCGCGCCGCCCCGCGCCATCGTGTTTCCTCTGGTCTCCGTGGTCGCCGCCGACGGCGAGCTCCACCCCGCCGAGCGCGAGCTGGTCGATCGCTTCCTCGCGAACGAAGGCCTCGCGCCGCTCGCGGATCACGAGTTCCAGGTGCACGCGCCCCACGACGTCGCGCGCTGGGTCCCCGAGGGCCGGCGCGAGGGCGTGATCCAGCTGATGTGCGAGACCGCCGCGATCGACGGCTTCCCGGACGAGAGCGAGCTCAGGGTCATCCGCGCGTTCGCCGCCGCGTGGCACGTCCCGAGCGAGAAGGTGGACTTCTGGATCTGGGGCTACGAGAGCGTTCACACAGCCGGGGCTCGCCAGCTCTGGAACAAGCTGAGAAGATTCGTGCTTTCCGCGCGATGGGAGAAGCCCCGATGATGCCGATGCCCGACGGAGAGACTTCGAAGACACCGTACGAGGAGCAGTTCCAGCGCGTGCTCGGGAACGTCCGCAAGGTGATCCTGGGGAAGGACGACGTGATCACGCGCGTGCTCTGGTGCGCGGCCGCGCAGGGGCACGTGCTCTTCCGTGACGTGCCAGGCGTCGGCAAGACGATGCTGGCCAAGGCCTTCGCCGCGAGCGTCTCGTGCACGTTCAAGCGCATCCAGTTCACGCCGGATCTGCTCCCCATGGACGTGACGGGCGCGAACGTCTTCAACATGCGGCAGAAGACGTTCGACTTCGTCCCCGGCCCGGTCTTCACCAACGTGCTCCTCGGCGACGAGATCAACCGCGCGCCCCCGAAGACGCAGTCGGCGCTCCTCGAGGTCATGGAGGAGCGGCAGGTCACCATCGAGGGCACCACCCACAAGCTCGAGCCACCGTTCATGGCGATCGCGACCATGAACCCGCTCGACGACGAGGGCACGTACATGCTCCCCGCCGCGCAGATGGATCGCTTCATGATGATGCTCTCGGTCGGATACCCGCCGGAGGAAGCGGAGTCGAGGATGCTGGAGGTCCATCTCGCGCCCGACCCCGTGCTCGAGGACGTCGAGCCCGTGCTGACCCAGGCCGAGCTCATCGGGTGGCAGGCCGCGTGCCGCAAGGTCTACGTGGCGCCCGAGCTGCGCACGTACATCGTCTCCGTCCTGCGCGCGGTGCGATCCGACGACCGGAACCTCCGCTCCGTCTCGCCGCGCTCGACCCTGCTCCTCGCGCGCGCCGCCCAGGCGCGGGCCCTCTTCGCGGGGCGCGCGTTCGTCAACGTGGAGGACGTCAAGGTGCTCGCGCCGGACGTCCTCGGCCACCGCGTGCTCACGAGCGACTCGGGCGTCGGACGCGAGCTCGTCGTCCGGTGCCTGGAGCGGCTCCCCGCCCCCGCATGACCTTCCTTCGCCTGCTCCGCGCGGGGTTCCACACGCTCCTGCTCTTCGTCCTGCCGTGGGGGGTCGGCGCGGTGACCGGCCTCCTCTTCGACGTCGGCGAGGTGGAGGAGACGCTGGACGCCTTCGCGCGGTGGTTCGGCCTCCTGGCGGTTCCGCTCATGCTGCTGCAGCTCGTCGCGATCGTCGTGAAGATCTCGCGCGAGCGCCGCGCGATGGCCGCGCGGGGGCGTCGCGGGTTCGGCGCGTTCGTGGAGGCGGTGGACAAGCACGTCCGGGTCCTCACGGGCCGCGGCGTGGGGCTCGCCCTGTCGTCCGGCGCGATGGTCACGCTCGCGCTCGCGGCGAAGTGGGGCCAGTTCGCCGTCGTCGCCGTCGCCGGGTTGGGTGTACTCTACATCTTCTCGACGGCCGCCACGTTCGCCTCGGCGTTCTCGATCCGCGCGTTCGACGACCGCCTCCGGCGCGGGCGCGGCACCATCGATCGCGAGATGAGCCCGGCGGTCGTCGACGCGGGCGACGCGGTCGAGGAGCGCTTCGTCCTCGCGCGGATCCCGGTGTTCCCGGGCTTCCGGCTCCACATCGACGAGTCGCTGCCCGACCGGCTCGGCACCGAGACGCGCTTCGCCGTCGATCGCGTCGTCTCCCGCAGCGTGGCCACCCTGTCCGCCCCCCTCGCGCGCACGGCGCGCGGCGTGTACCGGCTCGGCCCCGCGAGCATCTGGTACGAGGATCTCCTCGGCGTCACGCGCGTCGCCATCGCGTCCCACGCGTGCGCGAACCTGCGCGTGCTCCCGCGCCTCCGGCCCGTCCTCATGGAGAAGAAGCCGAGGAGCCTCGCCCGCGCCGAGGGCCCGCTCGCGGCGCTCGCCCGCGTGGCTACGGAGGATCACTACAGGACGCGGCCCTACGTGGCGGGGGACGACGTCCGGAGGGTCCACTGGAAGCTCTCCATCAACACCGGTGCGCTCCAGATCCGCGTCCCGGAGTCCATCCCCTACGCGCCGCGCAAGGTCCGCCTCTTCCTCGACACCCACCTGCCCCACGAGCTGCGCGTGGCGCGCCCGGTCCTCGGGGACGCGCTCGACCTCCTGGTGGAGGGCTGGGTCGGCCTCGCGCACGCTCTCGTCCAGCGCGGCGAGCGGGTCTCGCTCGTCGTCGCTGTCCCTGCCGAGGATGGCGCGTCGTCGACGCTCCGGGAGCTCGCCTGCCGACGTGGCGAGGAGCGTCTCTGGCGATCCCTCGGGGCGGACGCGGTCTGGCAGCACGACCTCCCGTTCGAGGCCGCGCTCGCGAGGCTCTCCGCCTCGGACGCGTCGGCGATCGTCGTCACGGGCGCGCTCGCCCCGGTGAGCTCCATCCGCGGACCGGAGGCCACCGTGATCACGATCGACACGGCCGACCTCGTCGAGGAGCCGCCCAGGGACGGCCGGTCCCTCGTCCTCCGCGCGATGTTCCACGACCACCCCGCCGGCTCCGACGACAACCGCATCGACTGGCGCGCGCTGTTCACGCCCAAGCCGAGGACGCACGTCATCCGGCGGGACGTCGGCGCCCGGACACGCGGCGTCCTCGACGGCATCCGCGGCGCGGGGCTCCAGGTGCTCAGGCTGTCGCGCAAGGGCCCCAACCTCGGCCTGGAGCGCCCGTGACGGCGCGCGACCGCTACACGCCGGGCCTGCTCGCGGCGATCAAGATCGCCCGCAAGCCTCTGCTCGCCTACCTCCTGTTCTGCCTGATCGGCTTCCTCGTCTTCGCGACGACCGTGCTCACGGAGAGCCACTCGAGCGAGAAGACGGCGTTCGAGCTCCTCGTCGCGTGCGTCGCGGGCATCGTCGGGGTGCTCTCCGGCCAGCTCCTCGCGCTCCTCCGGCTGCGCGTCATCCCGCTCGTGATCGCCGCGACCATCACGCTCGTCGTGGGGATCACCGCGATGACGACCACGTCGTTCCACCTGCCGGAGACCCTCGCCATCTCGGTCGTCTTCTTCACGTTCGCCTTCCCCTGCGGGCTCCTCTCGCTCCAGCACCGGTTCGAGCTCCTCTCCATCTTCTGGCCCTCCGTCGGGTGGATCGGAGCGGTGTTCACGCTCCTCAACGCCGAGCACCGCGTCGTCCAGTGGCAGGAGAACAAGCTCTCCGCCTGGCAGCCCCTCCCGCTCGCGATCCTGTTCGGGTTCCTGGTCCTCCTCCTCGCGTTCCTCGCGATGAAGCAGACCGTGCGCGTGGAGCTGTGGCTGGCCCTGTCGGGTACCGCGACGCGGCGCCTGGAGAAGCAGCGCGAGCTCGCCGTCCTCCCGAGGAAGAACCTCTTCCCGATGCTCGTCGTGGTGCTGGTCCTGTTCGTCTTCACCGCGGTCCTCTCCCCCTTCCTCTTCCGAACCGGCAAGGGCGAGCGCGGCTCCAAGGAGACGCAGACGACGGAGCCCGAGCCGGACCGCACGCCGAAGATCGACGAGGACGCGGTGATGCGGATGCTCGAGAAGATGAAGGAGGGGGCGAGGAAGGCGTCCTACACTCTGTGGCCGCTCCTCCTCCTGGCGATCCTCTACCGCCCCGCCAAGCGCGCGCTCCTCGTGAGCCACCTGAAGGCGCCGATCATCCCGAGCCCGCCGTCCGAGCGCATCGAGAACCTCTGGGAGTACGTACGCATCGCCGCCGAGGACGCGGGCGTCGAGCCGTCCCCGTCCGACTCCGTCGAGGATCTGCTCCGGCGCGTGAAGGATGCACGCTTCGTGTCGGCGGATCTCGCCGCTTGCGCGGAGATCTACGCGCGCAGCCGCTACGGGTTCGTGCTCCGCCCGGGAGACGCCATGGCCATGAAGAAGCCCTCCCTCGCCGCGGCGAGGGAGCTGCGGCGCGACATGACCTTCCTGCAGCGCGTGCGCGCGTGGTGGCGCCCCCTGCGCTGACACGTCCCTTGCACCGCGGGGCCGCCCGACGGCCGTGCGGGGACAGGTCCGCAGCGGAAGATGCCTGGCGGACGGCGCCATGGCCTTGACGCCGGTAGGCAGGCTCGAGCATGGAACCCCGCGGGCTTCGGGGGGAACGGGGCGGCACGCGGCTTGAAAGCGTCCCGGTCATGGAGTCCATCCACCCGTCCATTCGCCCGCCGGGCCACGCACGCGGGGGGGCCGCCGCGCTCACGACGACCAGCCTCCTCGAGCGCTACGAGCTCGCGATCGCGGGGTCGACCGACGGGATCTGGGACTGGGACATGCGCACGAGCGAGGTCTTCTTCTCCGCGCGCTGGAAGGCCCAGCTCGGATACGGCCCGAAGGAGCTGCCGAACCGCTTCGACACGTGGCTCCGCCTGATGCACCCCGACGACATCGCGGGGTGCATGGAGAAGCTCGACGCGTACCTGGAGAAGGGCGACGGTTCCTTCGAGACCGAGCTCCGCATGATCCACAAGGACGGCAGCGTCCGATGGTTCCTCGCGCGGGGCGTCGCGCGGCGCGACGACGAGGGCCGCCCCTACCGCATGGCAGGATCCTTCGCGGACATCACCGCCCGCAAGAAGGCAGACGAGGAGCGCGACCGCTTCTTCGACATGACCGTGGACCTCCTCGCCATCGGCGGCCTCGGCGGGAACCTCGTGCGCGTGAACCCGGCGTGGCGGAAGACCCTCGGGTGGGCGGAAGGCCAGCTCGTCGGCCGATCCCTGATCGATCTCGTGCACGACGACGACCGGCAACGCCTCGTCGACGCGATGTTCGACGTGTCGCACGCCGCACCGGTGGAGTCGTTCGAGGCGCGCTTCCAGCGGAAGAACGGCTCGTTCGCGTGGCTGCTCCTGTCCGCGACCCCCACGGACGAGGGCAACGTGTACTACGCGGCGCGCGACATCACGGAGCGCAAGGCCACCGAGGAACAGCTCCGCAAGAGCGAGGAGCACTTTCGCCGCCTCCTCGACGCCGCGCCCGTGATGATCTGGATGAGCGGGCCGACGATGTCGTGCACCTACGTCAACATCGCCTGGCGCGCGGTCACGGGGCGCGCGCTCGCCGACGAGCTCGGCCTCGGCTTCCTGTCGCAGGTCCACGAGGACGACCGGGCGGCGCGCTTCGCGAACCTGGACGCAGCCTTCAAGACCCGCCAGGCGTATCGGACCGAGTACCGCCTCCGCGGGGCGGACGGGGCGTACCGCTGGATCCTGGAGAACGGCTCGCCGCGTTTCGGCGCCGTGCAGGGCGTCGACGGCGCCGGGGCCGGCTCGCGCTTCGACGGCTTCGTGGCGTCGTGCGTGGACATCACCGACCAGCACAGGGCGCGCGAGCAAGCGCTCGAGAACTCTCGCGCGAAGGCTCAGTTCCTCGCGAACATGAGCCACGAGATCCGGACGCCGATGAACTGCGTGATCGGCATGACACAGCTCCTGCGCGACACGAACCTCGACACGGAGCAGCGCCACTACGTCGAGGCCGTGTCGTCGTGCGCGGAGACGCTGCTCACGCTCATCAACGACATCCTCGACTTCTCCAAGATCGAGGCCGGTCGGCTCGACATCGAGACCGTCGACTTCGATCTCCGGAATGCGGCCGAGGAGGTGACCGAGCTCCTCGCGGAGCGCGCCGAGAGCCGGGGCGTTTCGCTCTCCGTCCTCTTCGATCCGGAGGTGCCACCCGCCGTCGGCGGCGATCCGACGCGCATCCGCCAGGTGCTCACCAACCTGATCGGGAACGCGGTCAAGTTCACCGAGAAGGGGGGCGGCGTCTCGGTCACGGCGCGCCTCGTGGAGCGCGGAGACAGACACCACGTCGTCCGCTTCGCGGTCGCGGACACGGGAATCGGCATCCCGGAGGAGGCCATGCCGCGCCTCTTCCACGCCTTCACGCAGGCGGACGGCTCCACGACGCGCAAGTACGGGGGGACGGGCCTCGGCCTGGCGATCTGCAAGCAGCTCGTCAACCTGATGGGAGGCGACGTCGAGGTCGAGAGCAAGGTGGGACGAGGGAGCACGTTCTCGTTCACGCTGCGCCTCGAGGCACGCGCCACGCCGCCGGTCACGCCGCTCGCGCAGCTGGAGGGCATGCGGGTCCTGTGCGTGGACGATCGCGAGATCGATCGGGCGGTCATCCGGGGGCACCTCGAGCAGCGTGGGATCGTGGTGACGACCGCGGCGAGCGGCGCGGAGGCGGTGGAGATCCTCCTCGCGGCCCACAACCGGGAGGAGCCGTTCCAGCTCGTCATCAGCGATCTCACGATGCCGGAGATGGACGGCGTGGAGCTCGCGCGCCACATCCGGGACATCGAGGAAATCGCCGCCACACCGCTGGTCCTGGTGACCTCGTGGACGCGCCGCTCCCATTTCGCGCGTGCGCGGGTGGCCGGCTACGCCCGATGCATCACGAAGCCACTGCGCCACCGACAGCTCGTCGAGGCGATCCAGATCGCGGTCACGCCCCGGGCGACGACCGCCGTCTTGCAGGCGACGCCGCGCGCGAGCACGCCGTCGGCCAAGCCCGCCCTCGCCGCGCACGTCCTCCTCGTCGAGGACAACAAGGTGAACCAGCAGGTCGCGATGCGCATGCTGCGGAAGCTGGGCTGCACCGTGGAGGTCGCGAACGACGGCGCGGAGGCGCTCGAGCTCGTGACCAGCGGCGCCTTCGAGATCGTCTTCATGGACTGCCAGATGCCCAGGATGGACGGATACGAGGCGTCCATGGCCATCCGCAAGACCGAGGGGGCGACGCGGCACACACCCATCGTCGCGATGACGGCGAACGCCATGAAGGGCGACCGCGAGAAGTGCCTCGGCGCCGGAATGGACGACTACATCGCCAAGCCGATCCAGCGCGCGGAGCTCGAACGCGCGCTGACCAACTGGGTGAAGCGCGCCTGATACACATGTAATCTACATGGATATGCCGCGGGTGCGGTTGGGCGCGCGACCACCACGTCGCAGGCTCGTCGCTGGCCGCGACGAGGGGGCTGGCTGCCGTTTGGTTGTGGGCGCCACCCCGCCCCGTATGTCATCCTTCCTGGCATGAGAAGCGCCGCCTGCCTTGGCCTCATCGGTCTCGCCGCCCTCCCCTTCATCGCCTGCTCCTCGACGAACGTGGACGTCCCCGCGGGCGAGCCCGCCCCGTGCAAGAACGTCACCGAGGCGTCGCGCTTCGAGTCGGGATCGCCCGACGGGCACGCGGATCCGTTCGGCGCCGGGCCGGCGAACCAGGCGCGCGCGGGGCGCATCAAGGCCGCCGACGCGATCAAGCAGGCCGCCAACGCGCGAAACAAGGTCCGGGTCGGCGACTTCGTGATGACCAACGGCAAGATCGTGGCCTACGTCGAGGACAAGGGCCCGTCGGACGGCTACAACACGTTCGGCGGCGAGCTCCTCGCGATCGAGCCGGTCGGCGCGGACGGAAGGCCGCTCGGCATCTCCCAGTACGGCGAGACCCTGATCGCCTTCTCGCGGCAGACGGTCCTCCCGGAGACCGTCACGGTCCTCGCCGACGGCTCGGACGGCAAGGCGGCCATCGTCCGCGCGTCGGGGAAGCTCACCAACATCCCGTTCCTCGACACTTTCAAGGCGATCCTCGCCGACGAGTACGGGTTCCCCGCGGCCCTCGACTACATCCTCGAGCCCGGCGCCGAGAAGCTGAAGATCCGCCTCTCGCTCATGAACACGACCGGCGACGACGTGAGCTTCGCGCGCAAGCAGATGCTCGGCTTCTTCCACAGCCACAGGTCCACGACGTACACGGAGGATCAGGGCTTCGCCACGGCCACGGGGAAGAACGCGTGGGTCGGAGAGGACGCGGTCACCTCCTCGTTCGCGCTCCGCGTGCCCGGCGGCACGATCGACGCGAACCTCGAGGTATCCGGCTTCCAGTACTTCTCGACCAGCGGCCTCGCCGTCGAGGCGTGCGGCAAGAAGAGCGTCGACTACCTCGAGGTCATCCCGGCCGCGGGCAGCGTGGACGCCCTCCGCGAGGCCATCCGCCGCGTGGACCAGAAGCCCGCGTGGCGCGAGGTGAAGGGCACCGTGTCTGGCGACGCGGGCGCCACGATCCCGGGGGCGACGGTCCACGCGCTCGCGGCCGACGGCAAGTACCTCACGCGCGCGTTCGCGGACGAGCGGGGCGTCTTCCGCCTCCACCTCCCCGCGGAGACGGTGCAGCTCTACGCGACGGCGAAGGGCCACGAGGTCTCCACCCCACGCGCGACGACCGGCCAGGAGGTCGACGTCGCCCTCAAGCTGAAGGAGCCCGCGTACATCTCGATCGTGGCGCGGGAGGGGTCGACGCCGCTCCCCGTGCGGGTCCAGGTGATCCCCTCGAAGGCCGTCGCGAAGGCGCCCGCGACGTTCGGCGAGAAGCCCGAGGAGGGGAGCCGCCTCTACCAGCATTTCGCCGTGACGGGCGACGCGACGCTCCCGGTTCCGCCGGGGGATCATCGCGTCATCGTCACCCGCGGCCACGAGTACGATCTCCTCGACCAGACCGTGACGGCCGAGGCCGGAAAGACCGTCGAGATCAAGGCGAACCTCGCCCGCTCCGTCGACTCCGCGGGCGTGATGTGCGGCGACTTCCACATCCACTCGAACTTCTCGGCCGACTCGTTCGACACGCCTCTCGACAAGGTCAAGGGGGCCATCGCCGACGGCCTCGAGATCCCCGTCTCGAGCGAGCACGAGTGGATCATCGACTTCCAGCCGATCATCCGGGATCTTCGGCTCACCAAGTGGGCGTATGGCTTCCCCTCCGAGGAGCTCACGACGTTCACGTTCGGCCACTTCGGCGTCGTCCCCATCCAGCCGCGACCCGACGCACAGAACAACGGCGCCATCGGCTGGATCGGCCGCTCGGGGGACCAGATCTTCCAGGCCGTCGCGGATCTGCCGGAGAAGCCCGTCCTCATCGTCAACCACCCGTCGGGCGGCGGCTTCACGTCCTACTTCTCGCAGGTGAGCTTCGATCGCGCGAAGGGCGAGGGCTCGGGCGCCAACTGGAGCGGCAAGTTCGAGGCGCTCGAGGTCTTCAACGACTCGAGCTGGGAGAAGAACCGGAACGCCTCGGTCGCGGACTGGCTCTCGATGCTGGACGCGGGGAAGACGACGTGGGCCATCGGCAGCTCGGACAGCCATTACCTCCGGACGTCGCCCGTGGGCTATCCGCGCACGTGCATGCGCTTCGGCCACGACGATCCGGAGAAGCTGACCGCCGAGCTCGTGCGTGACGTCCTGCGCTCCGGGAACACGACCATCTCGGGCGGCCTCTACATGACCGTGGAGGCCCCCGGCGGGGCGCCGATCGGCGGAAAGAGCACGGCCGGCACCTACAAGGTCGTCGTCCAGGCCCCCACGTGGCTCAAGCCCGACGCCATGAAGCTCGAGGTGGTCATCGACGGCGCGACCGCGCAGACGATCGACCTCGTCGACTCCGCCACGGGCGTCGGCCACCGGTGGGCGGCCGACGTGAACGTCGCGCCGACGTCGAGCAAGAAGCGACACTACGTGGTGTTTCACGCCAAGGGTGGGGGGGACCTCTCGCCGCTCCACCCCGGCCGCGATCCGTTCGCGGTGTCGAACCCCATCTTCTTCTGATGACCCACCCCAACCACGCCCGCCTGGCGGCGGTGTACGGGAGACGGCCCGTCGTCCTCGCGCCGATGGAGGATGTGACGGACGTCGTCTTCCGCCGCCTCTGCCGGAGCGTCGGTGCGGACGTCGCGATGACCGAGTTCGTCAACGTCGAGGGCCTCCTCCGCGGCTGCCGGAACGCGAAGCGGAAGATCCGCCTCGCCGACGATGACCGTGACACCGCCATCCAGATCTATGGCGCCGATCCGGACCGCCTCGCCGAGGCCGCGGAGGTCGCGGAGGCCGCCGAGCCGTTCTTCATCGACGTCAACTGCGGCTGCTGGGTGCCCAAGATCGCGGGCCGGGGAGCGGGCGCGGGCTGGCTGCGCGATCCGGAGAAGATGGTCGAGATGGTGCGCATGATCGTGCGCCGTGTCTCCCTGCCGGTCACCGTGAAGACGCGCATCGGCTACGGGCCCGAAGATCGCATGCCCATCCTCGACCTCGCTCGCCGCCTGGAGGACGCGGGCGCCGCCGCGATCACGATCCACTGCCGGACGGCGCAGATGGGACACGGCGGTGCGGCCGACTGGTCCTACGCCGCGCGCGCGAAGGTCGGCCTCCAGATCCCGGTGCTGGTGAACGGCGACGTCCGCACGGCCGACGACGCGATGCGCGCGCTCGAGTCCACCGGTTGTGACGGCGTCATGGTCGGCCGCCGCGCCATCGAGCACCCGTGGATCTTCCGCGAGGCCTACGGCCTCCTCCGCGACGGCGCCCGCGTCACGCCTCCGACCCGCGGCGAGCGGCTTGCGCTCTGCAAGGAGCACCTCGTGGCGAACGTGGGTGAGCGGGGCGAGCCCCACGGCGTCCGCGTCACGCGCAGACACCTCTCGGGCTACCTGAGCGGGCTCCCGGGCGCGGCTCAGCTGCGCCAGAAGCTCAACCTCTGCGACTCGCTCGCCGGGTGCCTCGAGATCCTGGGTTCGGGACGGGAGCCGGGACCGACGAGCCACGCAGACGGGGCGCAGCGGTGAACCGACGGATGGCCCTCGCGCTGTGCGGGGTCGTGGCCGCGACCCTGACCGCGAGCGCCTCCTGCAGCCCGGATCCGGGCTTTCCCGCGACCGCCCTCGACGCGGGCGCCGAGGCGAGCGCCGACGCCGCGACCGACACGTCGGTGGGGACGCCCGACGTCGCGCTCGACGCGAGGCGGGACGTCGGCGACTTCCCGCTCGCGAAGGGAGATCCCTGCCGCGGGACGCCGCTCCCGCTCGATCGACACTTCGTCCCGACCGGAATGTGCGCGCGCCTCGTGGCCAGGGTGGAGGGCAGCGCGCGACAGATCGCCTTCGCGCCGAACGGCGATCTCTTCGTGGCCACCTACGAGGGGGACGCGCTCCTCCTGCGTGACGACGACGCGGACGGCTCTTATTCGCCCACCGAGATCCACCGCTACGCCATGAACGGCACGGCCCTCGGCAACAACGTCGAGATCACGGCCGACCACGTCTACGCGGGCACGCAGGACAGCGTCGTGCGGTGGCCGTACGCGCCGAAGGCCCTCGCGCCCGCGGGAGCCCGTGAGGTCGTCGTCTCGGGCCTCCCGCAGCTGGGCGGCCACCCGCTCCACACCGTGCACGTGTGGGACGGGTGGCTCTACGTGCACGCGGGGTCGGCGGACAACATGACCAATCCCATGAGCCCCGCTTACGACACCGATCGTTCGCTGCTCAAGCGCTTCAAGCTCGCCGACTTCAAGCCTGGCGCTCCCCTCGCCTGGAAGACGGGCGAGGTCGTCGCCGTCGGGCTCCGCAACATGCTCGGCTACACGCGGAACGCCGCCGGCAAGATGTTCGGTGTCGTCAACGGGATCGACGACATCTCGTACAGGAGCGCCGACGTCCACGAGGACAACCCCGGCGAGCAGATCGTCGAGCTCGGTGTCGGCCGGCGCTACGGCTACCCGTTCTGCTTCACCGCCCAGCACATCGTCGTCGGGGGCTCGGTCGTGCCCGCCGGGACTCAGCTGCTCAACGAGGGGTTCCTGTCTCCGTACGACGACACGTGGTGCGCGCTGAACTCCGAGCGCCCCGCCACGTTCGTCCAGGCCCACACGGCTCCGCTCGACATCCTCTTCTTCGACGCTCACCCCAGGGGCGCGCTGCCGGAGCGCTGGCGGGGCGGCGCGTTCGTGTCGCTCCACGGCTCGGTCGATCGGTCGGTGTTCACGGGATACAAGGTCGTGTGGATCCCGTTCGACGCCGCCGGGAAGACGCCCATGCCGGTGTCCACACCGACGGGCGCGTCCTTCCCGTACGAGACCGTGTTCGGCGGCGGCACGTCGAGCGGGCCGGTGGATGGGCTATGGACGTGGACGGCGGGCGGCGTCTCCGAGTCGCCGCGGCCGGTCGGGCTCGCGATCTCGCCTGTCGACGGCGCGCTCTACGTGTCGAGCGATCTGGGCGGCTTCGTGTACCGCGTGGGCGTCTCCCCGAAGTGACCCGCGGGGGCTCGGGCTGGCAGACGCGAGGGGCTCCCGGCCCCTCGACCCCGGCTACGGAGTGATTCGCGCCCGCTCGCCCGACGAGGCGTGGCTCTCGAACACCTCGGCGACGAGCTTGCGCACGGCCGCCGCCTCGAAGGGCTTCTTGAGGTGGCGGTTGGGGACGCTCGAGAGGAAGTGCCGGCTGGGCAGCGTGAACCCTCCGCCCGTGAGGAACACGACACGCGAGGCCATGTGCGGGCGATCCCTCCGGAGGACGCCATAGAACTCCATGCCGCTCATCTTGGGCAGCGCGAGATCGCACACGATCACGTCGAATGCGTCCGCTTCGAGGGCGGCGAGCGCCTGGTGCGCGTCGACGACCGCCTTGACCGCATACTCGGCGAGTATCCGCTCGAGCACCTTGCCAATCGTGGGCTCGTCGTCGATGACCAGCACCCTGCCGCGCCTCCCCCCGGACGCGAGCCGGCCTGGGCGCAGGGCGCCCGTGATCGGGACGGTCGCCACGGCCCTCGAGGTCAGGAGGAACATGACCGCGTCGCTTCGCCCCACCGTGCTCCCCTCGATCCGCGTGCCGCGCGTCTCGACCACCGCCGTACCGACGGCGTGCGTCACGGCGAACTCGACCTCGTTGAGCGGGAGGTCAACCCCGAGCAACTCGCCGGCGGGCCGCCCCTCCGCCTCCGTAGGCGAGCACGTCACAAGGCTCGCGAACCGGTCCGACGCCCACGCCACGACACCGTCCTCGCGGCTGAGCGCCACGGCGTCCGGCATCAGGTTGAGCAGCGTGTCGACGTCGACTGGCCCCATCGCAGCCACGGATGTCACCAGCACATCGGGGGGCCTGTCAAGTTTCGAGCGCGCGAGCTAGGCTCGCGATCCTTGCGCACCGAGATCGTCGTCGACAAGGAGCACCACCATCGGGTGCTCTCCAGGATCGGGCTGGCGAGGGTCGAGGTGTGGATCGCCACGGCCACGCTGAAGGCCCTCTTCGCCGAGGCACCCATCGGGTCCGTCGCTCGCGCGCGCGGGCGGTGGGTGTCGATCGTGGACACGCTCCGCGAGCTCGTGGGCCGTGGCGTCGACGTGCGGATCCTCCACGGGGCCCCGCCGTCGGCGCCGTTCGCCCGCGCGCTCGAAAAGGGAGGCCCCCGACTCGCCATGCGCCATTGCCCGCGCGTCCACCTCAAGATGATCGCGATCGACGGTGAGGCACTCTACCTCGGCAGCGCGAACCTCACGGGGGCGGGCCTCGGCGCCAAGCAGGAAGGCCGGCGCAACTTCGAGATGGGGATCCTCACTTCGGACGAGCGCGCCCTCGAGCGCGCGCAGGGCCGCTACGATGCCATCTGGCGCGGGAAGGAGTGCGGCGGGTGCAAGCTCCGAAAGGTGTGCCCGGCGCCGCTCGACGGCGTGGCCGCACCCCTGGCGGCTTCGCGAGCCAGACAGCGGGCCGCGGACGGCGGACAGCGGACAGCGGACCGGGGACGGCGCGGCGGAAAGCCCGCGGCGAACAGCCGGCAGCGGGCGGCTTCCACGCCCGCACGTCGGGCTCCACGCCGCGGGTAGACCTACTTCGCGCGGAAGCTCCCCACCAGCTTCTCGAAGTCGGGCTTTGCCTTCTCGATCGTCTTCTCGCCGCCCGTGAGCTTGAAGAAGAACGTCGGCTCCGTCTCGACGACGGCGCCGAGGAGCGCCTGCTTCTCCTTCGGAGCCCCCGGCGGAGCGCCGGGCATGCCCGACCCCGCGAAGGTGCCACGAAGCTCCACGAGGGTGACGTCGAGCCCGTTCACCTTGCGCTTCGTACGCGTGGGAGTGGCGCCGCCGAACTGACCCGCCCACCGCGTGATGTTCGCCTCGACGCCGCCGCCGACCTGCGTGACGCTCATCTCCGCGTCTTCCGTGTCGGGCGCGGCCTTGGGGATCTTGTAGGTCGCCTTGCGCATCGAGCTCGTGCTCGGTGCGGTCGTCCAGGCCTTGGGGACGTCCCACTGCATGTCACCCGGCGTCGGGCTGGCGGCGGCGGAGGCCGACGGGGCCACGCTCGTGCCGGGCGGGACGACGTGGGCCGGCGTGGGCGGCGCGGCGGACGACGCGGAAGGCGGGGCGGGCGTCGGCGGCACGACCTCGGCCTTCGCCGCGTCTGGCTCGGGCGTCTTCTGGCACCCGAGGTGCGCCGCGACGACGGCACCGAGCAACGTGAGCGCGAGCGCGAGGGATGCCTTCATGTCGCGCTCGTTAGCACCCCTCGGCCACGTGCGAAAGCAGCCTCTCGACTCCCTCGTCGAGAACCTCCGGCGGCGCGAGGAGCGAGACGACCAGATGCGGCTCGGTGGCCATGTCGAAGAAGTACCCGGGATGTGTGTAAACTGCATGTTCCCGGAGGAGGCCCTCCGCCCACGTCTCCTCCGATCGCGTGGCGGGCAGGCGCAGGATGGCGTACCAGCCCCCCTCGACGTCGAGGAGCGTGACGGGACGGTCCCGCGTACGCTCGGCGACCGCGCGGAGGTTTGCCGCGATCCGGCGCTGGATCCCCTCCCGCGTCGTCCGACCCGCGGCGAGGAGCCGCGGCAGCGCCACCTGGACCGGCGCCCCCACCGACAGGAAGGCGTCGCACACCACGTCGAGCCGCGCGAGCGCCGCGTCCACGAGGGACGGCTCTCCCGACACCACGATCCACGCGAGCTTCATCTGGGGCAGCCCGCCGAGCTTGGACAGCCCCGACAGCGCGAAGCACAGTCCCCCCCGCTCCGCGCAGACCGACCGCACCGCGGGGACACGGGACCCGAGCGGGTACTGCGCGAAGACCTCGTCCACGACGAGCGGAAGGCCCGCGGCGAGCATGGCGTCGAGCTCGGCGCGTGCGAGGTACGAGCCCGTGGGGTTGTTCGGGCTCACCGCGAGGATCGCGCGCACGTCCGGCGTCACACCCGCGCGCAGGCTCGGGATGTCCACGTGCCACCGTCCGTCGTACGCGATCGTGTACGGCGCGAGGCGGACCGCCTCGCACGCGGCCAGGTGATCGAACAGGGGGTAGCTCGGCCGCGGCGCGAGCACGACATCGCCAGGATCGCAGAGCACCTTGAAGAGCATCGCGTAGGCCTCGCTCGTGCTCGCGACGAGCACGACGCGATCGGGGTCCACGGCCGCGCCCAGCTCTTCCATGTAAAATGCACTTATCGCCTCGCGTGCCTCCCGGGTCCCACGCGCCGAGGGGGCGTACACGAGGCACCGCGCGTCGGACAGCGCCGCGCGGATCTCGTCCTCCGCGTAGGGGAGCCTCGCCGTCGTCGGGTTCGACGCGGTCAGGTCGAGGACGGGACCGCGGCTGCGCGCCTCGCGGAGCAGGCGCGTGAGCACGTTCTCGGCGCTCGCCAGATCCGTCCGTCGCGAGAGCGCCCGCGTCACGGGACCCCCTTCGCGACGTCCATGAGCCGCCGCGCGAGGCGCGGACCCCGACCGGTGTCCTCGTGGCGGAAGAAGGCCCAGAGCTCGGACACGCCGGCGGCCCGCGCCTCCGCGAGGAACGCCGCCAGCGCGGCCTTCGTGTAGGAGGCCTTGCGGAGACGCGCGTAAGCCCAGGTCCCGATCCGGACCATGCCCGTCGCCTTCGTCTCGTCGTCCGTGATCACGATCGTGTGCCCCCCCCGCGCGAGGAGATCCCGCGCGTCGGGATCGCGCCACGAGGGCTTCGCGGCCTCGAGGGCGATCCGCTCGCCCGCCGGCAGCTTGCCCAGGAAGGCGCGGAGGAGCCCCACGTCCTTCTGGAGGTAGGGCGCGAGCTGCACGAGGACGGGGCCCGCGCGGTCTCCAAGCCCTTCGCGCGCCGCGTAGAACGACCGGAGCACGTCATCGAGCGCCGCGTACCGCAAGCTGCCCACCGCGACCGGCGCCTTGAGGACGAACGAGAACCCCGGCGGGACCTCGCGGGCCCACCCGCGCACGACTTCGGGCTTCGGCGTGCGGTAGAAGGTGCCGTTGATCTCGCACGCCGAGAGCCGCGCCGCGTAGTGGGCGAGCATGTCCTTGGCGCGGAGATCCGCGGGGTAGAACGACCCCTTCCACGCCGGGTACGAGAAGCCGCTCGTCCCCGCGCGCAGGATCATGGGATGTGCATCTGCATCGGGATCGTCTGCGTCACGCGCATCGAGCCCGCCGACCACATGAAGGTGGGCGCCTCGTAGAGCACGATCGTGGCGTGGTGCGCGTACACGGGGATCTGCAGGCGCGCGAGCCCCGCGTCCGACTGGAACATGTAGGGGAAGCTGGCGGTCACGTCGTACGGACCGGGCGGCAGATCGTACGCGTTGCGGCCCCACCGCGCCGGGCACGGATACCCGTTGATGACGACCTTCGGCGTCACCATGTCGAGGATGAACGCCATGGGGTTGTGCGAGATGTTGAGCTCGATTCGACCCTGAGGATGGGGGCTCTGCTGCATCGGAAGAGCTTAGGCAAACCGCCTCCGGATGGCGACCCTCGTCTGCGACCGCGCCGCAGCGCTAGTCCGCGACCGTGAACGCGGCCCGCCCGACCAGCTGCCCGTCCTCCGTCTCGACCTCGACGTGCCAGCCCCCCACGAGGGCGCGCGGGAGTGCGCTCCCCTGCAGGGTCGACCGCAGGCGCACCGCGCCGTGCGGGCCCGAGACGCGCGACGTGTCCTCGGTGGCGCGGTGCACGACCGCCTGGTCGTGGCGCCAGACGTGGATGAGGCGGTCGCCCTTCCCGCCGGGGACCACCACGTCGGTCACCGCCGTCAGCTCACGGATCACGCTGGGGTGCAGCGTCTTCACCTCCATCGCGAGGCGCCCGTCGGGGAGCAGCATGGGCCCCACCGCGGAGCGCGACACGTACATCGGCACGGGCGGGATCACCGATCGTGCGAACCACGCGCCGAGCACCGACGCCGCCACGCTGAGCAGGATCCCTCCCACGAGCCAGCGGTTTCTCAGGGAGGAGAGCCTCAGGTTGAGCGTCCAGAACCCGAGCGCCGTGATCCCCGCGGCGAGCAGCAACGACACCACCGTGCGCGTCTCCGGGAACAGGGCGGGGATCACCAGGTTGAGCGACGCGAAGAGGGTCAGCGCGTGGAAGAACCCCGCGAGCACGCGCCACCGGAGGAGCACGCGATCGACGACGAGGTCCACCGTGGACACGATCGCGCAGACCGCGAGCACCGCAACGAACACCGAGTTGATCGTGCCGACGCTCGCCGACTTCCAGTAGAACGGCAGGAGGAAGAAGAGCATCCCCTGGTACAGGTTCTTGATGACGTACGTGACCGCGTAGAACCTGAGCTTCGCCTTCGCGCCGCCCGCCTCGACCGCGGCCTGCTCCTTCCCGGAGCCGAACAGGCGGAAGAAGCCGACGACGAGCAGCCACGCGATCACGAGCGACACGCTGAGCCACCGCGCTTGGTCGAAGCCCTTCTGCGCGACGAACACGACGCCCAGCCCGAGCCCGAGCGCATAGAGCGAGTGGAGCCACCAGAGCTTCTTGCCGTGCTTCCGGTAGAAGGAGCGCGCCAGCGCCACCACGCCGGGGCGCCCGAGGGGCACCGGCTCGATGACGCGACCGCCGGGCGGGGCCTCGGGCGGGGCGGAGACGTAAGGGGTGTGGTCGTTCTGCACGGCGCTTAATTTCGTTCTAACCCGACAATCGTACATGAGCCAACGCTCGGACATCATTCGTTGTTCCGCCGAGCGTCGCCCCCTTGCGGACCAGGATCCGACGCTTAAGCTCGGCCTTCATGACCGCAATGTCCAGCGCCGTTCGAGTCCTCGCCACCCCCGCCGCCAAGAGCCGAGCTCTCACCAACCTCGTCGCAGGAGGTCTCGCGACCGCGGCGCAGGGCTCCGGCGACGCGCACGCCGCGCCTCAGGCCGTCCGCGCGAAGATCGGCTGGTTCCGGGCCCTCGCCCGCTACTTCCGCGATCCCAAGGCCGGCTTCTTCGGCAAGGCGTTCGTGTTCCTCGCCATCGGCTACGTGCTCATGCCGCTCGACCTCCTCCCCGACGTCGCGCCCATCATCGGTTGGCTCGACGACCTCGGGGTCGTCGGCCTCGCGATCGGCCACCTCGCGAAGAAGGCGAGCGAGTACCGCGACCGCTCGGCGATCGACGTCGCGACGGTCGAGCGCATCGACAGCCCGCGCGTCCGCGTGTCGGCGTACGGCACGCGGGAGCTCGCGAAGGCCAGCCCGAGGACGCGCGTGGAGCCCCGGATGGTCGAGTTCGATGACGCCTACGCCGATCCCGCGGAGGAGGCGCCCGTGCGGAAGGGCCGCATGAGCGAGGAGGAGTTGCTCCGTCGATTCCGCGAGCTCGAGAGGAAGGTCTGACGAGAGGACCCCTGCGCAGGATCCCCTGACGACAGCCCCAACGGGCGGCTTGGCGCATCACTCTTTTCGTCCTACTCTCCTCCTCGCTCGCGCGTGTTCGCGCACCGATGCCCAAGAAAGAGGAGCTCCCCGCATGAACCAGAATCCTTACGGTCCCCCTCCCGGTCCTCCTCCTGGCGGGATGGGCGGGCCTCCTCCCGGCGGCTACGGGCCTCCCCCTGGCGCCCCCCCGGGCGGCTATGGCGCGTACGGGCCGCCGCCCCCGCCGCCGATGGGCCCGCCCGGCATGATGCAGGCGAGCGCGCCCTACGGCATCGAGCCGATGAGCGGCCTCCCTTACTCCGACAAGTCGAAGATGATCGCGGGGCTGCTGCAGCTCTTCGCGGGCGCGTTCGGCGTGGGCCGCTTCTACACGGGGCACATCGGCATCGCGATCGCGCAGATCGCGGTCGTGTGGCTCACGTGCGGCGCCGGCATCCTCTGGCCGATGATCGACGGCATCATGATGCTGACGGGCCGGGTGACCGACTCCGAGGGCCGACCCCTCCGCCCAGGCTGATCGCTCCGGTCGCGCACGGGACGGCCACCCGTGCGCGCGCCGACACGGTGCGGAGGCGGGGGCCGCCCCGCGCTACTTTCCGACGAGCATCTTCAGGATGAGATCGATGCGCTTGCCGAAGGGCGGGTTCAGCATGCCCACGCCCGACAACCGGCTCTGGTAGAACACCGGCTTCTTCTTCGTGAAGGTCTCGAAGCCCTCGCGGCCGTGGTAGTGCCCCATCCCGCTGGGTCCCACGCCCCCGAACGGCAGGTCCTCCTGCGCGGCGTGGAGCATGATGTCGTTGACGGAGACGCCGCCCGAGATCGTGTCCTTGAGCACGCGCTGGACGCGCGCGCCGTCGTTGTCGAAGACGTAGAGGGCAAGCGGCCGGGGGTGATCGTTGACGTACTCGATGACCTGATCGAGCGTGTCGTACTCCATGATCGGGAGGAGCGGGCCGAAGATCTCGTCCTGCATCACGGTCATCTCTTCGGTGACCCCGGTCAGGAGGACGGGCGCCATCTTCTTCGTGTCTCGCGCGAACGTCTCGTTCGCGGGGTTCACCGGGTGGAGCTTCGCGCCCTTCGCCTCCGCGTCGTCGAGGTGGCCCTGCATCCGGTCGAGGTGTCGCTCCGCGACGAGGGAGGTGTAGTCCGGGTTGGACGCGAGCGTCGGGTACATGCGCGCGACCTGGCTCTTGCACTCGTCGACGAAGGCGTCGACCTTGCCCTTCGGCACGAAGACGTAGTCGGGCGCGATGCACGTCTGCCCCGCGTTCATCATCTTTCCGTGCATGATCTTCTCGGCGGCCGTACGGAGGGAGAAGCCGTCCGTCACGATCGTGGGCGACTTGCCGCCGAGCTCGAGGGTCACGGGGACGAGGTTCTCGGCCGCGGCGCGCATGATGTGCTTGCCCACGGACGTGGAGCCCGTGAACAGCAGGTGATCGAACGGCAGCTTCGAGAAGGCGACCCCGATCTCGACGCCGCCCGTGACGACGCAGACGACGTCCTCGTCGAACGTCTCGGCGAGCATCTTCTTCATCAGCTCGCCCGTCTCGGGGACGAACTCGCTCGGCTTGATCATGCACGCGTTGCCCGCGGCGAGGATGGACGCCAGCGGATCGAGCGCGAGGAACAGGGGGTAGTTCCAGGGAGAGATCACGCCGACCACGCCGAGCGGCTGGGGGATGACCTCGGCCCGGGCGGGCATGAAGAGGAACGGGACCTCGCGCGGCTCGGGCTCCATCCACTCGTGCAGGTGGGCGCGCGCGTACTTGATCGCCGAGAGCGTCGTGAACACCTCGGCCGCGAGCGTCTCGTGCGCGGATCGGTTGCCGAAGTCGCTCGAGATGGCCTTCACGATCGCCGCTTTGTTCGAGACCAGCATCTTCTCGAGCTTGTCGAGGCGCTTGACGCGCAGCTCGTACCCGGGCGGGCCCGCCTTGCGGTGGGCGGCGCGCATGCGGCGCAGGATCGCGCCTGGATCAGCGGGAGCGGGCGCCGGGGTGGATGCGGACGTGCTCGCGACCGGCGCGGCGGCCGTGACCACCGCGGCGTCGTCGGTCTTCTTCACGCTATCGACCGTGTCAGGGGATGCGCTCATCGGGGCCTCCTTTGGCGGGGTGGAGTCTATGTCGCGCACCGCCGGTCGACAAGGCCGACCCGTACCGAATTTCCGAGGATTCTTGCGGATCTTCGCGTATAGATCGCCCTTCGCGCATGTGGAGTCGAGGTTGGCGTGACGAAATCTGGAGCCGGCTCGACGGGCCCTGGGATCTCATCGTGGTCGGCGGTGGCATCACCGGCGCGGGCATCCTGGGGGAGGCCGTGCGGATGGGGAAGAAGGCGCTCCTCGTCGAGGCGCACGACTTCTCGTTCGGGACGTCGAGCCGCTCCACCAAGCTCGTGCACGGAGGGCTCCGGTACCTCCGGCAGGGGCAGTTCCTCGTCACGCGGAAGTCGGTGAAGGAGCGCGAGCGCCTGATGCTCGAGGCGCCCGGCCTGGTCGACAACCTCGGCTTCTCGCTCGCCACCTTCCCCGGAGACCAGATCCCGCGCTGGATGTACGGCATGGGGCTCGTCATGTACGACGCGCTCGCATGGAAGTGGGCGCACGAGCAGCGCACCAAGGACGAGTTGCTCGAGCGCCTCCCGGTGCTGAAGGGCTCCGACGCGCAGGGCGGCTACCACTACTACGACGCGCAGACCGACGACACGCGCCTCGTCCTCCGCGTGTTGCGCGAGGCGGTTCACCAGGGCGGGACGGCGCTCAACTACGCGCGCGCCGAGAGCCTGCTCCGCGACGAGAGCGGCCGCGTGCACGGCGTCGTCCTGCGCGATCGCGCGCCGGGCGCGACGCGCACCTTCGAGGTCCGGGCGAAGGTCGTCATCAACGCGACGGGCGCGTGGGCCGACGATCTCCGCAAGGCGATGGGCAAGGACGCCCGCATGCGGAAGATCCGGGGCAGCCACCTCGTCTTCACGAAGGAGCGCCTGCCGCTCGTCGAGGCGGTGAGCCTGCTCCACCCTCGCGACGGGCGCGCCGTCTTCGCGATCCCGTGGGAGGGCGTCACGATCTTCGGAACGACCGACAAGGATCACGCCGAGAGCCTCGACGCAGAGCCACGCATCTCCGACGAGGAGGCCGAGTACCTGCTGGAGTGCGCGCACCGCGCCTTCCCCTCGCTCTCGCTCGGCCTCCCCGACGTGATCGCCTCGTACGCCGGCGTGCGCCCGGTCATCGACACGGGCGCGAAGGATCCGTCGAAGGAGTCTCGCGAGCACGCCGTGTGGAAGGAAGACGGCCTGCTCACCATCGCGGGAGGCAAGCTGACGACGTTCGCCGTGATGGCGCGCGACGCGCTCGCCGCGGTCGAGGAGGAGCTCGGCGCGCTGCCCGAGCGGACGAGCGTGTTCGAGGTGCCACGGACGATCGACGCGTGGCCGGAGTCGCTCGACGAGCGGGCGCGGGTCCGGATGCTGGGGCGATACGGGCAGGACGTGACGGAGATCCTGAGCGACCCGTCCCTCCTCCGGCCGATCGGCGGGTCGATCGCGACGTTCGCGGAGCTCGCGTTCGCCGCGAAGGACGAGGGCGTCGTGAAGCTCGAGGATCTCCTGTTGCGACGGCTTCGGCTGGGACTGCTGGTGAACGGCGGCGGCACCCACGAGATGGAGGCGATCCGCACCGTCGCGCAGCCCGCGCTCGGGTGGGACGACGCGACGTGGGCGCGTGAGGCGAAGGAGTACGCGACCACCTGGCAGACGAGCTACCGGGGGTGGAAGTAGGGGCGTCGCCCGGGGCGCGCCCACCGCCCGCAGCCCGCGATCCCGCGAGATCGCTCGGCAAAACGGGTCCGCCGGGACGGCACGCGCGCTGCACTGGACCCGTCCGCCGGCGCGGTGCCGGCAGGACGGAGCAGAACGGACATGGGCTGGCAGCGTTGGATGGTTTCCGGTGTGGCGGCGGCGATGGCGACGATGGGCGCGACCACGGTCGCGGAGGCCGGCGAGGCCGAGGGGTGGATCATCTCCGGGGGCCAGGGTGCCGCCGTCACCGAGGGCACGGGCATCAACTTCTACAACATGGACCAGAAGGGGTACCTCGACTACAAGGACCGCTGGGGCGCGAACCTCGGGTGGACGAAGGGGCCGACCGGGAACATCGAGATCAAGCGGAAGCCCGGCGCTGGCACGGGGCCGCTGAAGTGTGGCGAGCTGTTCGCGTTCAAGGTGGACAACGAGTGGATCATCTACGGCAAGCAGAACTTCGGCATCAACCTCACGAGCCGCACGAAGCTCGACGACAACTCGTACCAGTGGAAGATCACGAAGTGCGCGGCGGGTCAGGCGGTCCAGAAGGGTGCGCCCGTGTCGCTCACCAACACGAAGGGGAACGACGCGGTCGTCGGATGCAAGCGGCCGGCAGGCGTGAACCTCGCGTGGAGCGACGACGTCGAGGTGAAGTTCGGCGTCTGCGTGAGGGCGAAGAAGTCCTTGTGACGCGGGGCTCGCAGCGCGTCGCTCCGTAGGCCGACCGCGTTCCCTCGGGAGAGCGCGGGCCGCGGGCGCGCGGCGGAGCGCTCACGTCGAGGATGTCGGGGCGCCACGCCGCAGCCGTGGGCCCCGCGCCTCTACTGGTACCCCTCCGCCTGGAGCGCGAACCACCGCGCGTAGATTCCCCCCTTCGCGAGCAGCTGCGCGTGCGTCCCCTCCTCCGCGATGCCGCCCCGGTCCAGCACGAGGATCCGATCCGCCATCCGCACGGTCGGAAACCGGTGCGAGATCACGATCGTCGTCCGACCCTCGGACAGCTCCTGGAAGCGATCGAACACCGCTCGCTCCGCCTCCGCGTCGAGCGCCGCGGTGGGCTCGTCGCGCACGAGGATCTCGGCCTCCTCGCGCATGCACGCGCGTGACAGCGCGACCCGCTGCCACTGCCCGCCGGAGAGCTCCGTCCCGTCGCGGAACCAGTTGCCGAGCGGCGTGTCCAGGCCCGACTTCAGCCCGCGCACGATCTCCACCGCGCCGCCGTGCTCCACGGCGCGCTCGATCCGCGGCACGTCCGTGAGGTGCGGCAGGCTCCCCACGCCGACGTTCTCGCGGAGGACGAGCTGGTACTGGTTGAAGTCCTGGAACACGACACCGAACCGCGCGAGAAGCTCCGCGTGCTCCCACTCGCGGAGGTCCTTGCCGTCGAGGAGGATCCGCCCCTCCGTGGGATCGTACAGGCGTGTCACGAGCTTGATCAGCGTCGTCTTCCCTGCCCCGTTCTGTCCCACGAGCGCGATCTTCTCCCCCCTCGGGATCACGAGGTTCACGTGCCGGAACACCCAGGCGTCCTTCCCCGGATACCTGAACCCGACGTCCTCGAGCACCAGCGCCGATCCCGGCGGCGGCGTTGCCCCCTCTCCCTTCCGTTCGAGAGGGGCCAGGGGGGTGAGGGCATCCTGATCCAGAAACGAAAACAGGTTCGACATGTACAGGTTGTGCTCGTACATGCTCCCGATCGACGACAGCACCGCCTGGAACGCGCCCTGCCCCTGCCGGAAGGCCATCACGTAGAGCGTCATGGCCCCGAGCGTGATCGACCCCCTCACCGCCATCGTCGCCACCGCCACGTACGTCCCGTAGAGCGCCAGCGTCGCCAGCGTGGACAGGAGCTCCGTGACCCAGGCCCGCCTCACGAGCAGCTTCGTGTCCTCCGCGTAGATCGTCTCCGACAGCTCCCGGTAGCGCCCCAGGAACAGCTTGCCCAGGCCGAAGAGCTTCACCTCCTTCGCGTGCTCGTCGTTCGCGAGGACGTACTCCATGTAGAACAGCTTCCGCGAGTCGGGCGAGCGCCACTTCTTCAGGCGGAACCCCTCCTTCGAGTAGCGCATCTCGGCGAGCGTCGCGGGCACCGTCGAGGCGAGGAGCCCGAGCACCGCGAGCGGACTGAAGCCGAAGAGCAGCGCCGCGAAGCCCAGGAAGCCGAGGAGGCTCGCCACGAGGCCGAACGCGTCGGTCACGACCGACAGGGGGCGCGACGACGCCTCCCTGCGCGCTCGCGTCATCTTGTCGTAGAACTCGGAGTCCTCGAAGTGCCGGAGGTCGAGCGTCTGTGCCTTCTCGAGGATCGCCACGTTGACGTCGATGCCGAGGCGCGCGCCCAGGATCTGCCGCAGCACCCGCTGGACGCGCGTCGTCGCAGCGATCGCGAGGACCAGCCCGAGCTCGACGAAGACCCAGCGGACGGCCGCGGGCTCGTCGCGCCGGACGACCGCGTCGACGAGGAGCTTGCCCACCCAGGCCACGCCGAGGGGGAGCAAGGCCCCGACGAGCGTTGCGACCGTGAACGCGACGGCCTTCCCGGGCGCCGCCCGGAACACCATGCGCGCGGTGCGCCGCGTGTACGCGAGGCTCTCGGCGAAGCGCGCCCAGAAGGACACGCCCGCTTCGGGCTTCGGTTCGCTCGTCATGCGCCGCAACGTCGGGAGACCTCGTCACCCGTCGGCGCAGTGGAGGAGCTCGTCGGGGCCGAACACGTCCGCCTTGAGGATGGAGCGACCGAGTATCACCCGCGCGCACTCCTGCACGCCCTCGGTGATCGCGGGGTGGGGGTGGACGCAGTGCTCGACGTCGCTGGCGTTCGCGGAGAGGTCGATCAGGAACGCGATGCCCTGGATGGTGCTCGAGGCCTCCGAGCCGACGACCCGCAGGCCGAGGATCTTGTGCGGGGGCTCGCGGGTGACCAGGAGCTTGATGAAGCCTTCCGTCTCGCGCATCGCGATGTAGCGGTTGATGAGGCGGTTCTCCACGCGACCGACGCGGTACGGGACCCTCTGCTTCTTCGCCTGCATCTCGTTGAGCCCCACCGAGGCCACCTCGGGCCGCAGGAACATGATCGCCGAGAGGGCCTCGTACCGGATCGGGTGGGGAGAGAGGCCGAACATGGTCTCGACGGCGTGACGGGCCTCGAGCTCGGCCACGTTCACGAGCGCGATGTCCATCGTGGCGTCGCCAGCCGCGTAGATGTTCGGGACGACACTCCTCGTCTGCTCGACGGTCACCGATCCCTTCTCGACGGCGACGCCGACGTCCTCGAGACCGAGGCCCGCCAGGTTGGGAGCGCGGCCCACGGAGACCAGCGCGCGCTCCACCTGGATCCGCTCGCGCTCTCCGTGCGCGTTCGTGATGACGTACTCGACGTGGTCGCCCACGCGGCGCATGCTCTCGAGCCGCGACGACCGGTGGATCGTGACGCCCAGACGCTCGAAGCTCGTCGCGACCACCTCGGCGACGTCCTCGTCCTCGAACGGCAGGATCCGCGGCTGCCGGTCGATCAGGTAGATCTTCGTCCTGCCGAAGTTCGCGAAGATGGTCGCGTACTCGCAGCCGATGACGCCGGCGCCGACGATCACCATGCTCGCCGGGAACTCGGGGAGGTTCTCGATGTGGTCGCTCGTCAGGATGCGGTCGCCGTCGACCTCGATGCCCTCGGGGATGCGCGGGACCGAGCCGGTGGCGACGAGGAAGTTCTCCGCGACGACGCGCTCGACCTCGCCGGCCGTCGTCGTGATCTCGGCCGCGGTCGGGGTGACGAGCCTCGCCTTGCCCTCCACGAGCGTGACGGATCCGCCGTTCGCGCCGGGCTCGCGCAGCCGATCCAGCTGCCGGAGGAGCAGCGACCGGCGCTCGCCGACGGCGGCGTGCACCTGCTCCATGACCGCGCGGTAGGAGATCTCGAGGCCCGCGGCGCGGTAGCCGCGATCTGTCCGCGCGGCCCTCGCGTAGTCGTTCGAGAGGTGCCACATCGTCTTGGACGACAGGGCCCCTGCGTGGATCCCCACCCCCCCGACCCTTCCCTTCTCCACCAGCGCGACACGCTTTCCGAGATCGTGGGCGCGCATCGCGGCGGCGTAGCCGGCCGGACCGGCGCCGAGGATGCAGAGATCGAACGGCTCCATGCCGTCACTATACCGGGTTCGCGGGAATCTTGGGGTCTCGCCCCTGTGGCTGTAGCCTCCACCTCGTGCACCAGCGCTTCGCAAGAGTCGCGCTCGTCCTCGCCCTCGTGGCGGTCTCGGCGTGCCGACGGGGCGGTCAGGCCCCACCGCCGAGGCCGGCGCCGCCTCCGCCGCCGCCTCCGGTTCCAGCGAGCGAGCTCTCGGTGGCGGTCGAGGGACCCTGCCCCAAGCTCCGGCTCGCGGAGCTCGAGGGCACGCTCGTCCTCGTGCACGGGACGTACGGCCTGGAGAACATGGTGCCCACGGCGGAGGATCCACGCATCGTCCCGGCGCAGAGCCTGGCCGTCGTGAAGGGGGACCAGCTCGGCGTCGACGCGAAGTGGATCGAGGGCCTGCCACGGGACAGCCGTGGCTGGGTACCGCTCGATCTCGAGCTCGGGGGCCGCTTCCCCGAGAACGCGTGGCTCGCGGGCGTGGAGATGTCTTCGGGCCGCATCGACAAGGGGGCGCTGCTCGAGCGACGCCGTACGTACTTCGCCTGGGAGAAGAACCAGTGGACCGAGAGCCCGAAGGAGCGTGACCGCGTGCTCCCGGGCATCCTGCCACCCCCCTTCCCGGAGGCCACGATCTGCAAGAAGCACGGTCCGGAGGCGCGCTTCGGGCGACACTCCACCGAGCGGCTGTTCTCGGGTGATACGCTGATCGCCGGGAGGTGCGAGGACGCGCTCCACAGGGCCGTGAGCGGCGTCCTCGTGGCGTCGTTCGTCGCGGGACGCAGCGAGTGGACGGTGCACGAGGCGCCTCCCTCCCCGCTCGAGGCCGGCATCGTCAACGTGGACATCGTGTATGTTGCACGTAAGGAGGCCTACGTCTACGCGTGGGCTCCCTATGACGAGAACGTGCGGACGAGCTACCTCGTCGCCTTCGACGGCAGCGCGTTCACCCGTGTCGAGGTCCCGTTCGTGGGACCGATCGTGTCGATGTCGCGCGCCAGCGACGGATCCCTCTGGGCCGTGGCGCACTTCGAGTCCGTGTACCGGAAGCCGAAGGACGGCCCCTGGGTCGAGGTGGCGCTCCCCGCGCCGCGGTTCGTGGAGCCGCTGCCTCCCACGCTACGCGTGCTCGAGGTACAGAGCGCGGACGGCGCCACGTGGGTCCACGCGGCGTACCCGGTCGAGGTCCCGCGAAGGGACCGCGTGGACGCATCCCGCAACCACGTGCTGCTCACCACCCGGCCCTGGAAGAAGCCGGCCTACTGTAGCCACGCGGGGCCGCTGAAGGACGGGCTACGCGAGGAGGGACCCAAGGCGAAGGGGGCGGCGACCGTGAAGAAGGCCGAGCCACCCCCCTGACAGGGTCGAGGGGGGGAGCGGCCCCCTCCTCATCCCTCGCTACATCCCGCCCTGGCCGTTGCCGAGCGGCCCGCCCGCGAAGAGGTTTCCGACCTGCCGCATGGCGTCGAGGAGCCCCACGTAGCGGCGCAGGTTGAAGTCGTTGCCCGTCATGACCGGCGCGCCACCCTGCAGGTTGAGCTGCGGCTCGCCGAACGCGTCGAGGATGGGCTTGCCGCCCGCGTCCTTCTTCACGTCGTAGGTGGTGAGGAGGATCTCGTTCGCGCGCTGCAGCATGCGCGACGCGACGCCCGTCTCGACCAGGCGGTTCTGGATGGTCTCCTCGCCGAAGCGCGTCGCCACGTACCGGAAGCCGGTCGCCGGATCGGTGAACGCGATCTTCCGGTTGTCCGGGATCTTCGCGCCCGCGTCGCCCTCGAGGCGTACGCGCATCTTCGCCGCGAGCACCATGTCGGTGCTGAACCGCGAGAAGATCATCGCGTAGATGCCCGCGCCGAGCGCGTTCTGGTAGCCCATGTTCGGGAACATGATGGCCGCGCCGTTCGGCCGGACGAGCTTCGTCGAGTCACTCTCGAGGAGGCTGAACGTCACCGCCGTCTGCTTGTCCGCGCCCATGGAGGGACCGATGGTCTCCCAGTCCTCCGAGAGCATGCCGCCGAGGAGCCGGTCGATCGCCCTCGGCGTGTCCGTCCGGAAGCTGATGTAGGGGTCACGCCCGTCGAGCGCGTTCTCGCGCGAGATGGTCGAGAGCGTGGGCCGCGAGTCGACGAGCTCGCGCAGCGCGAGGACCTTCTCGTCGTCGAAGCCGATGTGAATGGGGAAGTGCTGGTAGTCCCAGCTTCCGCCGCGGCCGTTGTCGAAGTCGATCTGGACGAAGCGACCGTCGACGATGCCGAGGTTGCCGATCGGGGGCGTCGCCTTGTTCGCCGCTTCCTGCTCCGACTGCACGTCGAAGATCGTGAGCGCGCCCGCGCGGGTCGGCGTGCGACGCGTCGTGTTGGCGCCCGCACCGTAGGGTCCCGGCTCGGGCATCAGGATGACGCGCTGCAGGAAGTCGAACATCGCCGCGGAGGCGAGGACCGCCGGGCGGTCCTGGTCGTCGTCGGTGAGGTCCTGGGGCCGCGACCGACCGATGTCGGTCGTCGTGTTCCAGTGGTAGGCGCGGAGGCGCGCGAAGGTCGTGCCCGCGACCGAGTTCGGCACGGACCACCACGCGAACTCCTTGTTGAGCCGGCGGAAGTACTGCCACGGGTACGTCAGGTCGAAGCGACGGATCACGTTGTTCGTGATCTCGTACACGTCGCCGCCGCTGTCGAAGAGCTTCGCGTGGATGTAGCCGCCGCGGCTGTAGTCCTCACCGTAGCGGTAGTGCCAGCGGATGAGCGGCTTGCCGTTCTCGTCGTTGCCCTTCCAGCGCACGCCGTCGGCGCCGATCGGGGTGGAGACGCCCTTCGAGTTCTCGAAGGCGATCTCGGACGACTTCATGTCGTAGTAGTGGAGGTGGTTGCGGGGCGACTGCCCGCAGACCTTGCCGTGGACGATGCGCCACTTGGCCGTCTCCTTCTCGGCGTCGGTGGCGGGCCGGCAGTCGCGGCCCGGGTCGAACACCTTCGCCGTCACGGCGGCCTTCGTGTAGTGCTGCCCGTAGCCCTTCGCCGGGTCGAACACGAGGTTCGAGGGGATGCCCTGCGAGAGCGTCTTGACCGCGAAGTTCTGCTGCGCCGTGAAGGGGATCTGGGCGTCGTCGAAGGTCTCGAGCACGCGGCCGTAGAGGACCTTCATCGTGTGGAGGTCGTACGTGCCCGCGCCGACCGTCTCGCCGAAGCGCTCGATCTGGTACTCCATCGTGGACGTGTTGCCGAAGTACTCGATGCCGGGGCGGGGCTCGCCGGGCGTGAGGCCCTGCTCGTCGTCGGTGGGCGGGTCGAGGTAGCGCGGGCCCATGCAGGTGTCCGGCGAGCCGGGGGCGCGGGCGGACTTGCAGGACGCGGTGGACTGGCCCTCGTTCGTGCGGAGCTGCCAGTACTGCGGCGCGTAGTTCTGCGCGTCCCACGAGCTCGAGAAGTTGTGGCGCATCCCGATGGCGTGGCCGATCTCGTGGAAGCCGATGCCCTTGACGGCCTCGCGGAGGAGCTCATCGTAGATCTTGACGCCACGCGCCTTGGCGTCGAGGTTGCCGTACTTGTTCTTGAAGTATGGCGCGAGCGCCGGCTGGTAGATGCTGCCCGCCGCGGCCGCCTGGGCCGAGTCGTGGAAGCAGATGCCGCGACGGCCGAGGAACGCCTGGTAGCGGTCGAACAGGTCCTGGATGCGACCGGGCTCCTGCATGGCGAAGGCCTGGATGTCGGCGTACCTGCTCTTCTCGGCGCTCGACGCGTTCTTCGTGGCCGCGACGAGCGACAGGATCTGGCGGTTGCCGAGGTTCGACTCGAGGCCGCTCCCTGCGAGCTGCCCGAGGAGGCCGTTGACGCGCGCGTCGTCGGCCGCGAGAGACGGCTGGAGCATGGAGTTCTTGGCCTGGAGCTGCGCGCGGCGCAGCGAGCGAGCGATCCCGTCGAGCCCGTCGAGCCCGAGCGCGTCGACGCGCACCGCGTCGCGGACCCGCGCGTGGTCGACGTTGGCGACCGCCGCCGCGATCTCCGCGTCGGTCCTCGCCACGTTGCCGACGACCTTGCCGTTCTTCACCACGTCGGCGTAGCGCGTGGCCTGCGCTCCCTGGAGGAAGTCCTCGATCTTGGCGTCGCCGAGCGCGAGCTGGATGATGTCGCGCTGCTGGGCGGCCGCGGCGGTCGCCGAGCGGCCCATGATGGTCGCCGTCGTGCCGAGCATCTCGCCCGTCAGCGGATCGGCGCCGATGGTCCCGACGCCGCCGTACGGGGCGCGCGAGGCGAACGGCCAGTAGATGGTGTAGTTCTTGCGCAGGTCACCGAGGCGGATGACCTCGCCGGGCTTGCCGCAGGACGCGGGGTCGTAGGCGCGGACGGGGTTGTGGCACGTCGCGATGACGGGCTTCTTCTTGTCGACGGCGAGCTCCTTCGCCTTGTCGATGCCCCAGCCTCCGTAGGCGACCATCTCCCTGTCGGCGGCTCCGTTGCCATCGAAGTAGAGGGCGTGGCACGCGGCACGATCGCCGTCGCGCGTGCGACGGCACTCGACCTCGCGACGCACCGCGACCGCGTTGCGCATCAGCTGGTTCCAGGTGATCGTCATCTCCTCGATCGGGCCCGGGCGGGTGATCGTCTTGCCGTCCTTGGCGACCTCGTCGGTGAGCTCGGTGGGCGTCTCGGGGTTGAGCCAGTAGCCGATGGTCCTGACTTCGCGATCGCGGACCGGGATCGTGCAGCGGTTGACGTGCGTGTCGCACTGCGACCCGCTCAAGCCCTTGTAGCCCGTCTTCTCGTTCGCGCAGTCGTCGGCGGTGCCGTCCGCGTCCGCGTCGGCGTTGCTGCCGCAGACCTTCGGCTGGTGGCTGTTCATCCAGACGTTGTGCATCGAGAAGAAGGTCTTCGTCTGCGCGTCGGTGTAGCCGTACTGCGGGTCCCACTGCGTGATCGGCGGGGCGCCGTACTCGCGGTTGTACGAGCTGCCGGCGTTGCCCCAGTTGCCGATGATGTCGCGGGACGCGAACGACTCCTCGAAGGACTCGAAGGACTCCTTGCCCGTGAGCTTGACGAACGACGTGCGGACCTTGACCTCCGTGGGCGTGCAGTCGAACGAGCTGCCGCCGTTGAAGAACCCGATGATGACGCACTCGGGGACGCCGAACTGCTCGATGACCTTCGGGGCGAGCTGGTACTTGTTGGTGACGTCGAAGTAGCCGGCTTCGGGCTCGAAGCGCGAGCGATCCTCGTCCGTGGGGCTCGTCGGCGCGTACTCGATCGCGGTGACGTCGGAGCCCTCGCCGAAGACCCAGCTGGTGTCGCCGCTCGTGCTCTGGGCCCAGTTCTTGGACCAGTCCACGCGCATCTTGGTGCGCTGGTTCCAGGGCCGGTCGGTCTGGTTCTCGACGATGGTGTTGCCCTCCTCGCCGGTGCCCGGGTTGTAGTCACGCCGCACGTCGAAGTGCGACAGGATCCGGTACGCCATGATGATGGTGCCCGTCGGCTTGCCCGGGAACTCGAACTTGCCGGTCGGGTTCCCCTTGCTGTCGAGGATCTCCTTGCGCGGCAGCCCACGGTTGTCGGCGCCGGGCGCCTCCTGGTACGAGCGTCGCCCGAAGAGGAAGCCCTCCGTGATCTCCCAGCGGATGCGATCCACCGCGGACGCGCCGCCGATGGTGCCCGAGTAGTTCTCGGTGTTGGCGGCGCTCGAGATGTTGTAGCTCTTCGTGCGGAACTCGGGATCGTCCTTGTGGTCCTCGAGGTTCGCGCCGACGAAGAACGCCTTCTCGACGATCTCCGGCTGCGTCCGGTCGATGGGATCCCGCTCCTCCGCGCAGCCCGCGAGCCCGGTGCTGCTGATGACCCCCGTCACGAGCGCCAGAAGGCCGCCTGTACCCAACCACGTCGATCTCATCCTCGTACCTCCACTTTCGGAAACGCCACCGGCCGCATGCAGCAAGCGCGCCTATCATGTACGACGGCGATTTCAAGTACTTACGTCGCAGCGTCAGTCCGCTGACAGGGCGGCGCCCACGAGGGGCGTGCCTTCCGGGACGCCCCGGACGACGGTTTGGTCCGCTCGTTCCAGTCTCGCTGGTATTCTCCACGGTCGTGTCCCCCCGCACCGTCCTCCCGCTCGGCCGCCTCGGCCTGCTCGTTCCGCTCCTCCACGCGTGCCTGTCGACGCAGGTCGACACGCCCCGGCCCCCCATCGAGGTCGAGTACGGAAAGGCGGAGGCGACGATCCTGACCCCGTTCCCCTCCGACCGGTACACCGTGCCGGACCCGGCGTCGCCGACGGGCCTCCGCGTGAAGATCGACACGACGACGACGGCCGACGCGCTGCCGACCACCTTCCCGGCCATGGCCGCGCAGCTCGGCGAGCTCGACGGCTTCTCCACGCTCGCCGGTGTGTCGATCACCTTCGACGGGCCGATCGACGCGCGCGGGATCGCCCCCGATCCGAGCGCGGAGGTGCCCGTCACCGAGCCCCCGGCTCCGCCCGAGGCGTACACGCGGCCCGGCGCGACGATGTACCTCGTGGACGTGGACCCCGCCTCGCGCGAGCGAGGCAAGCTCGTCGGCCTCATCCCGAAATACCTCGCGAAGGACGCGGACCTCGACGGCCCGAAGGACTACACGCTCGTGGCCGAGCCCGTCACCCCCCTGAGACCGCGCACGCGGTATCTCTTCTGCGCCACCAACAAGCTGAAGGCCAAGGGTGGCGGCGCGGTGAAGGCCTCCGCGGAGATGCGGCGCGCGGTCCTCTCGCCGTCGAACGCCTACGAGCGCAAGCTCTCCGACGGCCTCGCCGTGCTGGCGAGCGCGACGCAGCTGAGCAAGCACGACGTCGTGGTCGCCACCGTGTTCACGACCGAGACGGTCCACGACGCGATCGCGGGGATGGCGAGGCGCACGCGAGAAGGGCCCCCACCGTCGCTCGACGCGCCGTGGGCGATCGAACGGCCGATCGAGCCCGACGGGCGCGCACGCTTCAAGGCGACCCTGCGCGCACCCGAGTACCGGTTCGCCGACACCGGCAAGTGGCGGGTCAACGCCGGCCTCCCGGAGAAGGCCGGCGACGCCGCGATCGAGGTCTTCCTGTCGTTCGCGGACGCCAGGAAGAGCGGCAAGCGCCCCGTCGTCATCTACCAGCACGGGCTCGGCGGCGACAAGGACGGCGGCTGGGGCACGACCCAGCGCCTCGCGGAGCTCGACGTCGCCGTGATCGCGATCGACTCGCCGGAGCACGGGGCGCGCGCGGCCCCGGGCGAGAAGGACCCGTTCGTGGCCATCTCGCGGTTCCTCGGTGTCGACATCGCGAAGAAGACGTTCGACATCGCCAAGGCGCGCGACAACTTCCGGCAGGTGGCGTCCGACCAGCTCGAGCTCGTACGGCTGATCGGCTCACTGGAGAAGCTCGACCTCCTCCCGGTGGGAGCACCGGACGGCGTCCCGGACCTCGACGTGTCGCGCATCCTCTACATCGGCCACTCGTTCGGAGCGGTCCAGGGGGCGACGATCTTCGCGATCGCCCCGGAGATCTCGCAGGCGGTGTGGAACGTCGGCGGGGCGAACCTGACGGTGCTGATGCGCGACTCGCCGCTGTTCGGGGTCCTGCTCAAGGGCCTCAAGCCACCGGGGACGGGGGACGGCCTGCTGGCGCGCTTCTTCGTGGTCGCGCAGGCGCTCGTGGATCCGGGCGATCCGGCCGCTTTCGGGCGCTACGCGACGATCGAGCCGCTCGACGGCGTGAAGGGCTGGAGGCCGCGCGACGTGCTGCTGCAGGAGGTCGTCAACGACGGCATCGTGCCGAACTCGTCCACGGCCGCGCTCGCGCGGGCGGCGGGCATGGTCCAGGTCGATCCGATCGTGCCGATCCCCGGGATGTCCGCGATGGAGGCTCCGGCAGCGTCGACCCACGCGAACGGTGGGACGGTGGTGCTCACGCAGTTCGACCGGATCCACGGCAAGGACGTGGCGTCCCACGGCGAGCTCATCTTCTCGCCCGAAGGGCGACGGCAATACCTGGAGTTCTTCCGGTCCGGCCTCGCCGAGCGTCACGCGACCGTGAATTCCTCCTACCCGTGATCTCACCCGCTCGTGGGCGCGCAGGTCGACACGCCCGCGCCCACGATGCGGATCCCGAGGTCCTGCGCGAGGTGCACGAGCTGCCCGTCCGGGCCGATGCGGCTCACCCGCGACGTCTTCCCGTACGGCGCCCAGAAGAAGTAGAACGACCCTCCCCAGAACGCGAACGCCCACGCCGCGCCGGTCTCCACCTGGGGCAGCGCGCGCTCGCTCGTGATCGCGCCCGTCACGGGATCGATCTGCGCGAGCGTGGCCGGCTTCGTCGCGAAGAACCCGAAGAGCCTGCCATCGCCGGTGCCCGTCAGCTCCGCGGCGTACCCTCGCAACCGCCCCGTGAACGGCCCGATGGGCACGATCTTGTCGCCTTCGACCCGGTGCAGCCCGTGGGCCTCGATCTCCTTGCCCCGCTCGGTGCCGACCGCGATGAACAGGCTCTCGGCGGTGAGATCGCGCCCCGTCGTCGCGTACGCCATCCCGACCTGGATGGGCGCACGCTCCTCGGCGAGGTCGGCGGCCCGGCACGAGGCGTCGTGGAGGTTCACGAGGAACAGCGTCCCATCGCGGAAGTGCACCCAGCCACCGCCCGCACGGTCCACGGCCATCGAGTTCGGCGACGCGCCGACGGGGCACTGAAGGCGCCCGATCGCGCGGAACTGCACCGACCGGGGTTGGAAAGACAGGATGAGCCGCTCGGCCGTCACCACGTACACCAGCCCGGTGCCCTCCGTGCACGGGAGCAAGCTGTGCCGGCGGTACTCGCGCGGCACGTCGTAGACAGGCTCGACGCGGGCGATCTCGACGGGTGGCGGCGGTGCCACGACGCGCTTCTCCTCGCAGGCGACCGTCCCCGCGAGGACGGCGAGCAAGAGCCCGCCGAAGAGGCGCAGCGCCCTGCGAGTCACCCGCCGCGGCGCCGCTTCGCGAGGAGGAAGATCGGGAGGGCGAGGAGCGCCAGCCACCCCGCCGAGCCTGCCCGTGCAGGAGAGGCCGCGCACGTCGTGTTGGTCGCGTTCTTGCCGGGCGTGGCGGCCGGGGGGGGCGGCGGCTTCTTGGGCACGCACTGCGACGCGGCGGAGCACTCGAAGCCCTCCGGGCACTCGACGTCGGGCGAGCAGGACGCCGAGCACGTGCCGTCCAGGCAGATGTTCGAGCGGCACTCCTTGTCCTCGGTGCACTCGACGCCGAATTTCGCCAGCCTGGGATCGGGCCCGCCCTCGTACCAGGGCTCCTGCTCGGTCTCCGCGTACGCCTGCTCGATCATGTCACGGAACGTCGAGACCTTCGTGTAGATGTTCTCTGCCTTGATGCACTCGGCCGCGCCCTGCTGCTGCTGGCCGCCGTTGCCACCGCGCGAGACGACGCCGATGACGGCGCCCTTCGCGGAGAGGGCCGGGCCGCCGCTGTCGCCGGAGCAGATCGACTCTCCGAGCTGGAACTCGTTCGCACCGACGAGGCCCTTCGGCAGGATCGGGCCCACCGTGAGCACCGGGATGTCGGTGCGCTGCTGGCGGATGTCGGGCTGGTTCGTCTTCTCGGTGATGCCCCAGCCGACCGCCGTGACGAGCTCGCCCTTCTCGGGCCCGGCCTCGAGGCGGATGGGGGCGATCATCGCGTTCGCGACCGGCGCCTTGAGGACGATCAGCGCGATGTCGTTGTTGCACATCGTCTTCGCCCCGGTCGTGACGAGCTTGAGGCCCTGGCCCTTGGGCAGGAACTCGCCCGCCGCGAAGTTGGGCCGCTTGACCCCCGTGTACACGTACATCGTCGCGGGGTCGTGATCGCTGTAGACCTTGCCCCCGTTGAGGGGTGTGCCGTCCGACGTGCACGCGGCGCCGTTGTCGGTCTTGGCCACGCAGTGTCGCGCCGTCAGCACGAGCCGTGGGGTGAGCAGCGTCCCGGTGCACTGGCCGGACTGGCCCTTCGCGGGATCGTAGTGGATGAGGAGGACGACGGCGTCCTGGGTCGCGTTGGAGTCCCTCCCTGCGATGACCGCTTGGGCTTCGCGTCCCACACGTTCCGCGGGCGCCTGCGACGCGCAGGCGACGGTCGCCAGGGAGAGGGAGACGGCCAGGCCAAGGAGCTTTCTCATGCAGGTTGGGTCCTCGAATCCCCCGCAGGCAGGCGACGCCAGGATGAACGAAGCCGGCGATTTCGCAAGGACGAATCGTAGCAGCCCACGCGGGACCTGCACGGGTCGCACATCTTGCGCGGCGTCCCGCGGCGGCACGTGCGACGGTGCGGCTTCTCCGCGTCACGCGCGGCGCGGGCGGTGGATCGTGGTTTGCACGCCGAGATCCCATGAGCCGCAGCGACGCCCCCAGATCCACTCCGCCCGAGGCCCCCTCCCCTCCGCTCCCCGCTCACCCGCCTCACCACGTGATGACCGCGGCCGCCGGCCTCACGGGCGCGATCGCGGGCGCTGCCACGGGCGCCCTCGCAGGTCCGCCCGGCGCGATCGCCGGCGGCATCATCGGCGGCGCCGCGGGGCTCCTTGCGGGCGACACCTTCGATCGGGAGGAGGCGCGGCACGAGCAGCACGAGGCCGAGCTCGACGAGGCCATCGGCGTCACGGGCCCCGACCTCGGGGTGGAGGAGGAGCGGAAGAGCGTGCCGCCCGATCTGGAGCCGTCCGTCGAGGACTGGAACCGGTAGTCAGGACGCGAGGTCACCCGTGAGGCGGACCGCGACGCCCGCCTGGTTGTACCCTACCCCCGATCCCACGAGGACGACGAGGCTCCCCGGGCCCACCTTTCCCGCCGCGATCGCGTCGTGGAGCGCCATGGGGATGCACGCGGAGCCGGTGTAGCCCCACTTCTCCATCACGGTGTGGGCGCGCTCCTTCGGAAGGTCGAGGGAGGCCATCACCTTCTCGATGGTGCGCTTCCTGACCTGCGTGAAGATGAAACAGTCGACATCCGCGAGCGCGAAGCCGCCGGCCTCGGCCACCCGCCGCGCGAGCTTCGGCCAGCCGAGGTCGTTGATCTCGGGGGGGTACTTGTCCACCATGCGCACCTGCGTCCGGCCGGCGAGGATGGCCTCGGGCGTGGCGGGCTCGGCGGTGCCGCCGGCGTAGATGCCCCAGGCCCTCGCGTAGCTGCCGTCTGCGAGGAAGGCCGCCGGCAGCACGCCAGGCTCGTCGGCCTGCGCGAGGACGGCCGCGCCCGCGCCGTCTCCGTAGAAGAAGGACATGACGTCGTCGGGGTCGGCGAGCTTGTGCATCATGTACGCGCCGATCACGAGGACGTGCCGGAGGTGCGGGCTGTGACCCATGAGGCCCGCGGCGGTCGCGAGCGCGGTCGGGAACGACGCGCAGGCGCAGCCGACGTCGAACGTGCCCGCGTTCCGCGCGCCCAGCTTGGCCTGCACGACGACGGACGTGCTCGGCGTGATGTAGTCGGGCGAGTCGGTGCCGACCACCACCAGGTCCACGTCCTCCGGGCCGAGCCCGGCCCGCGCGAGCGCGTCCGTCGCCGCGCGCACGCAGAGATCGCTCGTGGCCCACGTGTCGGGCGCGTACCAGCGGGTGAGGATGCCGCTCACGGCCTCGGTCCGGTCCACGAACTCGGGGTGGGTCTGACGGAAACGCTCGCGGAGGACGGCGTTCGGGACCTCTCGCTCGGGGACGTGACAGCCCGTGCTGCGGATGACGGCGTGTCGCATGCGCCGCGTATAGCCGAAACCGCGACTCGTGTATCCTGGGCGCGTGACCCTCGAGAACCCCTGGACGGCGCGGCTACTCGGCAACCCGACCGGTATACGTGTAGAATACACGCGAGCCGCCGCTGATCTCGTGGTCGTGCTCGAGAGCGACGGGACCGGCCTCATGCGCGAGTTCGGGGGACCCCTCCTCACCGAGCCGCCCCGCGCGGGCCCGCGCAGCGAGCGATCTCCGTACGTGCAATCGTGGCCGCTCCAGGTGCCGCCCGCGGTCCACGCCGAGATCCTCTTCGCGCTCTCCGAGGCGAACTTCCCCATCCGCGCCGACAACCTGCTCCGCGGCGAGGCGCCCGCGACGATCGCCGTGACCGCCGCCGACGGAACGCACGCGGGCATGGTCGTGGGCTCGCGTCTCCTCGCGCGCATCCCGGAGCTCGGGGCGATCCTCGCGGAGGTGGAGCAGCTGTGCGTCCCGCTGCGCATCAGCCTGCCCCCGCGCAGCATCCCCAACCCGGAGCTCGCGAGCTGGCCTGCCACGCCGCCGACCCCCAAGAAGGAGTGGCCTCGCTGATCCCCGATCGCGTATCGTGCGTGCCATGAACGAGCCCGGGTGGGGGGAGACGTTGTGCGTCGTGGGACTCCGCGCGGCGACGGACCGGGACGCGATCACCCTGGCGGCGGCCCACCTCGGCGACCGCGTGAAGCCGACCTTCCTCGCCGCCGCCCTCGCGCGCGAGCGGAGGTCCCCCACGGGCCTGCCCTTCCCCGGAGCCGCCGTCGCGATCCCGCACGCCGAGCCGGAGCACGTCGCGTCGCCGTGCCTGCTCGTCGCGTCGCTCGCGGAGCCGGTCCGGTTCCGCCAGATGGGTTCGCCAGGCGAGACCGTCCTTGCGCGTCTGCTCGTCATGCCGGCGCTGTCCGCGAAGGAGCAGGCCGCCGCCGGCCTCGCCGGGATCCTGGAGCGCCTCCAGAGCGCGGAGCTGCGCGACCGCGTGCTCGCCGCCGCCACGCCGGAGGCGATGCGCGCGGCGCTGCGGGGGGAGGCGCCGTGACGCTCGACGGCGCGGTTCACTACGTCCTCGACCTCGGGGCGGCCGTGATGATGCCGATCTTCATCACGATCCTCGGCCTCGTGTTCCGGCAGGGGCTCGCGAAGAGCGTGCGCGCGGGGCTGACGGTGGGCTCGGGGTTCATCGCGATCGGGCTCGTCGTCACCCTGCTCGTGAACGTCGTGGGGCCCAAGGCGATGGGGTTCGCGAAGGTGCTCGGCCTCCAGCTCGACGTGCTCGACGTCGGGTGGCCCATGGGTGCCGCGGTGTCGTTCGCGTCACCGATCGCGGCGGCCCTGATTCCCGCGGTCCTCGTCCTCAACGTGGTGCTGGTCCTCACGCGGTTCACGCGCACGATCGACGTGGATCTATGGAACTACTGGCACTTCATCTACACCGGCGCGGCGATCCACGCCGCCACGGGTAACATGGCCCTCGGCGTCGTCGGCGCGTGCGCCACGGCGCTGATCATCTTCCGCCTCGCCGACTGGACGGCCCCCGCGGTCGAGAAGCACTTCGGCCTCCCGGGCATCTCGCTCCCGCACACCGAGACGGTCAACTGGGCGCCGATCATGTTCGCGCTCGAGCGGGTGTGGAAGAACATCCCGCCCCTCGCCAAGCTGGAGGCCGATCCGGCGGCGGTGAAGAAGCGCCTCGGCATCCTGGGCGAGCCGCTCGTCATGGGCGCCCTCCTCGGCGTCCTCATCGGGGCCCTCGGCGCCATCCCGCTGTGGCGCGCGGGCGAGCACGGCAAGTGGTTCAAGGAGATCGCGACCCTCGCGGTGACGATGTCGGCGGTGCTCATCGTCCTGCCGAAGGTCGTCGCCATCCTGATGGAGGGCCTCATCCCGATCTCCGAGGGCGCCCGCGCGTACCTGCAGAAGCGCTTCCCGGGGCGGGATCTCCTCATCGGCCTCGACGCGGCGGTCGTGATCGGCCACCCCGCGAACATGGCGATCGCGCTGCTGTGCGTGCCCATCATGCTGCTCCTCGCGGTCGTCCTGCCGGGCAACCGCATGTTGCCCTTCGGGGACCTCGCGGCGCTCCCGTTCTACATCCTGTGGGGGGTGGCCGCGGCGCGCGGGAACATGGTGCGCGGGCTCCTCAACGCGATCGTCGTGCTCGTCTTCATCCTGTGGATCGGCACGAGCCTCGGGCCGCTGACGACGACGCTCGCCCACTCCGCGGGCTTCAGCCCGAAGGGCGTCGAGGGCGCGGAGGGTTACACACAGTGGTCCGGCGTGGCGCTCGGCAGCCACATCGTGCCGTGGATGGTCCTCCAGCTCTTCGTCCCCGGGCAGCGCGTGTACGGGGCCGTCGCGCTCGTCGTGTTCATGGGGACCTGGTACTGGGTGCGGGGCGACGTGAAGGCGATGTTCGAGGGGCAGGAGAAGACGGAGGCGCGATGAAGGTCGTCCTGCCGGAAGCCCTCCACGCGAGGCCGGCCAACCTGCTCGTGCGCCTCGCGTCGAGCTTCGACGAGGACGTGACGTTGCGCGTGAGGGAGAAGACGGCGAGCGCGCGCCGCATCCTCGATGTGCTCGGGCTGTCGGCCGCGAAGGGCGAGGAGATCGAGATCCTGGGCGAGGGGCGGGCGTGGAACGCGATCGTCGAGCTCGTGCGGCGCGGGTTCGACGCGGATCTGGTCCCGGAGACCGGCGCGATCGCCGCGGCGGGCATCGGGATCGGACGCGCACACGTGATCGAGCGGGGCCAGGCCGACGAGCCCGAGAGCGTGGAGGCGGCGTTCGCGCGGGCGAGGCGGGAGGTCGAGACGCTCGTCGCGACGCTGCCGCGCCACGAGGCCCTGCTGTTCGAGCCGGAGCTCGCGATCCTCGCGGAGCTCGAGGCGCGCGTCCAGGAGCGCATGGGCGAGGCGGCGTCCTTCGCGGAGGCGGTGGAGATCGAGACGCGCGGGAACGCGACCGACCTCCTCCTCGACGCACGCGCGCGCCTCACGGCCCGGCACGCGCCGCTGCCGAGGGACATCGGCCCGTTCGTCGTCGTGGTGGAGGAGCTGACGCCGTCGCTCGTCGCCTCCCTTACGGGACCCGTGCAGGGCATCGTCGCGAGCGCGGGAGGCTCCGCGGAGATCCACGGCGCGAGCGCTACCTCGCACGCGGCCATCCTCGCGCGGAGCCGCGAGATCCCGCTCGCGTTCGTGCCGGAGCACGTGGTCCTCGGCATCGCGCCGGGGGACATGGTCGTCGTCGACACGACCGAGGCTCCGGCGCGCGTGTGGGTCGCGCCGAGCGCCGCCCTGGTGAACGACGCCGAGGCGAGGCGCGAGGCGAGGCGCGAGGCGGAGCGTGACGACGAGCGCGCCGAGGGCACGAGCGTCGCGCACCTCCAGGTCCAGGTGAAGGTGAACCTGAGCTCGGTCGAGGAGCGGATCCCGACGGGAACCGACGGCGTGGGCCTCGTGCGCTCGGAGCTCGTGTTCGCGCGCCGCGGCGCGCGACCGGGCATGGACGAGCAGACCGGGCTCTACGCGCGCATCGCCCGCCGGACGCACGGGCGGCCCGTGAACGTCCGCCTGTTCGACGCGGGCTTCGACAAGCCGCTGCCGTGGCTCCCCGTGCCGCCGGACGATCCCGACGCGCGCGGCGTGGCGCTGCTCCTCCGCCACCCTGACGTGCTCGCCGCTCAGCTCGCCGCGATCACGATGGCCCACGCCGCGGACGCCGGGGTGCGTGCCCTGGTGCCGCTCGTCCGGAGCGAGGCCGACATGGAAGCCGTCCACGCCGCGGCCCCGCGAGGGAGCGGCCTCGCCCTCGGCGCGATGATCGAGTCCCCGGCCGCGGTCGAGAGGGTCGAGGCGATCGTGCGGGTGGCCGACTTCGTGTGCGTCGGAACGAACGATCTCACCGCGCTGACCCTCGGCGTGCCGAGGGCGCAGCCCGAGCAGGGGCTCGACGCGCGGGTTCTCGCGCACGTCGCGACGATCGTGGCGGCGGCCCACGCGGCGGAGCGCGAGGTCACGGTGTGCGGTGAGCTTGCGGCCCACCCGGAGGGCGCTCGGGTGCTCGTGGGCCTGGGCGTCGACGCGCTGAGCGTCATGCCCTCGCGCGTCGGCCCGGTGAAGCGCGCGCTCGGAGCGGCGACGCTCGACGCGTGCGTGGCGGAGGCCGAGCGCGCGCTGGGGCGCGTCGTCGAGGATGGGAGGCTGGAGCGAGGAGGCGGACCATGAAGAAGATCCTGGTGGCGTGCGGAACGGCGATCGCGACCTCGACCGTGGTGGCGAGGAAGCTGCAAGAGATGCTCGAAGCGCGGGGTCTCTCCGTGCACATCGACCAGTGCAAGACGAGCGAGGTCACCGCCAAGGCGGGCGGGTACGATCTCATCGTCTCGACGACGGAGATCGACGACGCGCAGGGCAAGCCGGTCGTGCGCACGCTCTCCTTCCTGACGGGGATCGGCGTCGAGGCCGACGTGGCCAAGATCGCGGGGCTCCTCGGGTGAGCGACCTCGTGTGCACGTCTTCGCCAGCGCGGAGGACGGTGCTCGTCCTCGAGGACGCGCTCCTCGTCGCGCTGCCCGTGGCTTGCCTCGCCCTCCGCCCCGCATCCCCGATCTGGTGGGCGCTGGCGGCGGGCGCGATCGCGGCCGTCGCGTGGAACGTGTGTACACTACACTTTCCGCGCGAGGTGCGCTGCGACACCACGGGCATCATGCTGCGCGCCTACGGCCGAGAGCACCGCTTCACCTGGGACACGTCCCGGATCACGGTGCGGAGGTTCCTCGTGCGCGATCGCGTGCTCCTCAGGATCGGGCCTGCCGGCGCCACGCGTGGGAGGTACTGGCTCACGGACGCGCTCGAGGGGTACCCCGTGCTCGTGCGGGAGCTCGAGGCGCGCGCGGCGAGATCTCCGGCGTGAGGCGGGCGACGGCGCACGCGATGGGCGCGGCTGCCCTCGCGCTGGTGGCGGGCTGCGGCGAGTGCGGCGCGCGGCGCGAGGCCGCGCGGGTGGAGAACGGCACGCGCGCGCTCTCCCTTGCGCCGACCGCCACCTTCGACCCCTGTCCCCGGGATGGGTCGCCGTGCCGCCTGCTCCCGCTCGGCGACTCGATCACCTACGGCGTCGGCTCGTCGGTGGGCGGCGGCTACCGCGTGCCGCTCCTGCGTCGCGCGATCGCGGACAAGAGGCACATCACCTTCGTCGGGAGGGCATCGAACGGGCCCGCCGCGATCGGCACCCGCGACGCGGGCGAAGCGCCGGACGCCGGCGTGTTCCCGCGCGGGCACGAGGGGTATTCGGGCTACACGATCGATCCGTGCCCGGCCCGCAACGGCATCTCCCCCCGGGTGCCGGGCGCCATCGCGGCGGGGGAGCCCCACGTCATCCTCCTCATGATCGGGACCAACGACATCGGCGGGGGGTGCGACGTCGCCGGTGCGCCGGGGCGGCTGGGGTCGCTGCTCGACCGGATCGTCTCCCTCGCGCCGCGGGCCCTGCTCGTCGTCGCGGAGATCACGCCGTCGGACGACGATATCTTCAACCAGGCTGCGATCGCGTACAACCGCGGCGTCCGCGACGAGATCGCGCGGCGCGCGGCGCGCGGCGCACACGTCGTCGCGGTCGACATGTTCGGCGCCTTCACGTCGGATCCCGCGTACCGGACGTCGCTGCTCGACGACGGGCTACACCCCAACGACCGCGGCTACGATCGGATGGCCGATGTGTGGTGGGAGGCGATCGGGAGGTACACACGGTGAGCCGAAACTGCTCGCCGCGACCGGCCCCGACGGGCTAGACCGACCGCCATGCGCGTCACCGTACTGGGTGCAGGATACATGGGAAGCGCGATGGCAGTCGTGGCGCGCGGGCGAGGTCACGACGTCACGCTCTGGGGCACGTGGCTCGACGATCCGTTGCTGGATGCCGTCGCGGGGGGCGACGTCCATCCCCGCCTGAAGCTGCCCCTCGAGGGGATGCGGATCCTCCGCGCGGGCGCGCTCGAGCAGGCCCTGGCGGAGGCGGAGCTGGTGGTCCACGCCGTCAACTCCGACGGCGCGGTGCCGGTGATGACGAAGGCCGCGCCGCACCTCCCGCACGTCCCGATCGTCTCCGTGACGAAGGGCCTCCTCGAGAGCGCCGCGGGGAGGATGGAGCGGATCGACGTCATCCTCGCGGAGACGGCCGGACGGGAGCTTCGCTTCGTCCACGCCGCCGGCCCCGCGAAGGCCATGGAGGTCGCGCGGGGCGTCTTGACGTGGATGTGCTTCGCCGGGAAGGACGCGCGCGTCGCCGCGGAGGCGCTCGGAGGAGGCCACCTGCAGATCGGGACGAGCGCCGACATCGCCGGGGCCGAGCTGTGCTCCGCGCTGAAAAACGCCTACGCCACGGGCCTCGGGCTGTGGGACGGCCTGGTCGGGAGGGACGCGCACGACGCGCGCGCCGCCTGCTTCACGCAGGCCATCGCCGAGATGACGCGGCTCGTCGTGGCGGGCGGGGGTCGCGCGGAGACGGTGGTGGGCGCGCCGGGCGTCGGCGATCTCCACGTGACGGCCGCGGGGGGGAGGAACCGCGCCTTCGGCGAGCATGTCGGTCGCGGGAAGCCCGCAAAGCAGGTCGCCGAGGAGATGCTCGCGATCGGTGAGCTGACGGAGGGCTACCCGGCGATCCGCTCCGCGGCGCGGTTCGCCCGCGAGCGCGAGGTGGGCGCGCTTCCGCTCCTGGACGCGTTGCACGCGATCGTGTGGGAGGGGGCACCCGTCGCCCCCGAGCTCGCGCGCCTCAGGCTGTGGGTCTGATCAGACGGCCTCGTCGATGGTGTCGTCCATCCACCAGGCGATGTGATCGGCGATGCGGCGCAGGCGCGTCACGTCCTCGGCGAGCGCTTGCTTGAACTCGCGCCTGTCGGTGTGGGCGAGCTCCATCTCCAGATCTTGCAGCCTGCGCAGGAGCTGCGTGTGAACGATGCGGGCGTCTGCGTTGGTCAGGTCGAGCTTCATGGTGGTGCCTCCTCCACGGCACGTCGATGCATACAGCGGGCCCAAGGCCCATCTCCCGCCCTCCAGCGCCGTCAGAGGCTCCCCTCGAGGCGCTCCCCGGCGCCGACCACCGGCTCGGACGGCTCCTCCGGGCTCCGGTCCGGCCGCGGCGTGTGGGAGCTGGCCGTGCCGATCAGGTCCTCGTCGCGCTGAACGTCGCTGTACGAGTCACCGTGCTCGCGACCTCTCCCCGTCTCGAGGCGCGATGCGCTCGACGCGCCGCCCTCGGCGCTCGCGGGCGCGATCGGTGGCTGCCTCCGGGGACTCCGGACCCGTTCGACCCCGACACGTCGCGCGCGGCTCATCATGCCGGAGGATGAAGCAACGCGCGTGCCGGCCGTGCCCCCCAGGCGCCGCGCGACGCGCTCGTCCGAGATTTCCGCAGCGAACCGCGCAGCGCGCGAAGTTGCTTTTGGCGTCCCCAGGGGGATTCGAACCCCCGTTAGCAACGTGAAAAGCTGCAGTCCAGGGCCTCTAGACGATGGGGACGAGGCCCCTCCCTTAGCCGCACGATCGCCGTCATGTCCAGGAAACACGCGGCGATCGCCCGCGTGTTACGGTCGCGGTGAAGCCACGGCACCGCCATGCCCCTCCCCCACCACCCCACCCCGGCGGTCGTCCGCTCGTGGCCCACGTTCACGCCCGAGGCCCCCATGCGCGTGCTCGCGAGCGCGTGCCTCGCAGGCGATCCGTGCGGCGTGGACGGCACCTGCTACGGCGCGTACCCCCTCGCCCGCAGGTTCTTCTCGCTACCCAACGTGCGGGTCGTGCGCTTCTGCCCGGAGCACGACGCCGTCGGCACGCCGCGCGCGATGCCGGACATCCATGGCGGGGACGGCCACGACGTCCTCGACGGACGCGCGCGGTTCGTGAGCGACCGGGGAGACGACTGGAGCGACGCGATCACGCGCGCGGCCGCGAGGATGGCCGAGATCGCGGTAGAGGAGCGCGTCCACCTCGCGCTCATGATGGACACCAGCGCCGCGTGCGGCACGACGGTCATCTACGACGGCGCCCGCGGACTGAAGAAGTACCGGCGCGGGCCGGGCGTCGCCGGCGCGGCGGTCCTGCGGGCGGGGATCCCGATCGTGAGCCAGCGAGACGAGCGCACGCTCGCCGTGCTGTTCGCGAAGCTGCAAGCGGACATGTCGGACCTGGCGACGGACGGGCTCGATCACCACGAGCGCGAGTGGTACCGGGGGTACTTCGCGCAGGGGTGACGGCGGACACAGGACAGCGAACGGCTGACGGCGGTCGGCGGCCGACAGCGGTCGGCGAGCCACGGACTCCGTGTTATCCCTGGAACATGCCGACAGGATCCTGCGTATGTGGCGCGGTCGCGTTCGAGGTCCGCACGCCCTACCGCTTCTTCCAGTACTGCCACTGCTCCCGCTGCCGCAAGCGGACGGGGTCGATCCACGCGGCGAACATCGCCGTGCCGGCGGATCAGCTGGCGTTCACCCGCGGGGAGGACCGCGTGAAGCGCTTCGAGCTCCCCACCGCCAAGATGTGGTGCAACGCGTTCTGCGAGGTGTGTGGCTCGGGGATGCCCTGGCTGACGCGCAACGGCCGGGCGTACATCGTCCCCGGCGGCGCGCTCGATGACGATCCGATCGAGCGACCCGCGCGAAACGTGTGGATGGCCTCGCGCGCGGCGTGGGAGGTGGAGGCGTCGAGCCTGCCCTGCTTCGACGAGGAGATGCCGCGTCCCTGAGCGTGCAGGGCGAGGGCCCTCAGTGGTGCTGGTGGTGCAGATCCGCGCCGTGCGCGTGATCGTGCGTGGTCGGCTCGTGCCGGTGCGCGTGGCTGTGCTCGCCCTCGAAGGGCGGCTCGTGCGCGTGATCGTGGTGGCCGTCGTCGTGCCTGTGGAGGTGCTCGTGCTCCACCGCCTCGTGCGTGTGCGCGTGGGCGTGCTTCTCGGTCGCCTGGAACACCAGCGCGCTCCCCATCAGCGCCGCCGCTCCCGCCGTACCGAGGCCCACGCCCGTGTCCCCCATCGCCCACGCGACGAGCGCGCCGACGAAGGGCGCCGTACCGAAGATCGTGCCCGTACGACCCGCGCCAATGATCCGCTGCGCGCCAAGGTAGAAGCGCAGGCTCACGCCGTAACCGAGGAGACCGGCGAGGAGGAGGCCCGCCGCCGCCGTGGCCCGAGGGAACGGCGACCCCGTGACGAGCGACGCGGCGAGGGTCACCGTCGCGCCGATCGCGCCCTTGTAACGCGTCACCTTCACGGGATCGACGTCGGCGAGCGGGCGCGTGAGCGCGCTGTCGACCGCCCACGCGCACGCCGCCGCGACGATCGCGACCGCGCCCCATCCGAGCGAGCCCGTCGCGCCCTCCCGCGACACGACGAGGCAGGCGCCACCGGCCACCATCATCGCAACCACGAGCGCGAAGCGGCGCCCGACGTGCTCGCGGTAGAGGCGCCACCCGAGGATCGCGGTGAACACGGTCTCGAAGTTGAGCAGCAGCGACGAGGCGGCGCCACCGGTGCTCGACAACCCCACGGCGAGACAGACCGGCGCGATCACCGCGCCGATCACCGCGACGATCACGAGCCTCGGTACGTGCCTCGACCCGAGCGGCGCCTCGCGCGTCGACGCGGGTACGAGCGTCGCGAGCATGGACCCTGCGTAGAGGAGCGTCGCGGTCGGAAACGCCCCCGCCCCCTCCGACAGGGCCTTCACCGCGGGCGTCGTGGCGCCGAACGCCACGGCCGCCGACAGCGCGAGCAGGGCGCCCCGCGCCATCGGCCCGGTGACACGGCGCTCCAGCGGGTCGCTCACGACGCCGGTGCCAACGGCGAGAGGGCGAGCGTCCAGACGTGGCGCGGGCCGGAGCGGGCGCCTCGCTCACTCGAGCAAGCGATCCCGAGGAGGCATGCGCCGACGGGAAGGGCGAGGAGCAAGGCGAAGCGCGACACGAGGCGATTTCTAGCATGGGGGCAAGAGGCCCGCCCCCCTCTTCACCTTGTTCACAGTGGACGCCGACCCAGCACTGGAGCGTCGGCCTCACCATGCGAAGCCCGGTCTTCCAGTTCTTCCACCTGCCGCAGCGCGTCTTCATGTCCGTGAACAGCGGCGACGCGCGCACCGCGCAGCAGCACACGGTGACCCTCGACGAGTCGATCGTCTCCTCGACCCGCTTGCTCCGCCCGATGCGCGCCCATCTCGGCCTCGCGCGCGTCGACGAGCACTCGAAGTACGCCGTGGAGGCCGACTTGAGCGCGCCCCATCGCGACGGCGTCACGGGGGAGACCACCCGTGCGGTGGTGAACGGTCGGGCGGGCCCGCGGTGGAGGGTCTCCCTCCCGCTGGCCGTGGGCGCCGGGTTCCATACCGACTTCAGCAACGCGGCGGCCGGCTCGCTCACGGCGATCGACTACTACCGCATGTCGCTGGGCGCGGAGCTGGGGTCGGCGTTCACGGCGAGGTCGGAGGATGACCCGACGCAGCCGGATCGCCGGACGATCGCCACGACGACGCTCGCGCTGTCCTATGCGATCGGGGTCGGGCACCTCGCCAACGAGACCCTGACCACGAATCCCGACGGAACGCTCGGCGCCCGCCCCGTCGACGCGAAGATCGTGGCGCACGAGCTGATGGTGTACCTGGATCGTCGGTGGCGTTCTGACTCCGCCGCGGGGTGGGACGGCCCTCGAGCGGCGGCGCGCCGCGGTCAGGGCAGCCACCTGAGGAATCCCCTCATTTTCGAGCCCGAGCCCGAGCCCGAGC
>SXNL01000062.1 GCA_005777185.1 Myxococcales bacterium
AGGTCTGCGCGGGCTCGCCCCACCGCCTACACGGAACCTCTTCGCCTCCCCCATCGCGCGCGTAGCGCGCGATCGGGGGGAGGCCGGCGCGCGAAGCGCGACGGGTGGGGGCACCCTCGCTCGAACGAATGCCTCATCCGATCGGCATTGCCTCCAGGCCCGCGCTACCAGGAGGCGGCCGACGCGGTCGTGACGGCTTCGGGCGCGGGCTCCACCCCGAACGACCCCAGCGAGTCGCGGCGCCACCCCATCGGCGCGACGCGCGCCGGCCCGGGCCATCCGATCTGCGGCGCACGCTCCGAGCCAGAGAAGCCAGGCCGCTCCAGACCGTCCGCGTCGCTGTCGAGCTGGGGCGACGGAGCCCCGTCCTCCGGGCCGGGCAGACCGTCCGCGACGAGCTCGGCGCTGCTGTCGGGATCGAGATCCGTCGCGAGCGCGTAGCCCACGCCCGCGCGCTGCGCGACGGCGACGGAGTAGCCTGCGGCACGCCCGACCTGGACCTCGGCGGTGCCGACCGCGCGCGCTGCGAGCCGCGGGCCCCCGACCCGGATCTTCTGCGGATCGTAGATGAACACGCTCACGCGCTGCGTCCCGGTACCCTGCCCCATCTCGTACTGGAGCATCGCGGCGCGCTCGCGATCCACCGTCATCACGCGGCCTCCGACGAGACGCGCCGCGGCGCGCGGGAAGCGCGGCGGGTTCACGGGCACCCCCACGTAGCGGCCGAGCGAGCGCACGTGCTGCGGGTTGGCGTCGAGCGGCAGCGGTCTCGAGTGCTCGGCCACGAGATCCGCCAGGGGATCGCGCACGAAACCCGCGCGCGCCACCCCCCGATCGGCCTCGTGCGGCGAGTTCTGCGACACCGCGCCCCACACGAGCGCGATCGCCGCAGCGCTCGAGAGCGGCACCGCCGCGCGCCACGAGAGCAGCCCGCGGAGCCTGCCCGCGGACAGCCCCCGGGTCGCCAGGGGAGCTCGAGGGGCTTCGAGCCTGGCCGACGCTGGGCTCAGGGCCCCCGCGAACGTGGCGGACGGTCGCGACGAGGCGCCCTTCATCGCCGCCATGACGCGCGCCTTCGCGTCAGCGGGCATCGCGACACCGACCGTGCGCCGCAGCGAGCCGCGGAGTGCCCGGCTCAGCTCGAGCCGCTCGCGGCACGCATCGCACCCGTCGAGGTGATCCTCGACCCTCAGCGTGCTCGTCGCGTCGAGCTCGCCATCGAGGAAGACACCCACCAGGCGCGCGCTCTCGCGGCAGCTCATGTCGCCCGGGTCCAGGGTCAAGCGACCCCTCGCTTCCTGGCGCGGTACTCGGACAGGTTCACGGGCGCGGGCGCCACCTCCTCACCCTTCACGATGCCGAGCGACAGCGCGTGGTTGTACAGCGAACGCTGGAGCAGCTTCCTACCTCGGTGCAGACGGCTCATCACGGTGCCGATGGGACAACCCATGATACGCGCGATTTCTTCGTACGAAAACTCCTCCACGTCGCACAGGATGACCGCGAGCCTGAACTCGGGGGGGAGCGCGTCGAGGGCCCGCTGGACCTCGCCCTCGACAAGCGGCGTGAGGGCGACGGTCTCCGGATCGCGGAGCTGCCGCATCGTCGACGCGCTCACCCACCCGTCGACGAGCGGGTCGGCATCGGGCCCCTCGAACACTGAACGTTCGAGCCCCCCACGCCGGTACTTGTTGATGAAGGGGTTGGTGAGGATCCGGAACAGCCACGCCTTGAGGTTGGTCCCTGGCTGGAACTGCTCCTTCGCCCGGATGGCCTTGACCATCGCGTCCTGGACCAGATCCTCGGCTTCCGTCGGGTTGCGCGTCAGCCGGCACGCGCACGCATAGAGCGCGTCGAGGTGGGACGTCGCTTGATCGGCGAAGTCGTCGTCATCCTTGCGGATATCTGGAGAGGACTGGAAGCTGGACATCCGCCTGTTCGCCTTTCGAAGGATCGCAACATGGGAAGTTCGCGAAGCATTCCGCGACTTTTTGTCAATCGAGCGTGGCGTGGAAGCGCCGGCCCGTTGCCTGCTCCGCTGGCGAATCGAGGCACCGTGGGGAGGGGGCGGGGCGGCTCAGCGAACCTGCGTCCTCGTCGGGTACGTTGCAAGGTGGCTCACCGGGGCGGCGCGGTCACTTCCCGTCCTTCTTCAGCCTTGCCTCGAGCTCCTCGATCCGCGCGGTGAGGCGCTTCACCTCGTGCTGCAGCTCGTGCCACGGCATGATGCTCGGCAGCACGGTACGCACCCGCTCGTCGATCTTGTTCTGCCAGTCCTCGAGCGTGCCCTTCGCCTGATCGACGAAGCGCGGCTTGGGGAGCGACGCCTCGGCGGGCTTCTCGTCGACCTCCAGCGGCGCCTCGTTCGCGGGCTCCCTCGGCGCCTCCTTCGTGGCCTCCCGGGGCGGTTCGCCCTTGGCACCGGGGATGAGCCGGCCGATCGGCCCCTCGCGCAGCTCCGACAACACCTTGCCCGTGCGCTGATGGATGAGCTCCTTCAGCGTCTGGAGGGGAACGGCGCGGCTGTTCGCCTTCTTCTCCTCGTAGATGATCTGCGCGAGCGTCACCTCGGTGAGATCCTCCTTGGTGTTGTTGTCGATGATCTGCACCTCCTCGCCGCGGCGGACCATCTCGGCGATCTGGAGCAGCGTCACGTAGCGGCTGTCCTTCGTGTCGTAGAGCTTGCGGTTCGAGTACCGCTTGACGACGCGGCGCGCTATTGAGCCTTCGGTCGGTGTGTCGGGCTTCGTGTCCACGTGGACGCTCCTTTTCCTCCTTCAAGGTATACCCCAACGCGCAGCGTCAGGGCCGGCCACATCCAACCTATCGTAACCAGAAGCCAAATGACCCAGCGCGCACCCGTCTTGACGCTCCACGGCATCCGCGCCGGATATGGCGAGCGCGGCGCGTCGCTGGCGCTCGATGGTGTCGATCTGGACGTCCACGCGGGCGAACACGTGTTCGTGCTCGGGCCCAACGGCGCGGGCAAGAGCACCCTCGTACGGGTCGCGTCGGGCACCCTCGCGCCGATATCGGGCGAGGTCCTCCTCCTCGGCAAGCGGCTCGTGGACATTCCCCCGCGTGACCGCGCGCGCCTCGTCGCGGTCGTGTCGCAGAACGAGAGCACGGCGCTCGGCTTCACCGTGCGCGAGGTCGTGGCGCTCGGCCGATCGCCGCACCAGGGCCCGTGGCTGAGGGAATCCGAGGAGGATCGCGCGCTCGTCGAGGACGCGCTCCGGCGCTGCGATCTCGTCGGGCTAGCGCAGCGCGTCGTGGGGGAGCTGTCGGGCGGCGAGCAGAAGCGGGTGTACTTCGCGCGCGCCCTGGCGCAGGCCCCACGGCTCCTCCTGCTCGACGAGCCAGGCGCGTTCCTCGACGTGTCGCATCAGCTCGGGGTGCACGACATCGTGGCGACCGCCAAGGCGGCAGGCGTCGCGTGCCTCAGCGTCGTGCATGATCTCAACATCGCGGCGCAGTATGCCGATCGCGTGCTCCTCCTTCGCGCGGGGAGGCCGCTCGCGCTGGGCTCCGTGCCCGAGGTGATGACTTACAAGAAGCTCAGCGACGCGCTCGATGCGGACCTCTACTGCGGGGTGAACGACGTGACGCAGGATCGCTTCTTCGTCCCCATGCGCCGGCGCGGACAGGCTCGAGAGAGCTGACCGGCCGCCGCCGTCCAGGCCCGGACGCGCGCGGACGCGCGCGGACGTGTCACCGATCGAGCGCCTGCTTCATCAGGGCGTCGATCTCGGCGTCGCCGCTCAGGCCCGTGCGCGTCGCGAGGATCTTGCCGTCGCGCGAGACGAGCACGAGCGTCGGGAGCGTCGACACGCCGTACGCATGCGCGATCCGGTCGTCGTCGTCGTACACGACGGGGAACGTGATACCGATGCCCGGCGCCTGCGCCGCCGCCTTTCCGGGGGCGTCGCTCGTGTCGACGCCGATGACGATCGCGCGATCCTTGTAGCGGTCCGCCGCGCGCGACACGACCGGCGCCTCCGCGCGGCATGGCGGGCACCACGTCGCCCAGAAGTCCAGCAAGACGGGCTTGCCCCGCTGGGCCGCGAGCGAGAAGGCGCCCGAGCCGTTCGCGACGATCGCGCCCTCGATGTCCGGCGCGTCCTTCCCCTCCATCACCGCACCGCTGCCCGCGGGCAGCACGCGCGGCAGGAGCGCGAGGCCGAGGAGCACCGCTATCACGACGATCGCGATCGCGAGGGCCTCGAGCGATCGCGGCTCGCCTCCGGCTCGTGTGTCGTCGATCACGGACGGACCTTAGCACGGCGCCCCGGACAGCTCGACCGTCGGGCACCCCACCACCGAGGACAACCAGGTATTTCGCCCTCCCGTTCCCCCGCCTCCCGACCGGCGCGCCGAAGGTGCTATGGAGGGGCCATGGCGGTACCACCAGAACCGCGCCCCTCCGTCGGCGACCTGTCGGCGCTCGGGCACGACGCACACGGGCCGAAGGCCGAGAGCACGGCCGACTTCTCAAGACTCGCGCTCGGCGCTCTTGGCGTCGTGTACGGCGACATCGGCACGTCTCCGCTCTACGCGATCAAGGAGTGCTTCGCGGGCACGCACGGCGTCGCACCCACGCCCGAGAACGTCCTCGGAATCCTCTCGCTCGTGTTCTGGTCCCTGCTCCTCGTGGTCGTCGCGAAGTACCTCACGTTCATCATGCGGGCGTCCAACCACGGCGAGGGGGGCATCCTCGCCCTCCTCGCCCTCCTCGGCCGCGGCCGGCGCGACGCGAACGTACCGGGGCTCGGCGGCCTCGTCTTGCTCGGCCTGTTCGGTGCGGCGCTCCTCTACGGTGACGGGATCATCACGCCGGCCATCCCCGTGCTGTCGGCGGTCGCGGGCCTCGAGGGCGCGACGGCGGGGTTCAAGCCCTTCGTGGTCGTCATCACCGTGGGGGTGCTCATCGGGCTCTTCCTCATGCAGCGACGCGGCACCGACGCCGTCGGCGCCATCTTCGGGCCAGCGATGCTCCTCTGGTTCGTCACGATCGCCGCGATCGGGCTGCCGTGGATCATTCGTCGGCCCGAGGTCCTCGCCGCGATGAGCCCGCATCACGCGATCGGATTCATGATGCACCATCGCTGGCACGGGTTCCTCGTCCTCGGCGCGGTGGTGCTGTGCATCACCGGCGGCGAGGCGCTCTACGCGGACATGGGCCACTTCGGGCGTAAGCCCATCCGGTGGGCCTGGTACGTCGTCGTGTTTCCTTGCCTCCTCGTGAACTACTTCGGCCAGGGCGCGCTCCTGCTCGCGTCCCGGGACGATCCGCCCGCGAACCCGTTCTACGGGCTCGTGTCCGGCTGGATGCTCTACCCGCTCGTGGTCCTCGCGACGGTGGCGGCGGTGGTGGCGTCGCAGGCGCTGATCAGCGGCGCGTACTCGCTCACCCAGCAGGCGGTGCAGCTCGGCTATTGCCCTCGCGTGGCGATCGTCCACACGTCGGGCCACGCGGAAGGCCAGATCTTCATCCCGGAGATCAACAACATGCTGATGGTCGCGTGCGTGACGCTCGTGATCACGCTCCGCGAGTCCGAGAAGATGGCGGCCGCGTACGGCATCGCCGTCACGGGCACCATGAGCATCACGTCGATCCTCTTCTACTTCGTCGCCGTCCACAAGTGGGGCTGGCACAAGGCCGCCGCCCTCGGCCTGACCGTCGTGTTCATGGCGGTAGACCTCGCCTTCTTCACCTCGAACGCCGCGAAGATCTACCTCGTGAGCCCGCATTACGGGTGGTTTCCCCTGGTCATCGGCGCCGTCGTGTTCGTGATCATGACCACCTGGAAGAAGGGCCGCGATCGGCTGTACGCCTTCATCCGCGAGTCGACCCTGCCGCTCGAACTCTTCATGGCCGACCTCGCCGTGCATCCCCCGCACCGCGTGAAGGGGACCGCGGTGTTCATGACGTCGAACCCGGAGGGCGCCCCGCCGGTGCTCCTGCACCACTTCAAGCACAACAAGGTGCTTCACCAGCAGGTCGTGCTCCTCTCGATCATCACGGCGCACGAGCCCGAGATCGAGTCCCCCGACCGCCTCACCCGCGTGAAGGATCTGGGGCAAGGCTTCTACCAGGTGACAGCGAAGTACGGCTTCATGCAGACGCCGAACGTCCTCGACGTCCTCACCGCGTGCGAGGGCGCGGGGCTGGCGATCGACCGGGCCGATACGAGCTTCTTCCTGGGCCGCGAGACCTTGCTCATCACGCGCCGGCCCGGCATGTCGAAGTGGCGGAAGGTCCTGTTCGCGTTCCTCTCGCGCAACGCGCGGCCGGCGAACGCGTTCTTCCGCCTGCCGCCGAACCGGGTGGTCGAGCTGGGCACGCAGATCGAGCTCTGATCCTGCCTGTCGGGACGTCGGCGCGGGTGCTGCCGACGACGTCGACGTCAACGGGCCTTCTGGGCGGCGCCGGGCAGGTGCACGACGAAGCGAGCGCCGCCGAGCGACTCGCTCCTCCCGACCTCGATCTCTCCCCCGTGCTCGACGACGATCTTCTTCACGATGGCGAGGCCGAGGCCGGTGCCGTCCGTCTTCGTGGTGAAGTACGGATCGAAGACGCGGCCGCGCGTCTCCTCGGGGATCCCGGGGCCGTCGTCCTCCACCAGGATGCTCACCCCGGCCGCGCCGCCCGCCGCGCTCACCACCACGCGTCCGAGAACGTCCGAAGGCGAGCTGCCATGCCCGAGGCGCTCGTCGCGGATGGCCTGCACGGCGTTCCGGACCAGGTTCACCAGGACGCGGCGGAGCATCTGACGATCGATGGACGCCGGGATCGACTCGTCCGGGATCCTCCAGTCGATGTCGACGTTCGCCGTGGCGACCGGCTCGGCGTCGGCGCTGCTCTCGCCGAGCGAGGGATCCTCCAGGTGGCCCATCGTGTCCCTGCAATCGCGCAGGAAGTCGCGGACGCTCGCCTCCTCCAGCTCGACGTGCGGGAGGCGGGCGAAGTTGGAGAAGTTGCCCACGAGGCGCCGCAGGGTGCCCACCTCCTCCTCGACGACCTCGAGCGTGGTGTCGAGGAGCCGGCGATAGGGGGTGTCGTCGCCGGGGTACTTGCGGTGGCACTCCTGGACGGCGAGCTGGATCGGCGTGAGCGGGTTCTTGATCTCGTGCGCCAGGCGCTGCGCCATCTCCTGCCAGGCCTCGACCCGCTGCAGGTACTCGATGCGCGCGCGAGAGTGGGCCATGTCGCCGAGCATGCGGTTGAACGTGCGGGCGAGCACCGTGAGCTCGTCCGACCCGGTGATGGGCACGCGCACCGAGAGGTCACCGGCCGCCACGCGATCGAGCGCGGCCGAGAGCCGGTTGATCCGGCGCGTCACGCCGCGCGCGAGGACGATGCCGAGGATGATGGTGACCAGCACCGTGATCCCCAGCAGCGCGGCGAAGGCGTTGAGGTATCCCTGGTACAGCCGCTCGCGCGAGGCCTCGAGCTGGTGGTAGCGCGTCACGACGAGGCCGGCCGACTCCAGCTCGTCGAGCCTGTGCCGCTCCGCCGCGAACGTCGCGACGAGGACGGCCGCGCCATCGCGATCCCCGAGCAGGCGCCGGACCTCGAGGCTCCGCTCGGAGCGCTCGTCGACCGGGCGACCGCGATCCCGGTGCGCGAGGACCCCCCCGCGCTCGTCCTCGATCGCGAGGGACACGAGGCTCGGGAACCTCGGAAAGAGCGCGTCGAGTTCGGTCTCGACGAGCTCCGCGTTCCCCTTGCGCGCCGCCTCGCGCAGCACCTCGTCGGACGCGATGGCCATGGCCTGGTGGCGCATGTCCTCCTTCACCGCGCGGACATAGTCCTTGTAGACCTCCACGCCGCGGTCAAGCTGCTCGCCGATCTCCGGGTTGAACCAGATCGAGGAGGCCCCCCGGAACAGGGAGGCCGCGAGGTACAGCGCCACGGCGAGCGGGACGATGGCGGTGAGCAGGACGACGAGCGCCAGGCGGCGCTCCGTCTTTCCAGGCAGGATCCACGAGAAGGCGAAGCGCGCCACGCGTTCGGCGAGGCCGGGGGGCGAGCCGGCGGACTGCGACTCGGGCGGAGCGGGGACCTCGGTGGGCGGCGGTGCGTCTGTCACGGGCGCAGTGTAGCGGGCCCCGTGCGGATGGTTCGCTACTTCGCCAGCCGATCCACGACGCCGACGTAGGAGGCCATCGCGGCGTCCTTGCCCGTCCCCTTCTTCCCCGCCCACGCGTCGTACTTCGCGCGCCCCTTGAAGTCCATCATCCCGGGACGCGATCCCGAGACGTCGCCCGCGGTGGCCTGCTTGTAGAGCGCATACAGCTCGAGCAGGTCCTCGTTCGACGGGGTCGTCTTCAGCGCCTTCGCGCGCGCCTGCGCGTCCTCGAACTTCTCGACGATGGACATGGGGCCTCCATCGCGAACGCTACCGTGGAATCACGGGCCCCACCAGAGCATCTCGTGGACGCGCAAGCCGCCCGCGACCTGGACGACCACCTCGAGGGTCTCGCCGCGATCGCGCACGACGGGATCCGGGAACGCGTCCGAAGGATAGAAGGCGGCCTTCTCGAAGCCTGCGCCACCCAGCCAGAACAGGTGGGTCCCCCCCGATCCGGGGCCGTAGACGAGGAGCGCGCGCCCACCACCGACCATCTTGAAATCGAGCCAGCGCAGCCCCAGCTCCTGGAAGCGCTCCGGGGACGGGAAGTCCGCGCCCACGTCCCGTAGCTCGGGCAGGTGGGCGCGCAGATACTTGTAGAATACATCATAGCGCACGCGCGAGAGCCTGGGCAGCGGGCGATCGGGCGGCGCCAGGACGGGGATCTCTTCCGGCCGGAGGCAGGGCACCTCGACGTGCGAGCGGTAGCGATCCGCGAGGGTCGCCGCGCGCCCGAGCAGCGCGTCGTCGCCCAGCGACTTGAGCCACCAGTGGAACACCGGGAGGTCGCCCTCGCCGGCCCGCGAGCGAAGGCGCACGACGCTCTCCCACAGCGGGCGGCGCGCGGACCACGCGCCACCGTGTGCGGCGACCACGCACGAGCCGACGTAGGCTGCGCCGTGGACGACGACGTTGAACAGCGGGCCATCGGCCGTGCCGGCGCCGACGGCGGTCCACGCGTCCCGGCGCGCGATCGTCAGCGCGCGGCTCAGCCTGTGCACGCTCGCGTCGCTGCGATCGAGCCCGAGATCCTCGTCGAAGATCGCGGGCGCCATCCCGACGAAGACCCGCGCCGCGTCGTCGATGTGCGCGAGGATGCTGGCGTTGTTCGCGGGGTTGACGTCGGTGCTTCGCGCCCTCGCCAGCGCCTCGGGGAGCGCGAGGGGGCCGGTCGGTCCGCTCGCCTCGTCGAGATCCGGGTAGAGCGGCAGGAAGTGGGTCGCAAATAGCTCCTCGGGCCGAGGCATGCCCTCGTTATACTGGACCGGCCTTGCTGACGACCGACGTTCGCTTCGAGGGCTGGACCAACGAGACGTGGACGCGGTTCCTGTCGGTCTGGAAGCCCCGCGCCGCACCGCACCTCGAACCATCGCGCCCCCGCGGGGCGGTCGTCTGCGTCCACGCGGACGGCCGCCTGCGAAAGCTCGTGCACACGCACCATGGCCGCCTGGATCCGACCGACGTGGCGTGGCCCTGCCCGCTGCCCGAGCTCGCCGAACGGTACCGTTCGAGCTGGGTGCTCTCGCTCGAGTCGGGCGCGCTCGAGGAGGTGATGGAACGCTTCGGGGCGCGCATGCGGCGCACCGACGACCTCACGGAGCAGTCCTTGCTCCTCGCGCAGGTGTTCGGCGAGCTCCTCGACGAGGGGCGCATCGCCCGCTGGCCGAAGCGCCTCGAAGGCCTCGCGCTGCCAGGACCGCAGACGGTCGACCGCGTGCTGGAGTCGCTGTGTCCGCACCACCACGCGATGGTGCTCGGCCTGTTCCACGAGGGCGAGCTCTGGACCGCGCTCGCCGCGCGGCGGCGGGCGCACGGGTTCGACGTCATCGCGGGCCCCGAGGACCTCCGCGCGTCGATGGGCCTCCTCTCGGGGGACTGGCGGCGCGACTACCGCCACCTCGCCCGCGCCGTCGAGGAGCGGTATGCGCCGCTCGGGATGGGCCTCTTCGCGGACACGGCGACGTTCAAGGACCTCCTGACCGACACACGCCCGGGCGCCTGGAGCCGCGCGTATGCCGTGCGCAGCGTCGTCCTCGCGCCGATCCCGCCCGGGCTCGGCCTCGCCCTCGGCGTCGACGGGGCGCGCTATGCGTACGAGGGTCTCCGCATCCTCACGGGCCGCATCGAGGCGTTCCAGGCGGCAGAGCCGCTGTTCGCGGCGGTGCGTCAGAAGCTCGGCGAGGTCGTCGGCGATCGCGACATCGGGCAGCTCCTCGGGTTCGATCCGATGGCGGCCCTGCGCGCGCTGATCAGCCGGTGACCCCTCGGGCCGGCGCAGGCGCGGCCGTCACCTGAACCAGGTGCGCGCCCAGTGCGCGCCATCCGGCTCCTTGGTGGCCGTGCACTGGGACGAGCCCGTCTTCACGTTCGTGCACCCGGCGCACGATCCGCGCGCGAACCAGCAGGATTTCACGCGGATGTCCCACTGCCAGCCGAGGATGCTCCTCGGGTTGTCGCCGGCAAGGAGGTTGGCCGCGGATGTGCACGAGGGGATCTCCGCGGACGCGTCGACCGCGTAGGTCTCGCTGCAAGACGGGACCATCTTGATCGGGATGTCGCCGCGATCCGCCCAGGCGTGGAGGCGCCGGATCCGGTCGAGATCGTCGCGCGACTTCCCGCGCCCGTACACGATCCTCCCCGGATCGCCGATCGTGATGGCGATCTCCTCGCGCACGTCGGCGAACGCCTCCAGAGACCCCTTGTACATCCCCGTCGTCGTGGGCTCGTCGCCCGCGCGCGCGAACGTGGACGGCCAGGTGTCCACGCGCGCGAAGGGGTTCGTGGCCCCCATGTTCTCGAGGGTGCGGGCCTCCTTCGCGAGGGTGATGAGGAGCGTCCAGCCGCCCTCGTCGCGGGTCATGTCGCAGAAGACCTCGAAGGGCTGGAGCGTCAGGTCGGGCGCGATGGTGTAGGTGCCGCTGGGCGCCCCGGGCATCGTGTCGCGGATCGCGCGGCACGTGCGCGGCACGCCACCCCCACCGGGCCTCGCGTCCGAGGAGCCGCCATCGACGACGCCCGCGCCATCGGTGGCGGCGTCGGGCGCCGACGGAGCGGCGCCGTCGAACGACCCGCACGCCAGGAGGGCGGCCACGATCGGCGCGAGCGCGAGCACGAGGGTCCGCGGCCTCACGCCTCGAACCTACGGAGCTTTGCTCGAGGCGGAGGCGGCCGGCGGATCGTTCATGTCGATGTCGGGCATCGTGATCATCGTCGGCGCGGCGGCCGCGGCCGCCGCCGTGGCCACGGGCGCGGCCGATATCGCCGCGGGCGCGGCCTGTGTCGCCGCATGCGGCGGCTGGCTCTTCATGCGGATGTAACCGATCGCGAGGGTGGCCATCGCCATGCCGGCGACGGCGACGGCGGCGATCATCACGATGGAAAGTGTCTTGCTCTTGGGCCGCTCGATCTGGAGCAGGGACACTCGCGGCGGAGGGTAGGAAGTCGTCGAGGCCACCACGGGGGCCGCCTGCAGCGGCTGTTCGATGGCGGGTGTGATCGGGAGCGAGGGTGGGAGCGGCGGAGGTAAGCCCCGGCTCGCCGACGCGGGGCGGGCACCAGGATCCGGTTCGCCCCGGCTCGCCTGCGAGTCGGGCGCGTTGTCATCCTCCACGAAGGACAGATCGGCGGAATCCACCGCCTGCGTGCTGTCCGCGGAGGAAGGGGGAGGTGTGTCCTTCATCGCTCCCCTCCATGGTGCGCCAGCATCGCGGCGCGAGGCAAGCGGAGAGCCACACCCCCGAGTGAATTTTTCGTCGGTGCTGGACACGACTTCCGTCCCGTTCCGGGACCTTCCTCACACGCGCGCACGTTCCGCACGTTCAGCGCCGGAACGCGCCCATGCGCAGGAAGTGTCCCACTTGCACGGCCGTCTCCTTGGCCTGGGGTAGCCAGTCGTGCGCGTACGGCAGCGAGATGCGGTCGCGCATTCCGGGGAGGTCCGTCTCCCCGAAGCTCACGGCGCCGTCGCTGGGCTCCTTCCGCTCCGTGCGGAAGACGAGGCTCGCGGCGAGGATGCCGAGGCTGGTGGGAACGCGGAGGTCCACACGGCGCGTGCCGCACACGATCCCGACCTCGCAGGTGGGCACGGGCAAGAGGTCGAGGCTCGGCGAGCCGCGCGCGATCTCGAAGTACCCCTGGGAGACGTGACGCCGCACCATCCACGGGCGAGGGATCCAGCCGATGCGCTCCGCGCCGCGGTTGGGGGACGCGATCTGCACGAGGCGCCCGCGATGTGCCTCCGGCAGCATCATGACGACCGCGCGCCCGAGGAGGCCACCCATGCTGTGGCCGACGACGTGCGTCTTGCCCGCGAGCGGCACCTCCTTCACCTTCGCCGCCAGCTCCGCGATCATGGCCGAGAGCACCGCGTCGCTCTCGTAGCTGATCGCGATCGGCATGAAGCCTTGCGCCTCGAGCGCACGCTCGAGGCGGCGCATCTGCGAGGCGTTCGCGCCCGCGCCGTGAAGGAGGATGACCTTGCTCATTCGCGCGACGCGTCCTTCTCGCCGACGTCCACGCGGGCGGCCACGTCGACGGTCGCATCCGTACCGCCCTCCACCGGGTTGGCGCTGCCGCCATCCGCGAAGCAGGTGTCGCCGCGCTCGAGGGCGTCGATCGCCGCCCTGCAGCGCGGGTCCTTCCCGCTCGCGTCGAAGGCGGGCGGGTACGGCGCGCACATGAGGCTCACGTAGAGGCTGGACCCCGCATCGGGCGCCGCGCCGACGAGGCAGACGACGCTGCAGTTCGCCGCGGGGGGGCCCTCGACCACGTCGATCGTGGTCGTGCGATCGACGCAGGTTCGCGTGGCGTCGAAGCGCCGCGCCGCGTACGGGTGACTCGACGCGCCCGAGCACGCCAGCACGACCACCGGGACGAGACCGGCGGCCGCAAGGGCTCCCGCGAGCGTCCGGCCGAGGCGGGCACCGCGCCTCACGGCGACGGTTCGACGACGCGGATGCGCAGCTCCTCGAGCTGCTCGGGCGCGGCCCGACTCGGGGCGTCCGTCATGAGGTCGGTGCCCTTCTGCGTCTTCGGGAAGGGGATGACGTCCCGCAAGCTCTCGGCGCCGGAGAGCAGCATGGCGAGCCGATCCATGCCGATCGCGATTCCTCCGTGCGGGGGGGCCCCGTAGCGGAGCGCGTCGAGCAGGAAGCCGAACTTCTGCCGCGCGTCGTCGTCGGCGATGCCGAGCGCGCGGAACACCCTGGCCTGCACCTCCGGATCGTGCAGGCGAATGGAGCCGCCGCCGATCTCGAAGCCGTTGAGCACGAGGTCGTATCGGTGGCAGAGCACCTTGCCGGGATCGGTGTCGAGGAGCGCCACGCACGCGTCGTGCGGGCGCGTGAACGCGTGGTGGGCAGCGGCCCATGTCTTCCTGTCCTCGTCGTACTCGAAGAGCGGCGGGTTCACGACCCAGAGGAAATTGAACTGGCCGCCGTGCCCGCTCTGCGGGATGAGGCCGAGGCGCTTGGCGAGGTGCACGCGGAGGTTCGCCATCACGGTCTGGACGGTGCTCTGCTTGCCGAACTGGAAGAAGAGGAGGTCGCCCTCGGCCGCGCCCGTCCGGTCGTTGATTGCCTGGCGCATCGCCTCGGACATCTTCGCGAGGGGCGACTGCGTCCACGCTCCCCCCTTGTCGACCTTTGCGCGCGCGAGGCCTCGCGCGCCCATGCCCTTGACGTAGTCCTCCAGCTTGTCGACCTCCGTGCGCGACACCTTCTGCGCGTGCGCGTGGGGGATGCGGAGGGCCTTGACGATCTGCGCGGGCAGGTCGCGGCGGAGCTCGCCCGAGCGGAAGCGCTGGGCGATGTCGGCGAGGAAGGGGATGCCGCCGCCCTCGTGCTCGATGATGACGTCCGTGAGATCGGTGTGGTGGAGATCGAAGCGCAGGTCGGGCTTGTCGTTGCCGTACTTGCCCATCGACTCCTCGAAGGGGAGCTGGGGGAAGCGCCCGGTGGGGTACTTCTCGCGGAGATCGACGCCGAGGACCTCCCTCCAGACGCGGAAGACGAGGCCCTCCATGACGCGGAACACATCGTCCTGGTTCACGAACGACATCTCGACGTCGATCTGCGTGAACTCGGGCTGCCGGTCGAGGCGCAGATCCTCGTCGCGGAAGCACTTGACGATCTGGAAGTACCGGTCGAAGCCGGCCACCATGTAGAGCTGCTTGAAGAGCTGCGGGCTCTCGGCCAGCGCAAAGAACTTGCCGGCGTTCATGCGGCTCGGGACGAGGAAGTTGCGCGCGCCGCCTGGCGTGTACTTCACCATCACGGGCGTCTCGAGCTCGAGGAAGCCGAGCTCGTCGAAATAGCGGCGCGTCTCCTGGTGGATGCGGTGGCGCACGCGCAGGGACCGCTGCAGGGGGGTTCGCCGGAGATCCAGGTAGCGGTACTCGAGGCGCTTCTCCTCGCCCGTGTCGATCTCGTCCTCGATGAGGAAGGGGGGGGTGTCGGCCTTGTTGAAGACGGCGAGCTCGATCCCGCGGATCTCGATCTCACCCGTGGCGAGCCGCGGGTTCACGTTGGTGCCCCGGCTCGCGACCCGACCCCGCACGCCGATGACCCACTCGGTGCGTAGCGCGCGGGCGAGCTCGTGGGCGGCGCGGGGGAGGTCGCCGTGATCGCGGGTGTCGGGATCGAAGACGATCTGCGTGATGCCCTCGCGGTCCCGGAGATCGATGAAGACGCAGCCGCCGAAGTCGCGGTAGCTCGCGACCCAGCCGAACAGGATGATCTCCTCGCCCACGTCGGCCGCGCGAAGCTCCGCGCAGTGGTGGGTCCGCTTGAGCTCATCGATGAATCGCGCCATGGGGCCCGGGAGGATAGCACGGACGGGGCGCGCTTTCTTGCCCAGGGCCGCCCGGTCGGGCAGAACCGGGGGATGGCGGAAGACGGCTCGCACGCGCCCGGCGCACTGTGGCTCCTGGCCTGCCACGCGGCCGTCGTGACGGCGCCCATCGGGCTCGCCATGGAGCGCGTGGCGCTCTCCCCCGCGGCGGCGCACGATGCCGGGACGATCCGGGCGGTGGGCCACGGATCGACCGGCCTCCTTCACGGGCTCGACGCGGCGCTCGCGGCGTGGTTCACGGTCGTGCCGCTGGGAACGCGCGCGTCCGGCGCGGCGTGGGCGAGCGCGGTGATGGCGGGGGTCGCGGCGCTCGCGATGTTCGAGATCGCGCGCACCTGGGGCATGGGTGGAACGCGTCTGGGGCTGGGCCTCGCGGCGATCGTGTCGATCGCCGGCGCGTGCTCGCGGCCCTGGCAAGTGGAGGCGATCGGCGTGGGCTCGAGCGCGGCGCCCGCGCTCGGGGCGCTGATCGCGACCCTGTGGGCGGTGAAGCGCGAGGCGCTGACGGCGGAGCGCGCGCCGGTGTTCGTCTTCCTCACGGCGGTGACGGGATCGTTCGACTGGGCGGCGGGGTTGGCGCTGGCTGTCGTGGGCGGGGTGTGCGCGGGGATCGGGTGGTGGAGCCGGCGGACAGCGGACAGCGGACAGCGGACGGCGGGCGGCGTGGTCGACGATCGGAGCGGCGTTCCTGCTCGGCCTGCTCCCGATCGGGATCGCGCTCGCGACGCGATGGGTCGCGCCCGAGCGTTCGATGTCGGGCGGGCTGTTCGAGGCGATCGCGCCGGAGCATGGGGTAGCGATGCATCGCGCCGTGGCGCGCGTGGAGTGGGGCGCGCTCGTCGGCGTGGCGGCGGGCGCGGGGGCGGCGATCGGGCTCTTCAGGGCGGAGACGCGTCGGGTCACCGCGATCCTCGCCACGTGGGCCGCCCTCGCCGCCGGCGCCGCCGTGCTGAGGCTCCCGGTGGGGCCCTCGCGGTACGGGGCGGTGGTGCTCGTCGGGACGGGGGCGGCGTACATCCTCGCAGGGCGCGCGTTTCACGCCGCCGTGTCCTGGATCGCGCGGGCGGACATCCCCTTCGCGCGGGCGAGCGGGGCGATGGTGCTTGTCCTGCTCCTCGCGCTGCCGGCGAAGAACGCGGACGAATCGCTCACCGGCGGCGATCCCATGCTGGAGATGGCGAGCGCGGCCTGGGCCGAGTCGGCGTGCGGCCCGCTCGCACCCGGGTCGGTGATCCTGCTGTCCGACGCGCGGCTCGAGCGGCGGCTGCTCGCGGCGCGGGCGGCGTCGGAGCTTCGCGCGGATCTGTTGCTCGTGCCGCTGTTCGATCCCCGGGGCGCGCGCGCCGCTCGGGCGCTCGCGTCGGAACCGCTCCTCACGCCGCTCTACCGCGACGCGATCGTGTCGGGCGCGCCCGAGGAGGTGTCGCTCGCGAAGTTCGCCGAGGCGCGCCCGCTGGTGTTCATGTTCGAGGCCAGGCACGAGCGGGCGCTGGCGAGGCACCTGGTCCCCTCGGGGCTGTTCATGCGCTTCATGCCGGAGCCGCGCGGGAGGACGGAGCGTCGCGCGGGGCTCGAGGAGTTCCTCGCGCCACGGGCCGAGATCGCGCGGACGTCGATGTCACGGGGTCGGGATCCGGAGATCCTGGAGGTGACGACGCGGCTGCTCAGGGCTCGCGCGATCGCGCTCGCCGCGGCCGACGACAAGGAGGTGGTGTCGCGCGCGCTGGATGATCTGAGGCACTTCTCGCCGGAGGATCCGATGATCCAGACGTTGATACGGAGGATGCTGACGAGCAAGGGGGTGATCGATCTCAAGGAGCTTGCGCCGTAGGGGCGGGGACGGCGGGCGGCGGACAGCGGGCGGCGGACAGCGGGCGGCGGACAGCGGGCGGCGGACAGGCGGACAGCGGGCGGCGGACAGCGGGCGGCGGACAGGCGGACAGCGGGCGGCGGACAGCGGGCGGCGGACAGCGGACAGCGGACAGCGGGC
>SXNL01000063.1 GCA_005777185.1 Myxococcales bacterium
GCTCGGGCTCGGGCTCGGGCTCGAAAATGAGGGGATGCCTCAGCTCGTGGTCCGGAGCGACACCGGGCGTGACGCCCAGGTACGACCCCTGGGCTCACCAGGTCGCGAACGTCTTCCAGGCGTCGTTGAACGACGCGCCCGCGATCTCGCACCGGCACCACGTGTCGATGCCCAGAGGATCGCAGGCGCCGAGCGGCGAGCCGCCGCCGAGGTCGTACGCGTGGTGGATCGCGCTCGCGATCCGCGAGGCCAGGGCCGCGATCTCGGGCGGTGTGACGGCGGTTCGCACCCACGTCCAGGCGAGCCCCACGGTGTCGTGGGTGGCGGGGTGCGCGCCGCTCCATCTGCGGGCGGCGTGGATCTGCATCGAGACGAAGTGCTGCATCTGCTCGAGCGTCAGGCCGACGGTGTTGTACCCGGGCGCCGCCATCGCGGCGTTCATGAGCGGCGCGTACGTTCGCTCGAGGAAGGCGCGCGGCGTCGCCGTGGTGGCCGGCGCGGCGTTCGCGAGGGTCCGCACGTGCGCCACGTAGTCCTCGACGCGGGGGCTCCAGTCGGCCGGCGACGCGCCCTCGACGCAGACGTAGGCCGGGTCCGCGTAGGTCTCCTGGCCCCAGAAGCGCACGCGCGGATCCATGTCCGCGAAGAAGGCGGCGTCCGTGAGCCACCCCTCGAGATTGGACTTGTACTGCGAGAGGAACGTGGTGCGCTGGCCGATCCCGACGATGAACACCGCGCCCTTCACGGGGGGCGCGCCTGGCGGTCCGTCGTGGAGCCCGCGCACCGCGTCACGCGCGTTCTGCCGCGCCGCGGCGTCGAACCGCACCGACGAGGGGAGCTCGTTGATCGCCCACGCGTCCCCGGCCGTCACGTCGTACCCGGCGAGCGTCATCCGGCGCCTGAACTCGACGCCCTTCTCGTACCACCCGAGCGTCGTGTCTTGCGACCAGCCGGTCCAGTGGAACTCCGCCATCGCATGGAAGCGCGGCCCGCGCGCGCGCATCTTCGCGGGCTCCGCGGGGCCCCGCGGCTGGGTCTTGTCGTTCGCGATGGCGGGGATCGAGACGTGGTGATCGGCGCACGGGGACGGATCGGCCGCCAGCGCATCCGAGAGCTCGTTCCACGAGTCCTGCGTGTAGACGACCACGTCGAGCGGACGGCACACCGGCCCGCCGCCCGCGTCCGCCGGCACGGCGTCGGGAGAGGCGTCGCGCGTCGGCTCCACGTCGGGTGCCTCCGCGTCGAGCGCGCCGGGCGGCCCTGGCCCCGAGTCCTGACCGGACGCGACACCCTCGGTTCGTGGAATCGGGGGATCGGAGGCGCCGCAGGCCGTCGCGATGGCGCCCGCCGCGAGCCACAGGCACGAAACCCACCGCGCGCGCGCCATGGTGCAGCGTGCCACGTCGGGGCCCAGCCGGCAACGCGGTGGGACGCGGGTCCCTCGCGCGTTCCGGGTCGGTGCCGTTTGGTGATAGCCTCGCACGCTGGAGGTCCCCATGTCGGCCAGCACCCGAGCCAAGAGACTCTCGAGCGCCACGCTCCTCGGCGGTGGAATCCTGACGAGCATCCTCGCGGCGTGCAGCTCGGGGACTTCGGCCGGCGGGACGATCGATGATCCCGTCCCCCCGAAGAAGGACGCGGGCTCTCTGACGGCGGAGGCGGGCGCCCCGGAGACGGGGACGACGGACGCGGGGACCTCCACCGACGCCGCCACCGCAAAGGACTCCGCGCCCGCGCCGTTGCTCACCTACCTCCTGTCGTGCAGCACGCAGCTCTCGAACGGCGATCCGAAGAACGCCCTCCGCTGGTGGGCCGAGTCGAGCGGCGGCACGTCGCCGACCCTCACGCTCATCTCGTTCCGGGGCTGGGACACCGCGACGGGCAAGGTTGCGCCGCCGACCACGTTCGTGAAGAGCGCGCGCGTCGGTGCCTCGCTCACGCAGCCGGGGTTCGGGGACACGTTCACGCTCTCGTTCGCGACCATGACCGTCGTGGCGGAGGCCAACAGCACCGCAGGGACGCCGCTCATCTTCAAGCCCGCGACCTTCTCGGGAAAGCTCGGGGCGGGCGGTCGCCTCTGCGGCGGTCTCGGCGGCACGCTCACCTCACCGGTTACGACGCCGTTCGACGCGAACTTCAACCCGTGCGTCATGGTCCCCCTCAAGGAGGGGGACCCGATCCCGGCGCTGTCGTTCAGCGATCACCAGTGCGTGAAGTAGGCCCGTGACTACCGGGTCGTCCGGACCGGCCTCGCGCAGCGGAAGCCGACGTTGTCGGCGCGGAACACCGGAGGGCTGTACAGCCGGACCGTCGCGCGGAGGAAGGCCGCGCCGTCCTTGAAGTCGCCGCCGCGGAAGATCTTGAGGTCGGAGTCCGGGCGCGTCGTGTTGATGCAGTCGTTGCACGCGCTCCCGCCGCCGCCGTACCAGGCGTCGTCGAACCAGTCCATCGTCCACTCGAAGGCGCCGCCCCCGAGATCCCTGTGTCCCCACCGGCCGTTGCCCGCGGGCTTGCTCCCGACGTCGGGCAGGTCCGCGTGCGTGCACGCCGGGTCCCCGTCGGACAAGCACTCGTACGACGCGAGATCCGTCGTGGGTGCCGCGTTTCCCCATGGATACATGCGGTTCTCCGCGCCGCCGGCCGCCGCGTACTCCCACTCCGCTTCCGTGGGCAGCCTGCCGCCGTCCCAGGCGCCGAACGCGAAGGCCTCGTACCAGGTCACGCAGGTCATCGGCATCTTCTCGTTCCGCCCGGCGTCCTTCGTCCACGGAACGACGTCCGAGGCGCAGTCGAACTGACCGGCGAACTCCGCGAGCGACTCGCCCTTCCGGGGCATGTTCGCGTTCCACTTGCTGCTCCACCCGGTGCCCTTCACCTTCGGGTGCGCACCCACGCCCTCGGCGGGCGGCCCCGCGTAGGCCTTCACGAACTGGCGGAACCTCCCGACCGTGACCTCGAAGGTGTCGAGCCTGAACGAGGACACGGAGGCCGTGTGCTCCGGGACCTCGTTGACGAAGCCATCCTTGTCCGCGTCGGTGCCGACCTTGGACCGCCCCATCGCGAACGTGCCGCCCGGGACCACGGGGCTCTCGCAGCAGTCGATGGCCTGGCACCTGGGCGCCCCCGCGCAGGACGGCGGCGCGGCGGCGACGCTGTCGAGGACGCCCGCGGACGCAACGGCCATCCTGTCGCCGTCGCCCGTCGCTCCTGGAACGGTCGGGGTGGCCGGCTCCCCGGCTCTACCCCCGCCGGTCGCCCCGGTCGAGTCCTCCGGGGCAGGAGAGGTCGGCGCGCTCGAGCACGCGAGGAGGAGCCCGGCGCCGGTCGCCGTGATGCCGAGGACGTGGAGGATGTGCTTCATGTTCGTCTTCCCTCTGACGCTTGGTCGTCGACGATCTGTACGGTCGCTCGGGGTCGCGAGTTGAGGCTCCCCCGGAGCGTCGCGCGACCCGTCGAGGCTAGGACGCCGCAACCAGCAGGAACGCCACGCTGGTGGCGAGCGTGAGCAGAGGTAGCGCCCAGCAGAGGAACCGGAACACCTCCTCGTGCACGTGCGGGCCGAACGAGCGGCGGACCACGTCGAACCGGAAGAGGAGCACGACGATCGCGAGCGACAGCGCGAGCGTCGCGTAGTTCAAGCCGAACAGGCGGGTGACCGTGTTGTCGCTGCCGGCGATGACGGGGAACGACGTGTAGATCGCGAAGCTCAGCGCGATGACGGAGAACAGACCGCCGATGCCCATGTTGGCGAGCTCGAAGGCCTCGACCTCGAAGCCCTCGCGCGACGCGCGGTTCATCCAGAGCGCGAGGAGCGGGATGAGCAGGGATGCGACGAGCGGGATGAAGATGGGCGCGAGGCCGGTCGAGGCCACGCGGTCGACGAGCAGCGACGCGCGCACCTCGGAGTACCGGTCGCCGTTCCAGCCACGGACGAGGTGTGCGCGGAGGTCGACGAGACCGACCTCCCACCCCTCGATCGGGTTCTCCGCCGCGGCGCGGCTGAACTCGACGTCCTCCTTCTCGTAGCGGAGCAGCACCTCGTCCGTCGTCTGCTCGCGCACCCTCAGATCGAGGCGCAGGTGCTGCCGGTCGAAGGGGAACGACTCCGCGGAGACGTGCGTCTTGTAGCGCGCGCTCGCCCTCGCGATGCTCTCGACCGTGCCGTCGGGGAAGATCCGCACCCGCCGGCTGACGTAGGGGCTGCTGCCCTCCACGCGGTTGATGACCTCGACGTTCGGTGTCCAGATCTTCCCGAGCTGGGCGTCGGCCTCCTTGCCGCGGAACTCCCTGTAGCCGCTGAACGCCTGCGCCTCCGGGTACCGCAGGCGCAGGTCGGTCCACCGGAGCCGGATGTCGGTGGTGCACTCGAACTCGCCCTTCGAGTCGTCGAAGGCGGCGACCTCCTGGAAGTAGACGGCGACGTTCACGAGGACGGGGAGGCCCTTGCCCATCGGGATCGACGGTGCCTCCGACTCCGCGGCCGTGGGGATCTTGGCAGCAGGCGGCCCGGCGTGCGACGTCGCGGCGGGCGCGGCGTCGGCGGGCGCGGCGTCGAGCCTGTCCTGCGCGAGGGCGCCCGCGTCCTTCGCCCCGCGCTTGCCTGCCGCGGGAGGCGCC
>SXNL01000007.1 GCA_005777185.1 Myxococcales bacterium
CCGCCAGTCGGCACGACCCGCGGGTTCGTTGCGCAGGAATCGGGCTCGGGCGCGGGCTCGGGCTCGGGCTCGAAAATGAGGGGATTCCTCAGGGCGCGGGTAGATGCGCTGCCCGCCGACGGGCGAGTCGAAACGGTCGACGACGTAGTTCGCGAACGCGTTCGGCGAGAGGTTCGCGATGTAGAGCCCGCGGACCTCGCCCGAGCGGATGACCTCGGCCGCGATGCGGCGGACGTCCGCGTCCGAGACGCGGTGGTCGAGCTCGACCGCGTAGTCGGCCGACATGCCGTTGTAGCTGATGTTGAGGATCGCCATGGTCGTTCTCCTTTTCAGGTCTTCATGCCGGACGCACGCCGGAGGAGCGCGGCCCACCAGGGCTCGGGCTCGACGGGCGTATCCACGTTTCGTGCACCCCGCCTCTGACGGCGGATCATGCCGTCCGGAGCGGCGACGGAGAATGCAAGCCGCGGGCCGAGCGCACCGTGCAGCGCCTCCATGGTCGTCTCGTCCTCGTGCGAGAACGCGCGGGGGCCGACCGGGTGGCTGTGCGCGATCTCGACGAGCTTCTCGATCGCCTTCTCCCAGCGCGCGCGGATCTCGGGCCAGCCTCCTCGAAAGAAGAGCTCAGCCCACCGCGAACCTAGACGAATAGATAGGTCCTGAATCCTTCAGGATATCATCCGGCCCGTCGTTGGCGGGCGCGTGCCCCAGGATGGAGGTCGCCTGCAGGAACTTCAGCCCGAGCACGCAGCCCCCCTGCTCCTCCTGCACCCAGACCACCTTCGCCTTGCGCTGCCAGGCGCAAGCGTCTTCTCGCACCTCGACCGTCATCTCCAACCCCCGCGTGACGACGGCGTCCTCGACGAGCACGCGGAGCCCCCCATCGCTCACGTTGAGGGTCCAGCCGCCATGGCTCTCGTGCAACGACCAGATCGTCATGCGCGCCGAGAGCGGCCGCCTCGGGCTCACGCGGCGGTGGCTCTCCCGGATCGACCGCTCCGGGCCCTTCACGGCCGGGCGCTCCCCGGACCCGGGCGCCTCGGTCTGCGCAGGTGGCCGCACCGTGTCGGGGAGCGGCACGCGGGGCAAGGGGGCCGGCCGCCTCGCGCGTTGCGGCAACGCGACCAGCGTGTGAATCGGGATGTCCTCGGCCTCGAGGGTCTCCAGCCTGTACGCGTACCGCATGAGCGAAAAAACGACCGCCCGCGCGGGGGATTAACGTCCGGGTTCTCTCGCCCGTCCTGTCGTGAGAAGGTATCCTTCCTTGTCGCCCCCCATGGATCGCACCCTGCCCCGGCCCGGTGACGTCGTCGCCGGCAAGTACGAGATCGAGCGCATCGCCGGCGAGGGCGGCATGGGCGTCGTGTACGCGGCGAGGCACGTGGTGTTCAACCAGCGGGTCGCCCTCAAGGTCCTCTTCGCCGAGACGGCCGCGAGGGACTCCGCGGTGGAGCGCTTCGCCCGCGAGGTGCAGGCCGCCGCCCGCATCAAGAGCGCCCACGTCGCGCACGTCATGGACGCGGGGGCGATCGAGAACGGGCTGCCGTTCCTCGCGATGGAGTTCCTGGAGGGCGAGAACCTGGAGCAGTTGCTCGAGCGCAAGGCTCGCCTCCCGATGGAGGACGTGGCGAGCTACATCCTCCAGGCCCTCGAGGCGGTCGGCCTCGCCCACGCGCAGGGGATCATCCACCGCGACCTCAAGCCGCCGAACCTTTTCATCGCGATCCAGCCCGACGGCTCGAAGATCCTCAAGATCCTCGACTTCGGGATCTCGAAGACGATGAAGAAGGCGGACCGAAACGACAAGGTCCTCACGAACGACGGCAACATCCTCGGCTCGCCAGCGTACATGTCGCCCGAGCAGCTCCGCGATCCCAGGCTGATCGACCACCGCGCCGACATCTGGTCGCTCGGCGCCGTCATGTACGAGCTCATCACGGGGGTGATGCCGTTCGATGCCGACGGAGGCATCGGTGAGGTCTTCGCGGCGATCCTCGAGAAGGACCCGATCCCGCCCCGCGCGAGGAACCCCGAGGTCCCCGAGGGCCTCGAGAGGGTCGTGCTGCGTTGCCTCCAGAAGTCGCCGGACGCGCGCTTCCAGTCCGCCTACGCCTTCGCGACCGAGCTTGCGCCCTTCGCGCACGAGTCCTGGCGCCACATCCCGCTCAAGCTCGACACCATCGTCGCGCGCGAGAGCATGAGGGACCTGCCCACACCCGGCTACGGCATCGAGGCGGTGAGCTTCGTGCGGCCCGATTCGCGCGCCTCGGTGCCAGGCCTGGGGCCGCTCCGCCCCGTCGCGCCGTCGTCCCCGACGCTGCCCGAGGGATCGCAGCCGGGGTTCACGGTGCCCACCCCCGAGGGCAAGCGCCCTGGCCGCACGCGCGTGATCGTCGCGGCGGTCGCCGTCGCGGTCGCCGGATCGCTCGCGCTCGGGTTCCTCCTCCTTCGCCAGCCGCCGATCCAGGGCGCGATCCGCTCGGCGCCGCCACCCGCGCAGGACCTGACGAGCGAACCCATCAGCTTCTCGAAACCGGCGACCACTGCCCCCGCGCCCAGCGACTCCGTGACCGAGCCAGCGGAGGTGCCGGCGGCGAGCGCGGACTCGGGCGCGCCGAAGGTCGCCGGCCCACAAAAGAAGCCGCTGCGCCCGAAGTTCCTGCATACTCCGGACTAGCGCCGGTTCGCCGCAGACCTCACCCTCCCGGCCTGCCCTCCGAGAAAGGGAGGGGAGGAGCGCTACCGGCCCGTGCCTCATGGTCTCACGCCGTTTCCTCGCCCGGGGATTGCTCGCGCTCGCGCTACCCTCCTCCGCTCTCGCGGAGGTGCCCGCGGAGGGCACCCATGCGCCCGCGCGAGAGAGCCCCGAGGCGCGCGCGGAGCGGCTGTTCCACCAGGCCGAGCGCCACTTCGACGCGGGCGAGATCGCCCCCGCCTGCCAGGCGTGGTCGGAGAGCCTGAAGCTCGCGCCCAAGCTCGGCACGCTGCTCAACCTCGCGCTCTGTCACGAGACCCAGGGCAAGACCGCGACCGCGTGGACGGAGTACCACTACGGCGCGGCGTGGGCGGCCCAGAACGATCAGAAGGAGCGGCAGGAGTTCGCGCATGATCACGCGCGCGGCCTCGAGCGGAAGCTGCCGCGCATCCAGCTCCAGCTGCCCGAGGACCGGCAGATCGCGGTCATCGAGATCGACGGGGAGCCCCTGCCAGAGCCCTACTGGTTCCTGCCGCACTACCTCGACCCGGGCGATCACACGATCACGGTCTCCGCGCCGGGCAAGGTGCGGAGAACGATCGAGGTCCACGTCCTCGCGGGGCTGAGCGCGCAGAGCGTGCCCATCCTGCCGCTCGACGATGCGCCGCTCCCGGCCACGCCGCGCGGGGCAGCGCCTTCGCCGCCAGCGGGGACGCAGCGGTGGGACACGCGGTGGCGCACCGTCGGCTACGGCACCCTCGGCGCGGGCCTCGTCGGCATCGGCATGGGGTCCGTGTTCGGGATCCGCGCGATATCCCTGCGCGACGACATCGGCTCGCGCTGCGCGGGGAGCGCGTGCACGCCTGAAGGGGCCGCGATCCGGGACGACGCGCGGACCAGTGCCACGATATCGACGGTGTCGTTCGCGGCCGGCGCGGTCGCGCTCGGCGTCGGCGCGTTTCTCGTGGTCACCGGGAAGCGTCCGGTGCCCGACGCTTCCACGCGGGCGGCGCTCGTTCCCTTCCTGGATCCAGGCATGCGCGCCGTGGGCGTTCGAGGCGCCTTCTGATGCGCCGCGAGGGGGCGGCGGCGCTCGTGCTCTCCGCGGCGGCGGGCTGCTCCTACCTCATCGGCGTCTCCGGGGACGCAACCTTGCTTCCGGCCGAGGGCGATGCGAGCGACGCCGGGCACGCGCAGGATGGCCTCGCGCCCGTCCTCGACGCGGGCCTCGCGATGCCCGACGCCGATGGAATGTCGCCGTTCTCGTCTCCGGGCGTGATCGCGTGCGCGGGCGGCACGTGCGCCGTGCCCGACAACGCCTGCTGCCACCCACCGGAGGCCGGCGCGGCGTGCCAGCCCGAGAGCACGCCCTGCGCGGGCCCGGAGCGCGTGTGCGACGAGACCGAGGACTGTCCCGAAGGCGAGGTGTGCTGCGTCGTCGAGGTGCGGACCACCGCGTTCGGCACGGCGTGCCGCGAGGCGTGCGATCCGGGACAGCCGCGGGCCTGCGCGAGGCCGTCGGAGTGCGACGGGAGGCCGTGCGTCGAGATCGCTTGCGCGGGAACGCGTGTGCGGACCTGCAACGGCGAGGGGGCGGAGGCCGGCTGCAAGTAGGGGCGGAACTTTTCGCCCACCCGGTTGTCACGCCGGCGGATGAAAGACCCGCGCGCCAGGCCCGTGGCCGGCGCGGCCGGCGCCGGTTCGACCCCCGCGGCCGACCCCGCGCTGGCGTCCACCCTTACCCATTTACCTCCGAAGCTGGCACGATGGCTCGACGTGGCCCTCCCTGACGAAGTCGAAGCGCGGCTCGTGGAGCGCCTCGTGGCGCGCGACGAGCGAGCCTTCAACGAGCTCGTCCGCACCTACGAGCGGCGGGTCGTGGGGCTGGTCACCCGCATGCTGAACAACCGCGCGGAGGCCGAGGAGGTCAGCCAGGAGGTCTTCGTCCAGGTGTTCAAGGGCATCGGGTCGTTCCGCCGCGACGCGAAGCTATCGACGTGGATCTTCTCCATCACGATGAACCTCACGAAGAACCGCTCGAAGTACCTCGCGCTCCGCAAGACACGCCAGCAGGACGAGCTCGGCGGCGTCATCGAGCGCGCGGCCTTCGGTGACTCCGCCAAGACCAACGCGAGCCGCATCGAGCGGCCCGACGAGGCGCTCGCCGGCAAGCAGATCGAGACCATCGTCCAGGAGGCCATGCTGGAGATCGACCCCTCCTTCCGCGAGTGCCTCATTTTGCGCGACGTCGAGGAGTTGAGCTACGAGGAGATCGAGACCATCACGGGCCTTCCCGCGGGCACCGTGAAGAGCAAGCTGTTCCGTGCGAGGAACAAGCTGCGCGAGATCGTCGAGGAGCGACTCGGAGAGAAGCTGAGATGAGCGACCAGGACCCCCCCGACTCCGCCGACGACCGCCTGATGAAGGACCTCATCAAGCGCTCGCTCGGCGCGCGCGACGACGACCCGCTCGCCCCCACACCGGGCCATCCGGAAGGAAAGAGCCTGCTTCCCGCGGTGCAGAAGAAGCTCCGGGTCCGGTCGAAGGGGAAGTTCTACGGGGACGGCTGGTCCACGTCGCAGAGCAAGATCAGCTACGCGGTGATCGCGCTCGTGATGCTGCTCGTGATCGCCCTGTGCTGGTTCGCCCTCGGCCCCACCGGGGTCACGGGGCACTGACGCGGACGCGAACCTGACTACGCCACCCAGCGGGCGAGCACGACCGTGATGTTGTCGGGGCCGCCGTTCTCGTTCGCACGCTCGATCAGCCGTGAGGCGGAGCGCTTCAGGTCCTGGCCCTGCCCCTCGGTCACGATCTCGAGGATCTCGTCGTCGGTGACCGGACCGGAGAGGCCGTCCGAGCAGAGCAGGTACAGGTCGTCGGCCCGCGGCTGCTCGAAACGCGTGTCCACCTTGACGGTGTCCTTCATGCCGAGGGCGCGCACGATGACGTTCTTGTGCGGGAAGTTCGCGATCTCCTCGGGCGTGAGGCGACGCATCTTGATGTAGTCGTTGAGGAGCGAGTGGTCCTCCGTCAGGAGCTCGAGCTTGGCGTCGCGCGCGCGGTACACCCGGGAGTCCCCGACGTGGGCCACGTAGACGCCGCCCTCCACGGCGAACATCGTGACGAGCGTGGTGCCCATTCCGCGCTGTTTGGCGTCGCGCTGAGCGCTCTCGTAGATCCGGAGGTTGGCGAGCTTGATGGCCGTGATCAGACGGTTTTCCTCGTAGCCCTTGGAGCGGTCCATCTTGTAGGGCCATGTGCGCTCGGGATCGTCGGCCGTCGCGACGAAGAACTCGCGCATGGCGTCGACCGCCATCTTGCTCGCGACCTCGCCCGAGGCGTGGCCCCCCATGCCGTCCGCAACGATGTACAGGCCGCTCTCCTCGATGATCGAGAAGTTGTCCTCGTTGTGGTTGCGCTTCATGCCGACGTTCGTCTCGCCGGCGACCTCGATTCGAAGGGCCACGACCCCATCCTTCCAAGAAGGATGGAGCCGTGTCAACCGCTACTTCTCCGGAGGTGAGCGCAGGATGACCGACACGTCGCGGAACTTTCCGTCGCCATAGACGAGCAGCTTCACGTTCTGGCCGATCTGCTTGGTCGCGATGACCTCGGCGAGGCCCTCGAATGTGTCGATCGGCTTCCCGTCCACGGCGACGATGAGGTCCCCGTTCTCGCCGGCGCGCAGGCCCGCCTTCTCGGCCGGGCTCTGCGGCATGACGCCAAGGACGCGGACTCCCTTCACATTTCCGTGCGCGGCCGGCGCCACGCCGAGCCCGAGCCAGGGCGCGGGCCGCACAGCCGAGGCGGGGGTACGCATGAGGAACTGGCGGATCACCGAGATGGGGACCCCGATCGTGACGGGGACGCAGGGGCCGTCGCCGACCTTGCAAGCCCGCGCGAGCAACGCGACCACGCTGCCCGACGGATCCAGGATGGGTGTCCCCGCGGCGGAAGGGCTCCCCTTGAGGTCGAGGTCGAGGACGTTGCCGAGGGTCTCGCCCTCCTTCGTCCTCGCGTCCGTCCGCATCTTCAGGAGGACCGGTACGAGCGCCGGCACCTTTCCCCGGAGGGGAGTCGCGGTCTTGAGCTCGATCGCCGTGGGATCGGCGTCGCTCGCGACCAGGCCGTCCTTCCACGTCCCGCTCTGCGGCACGAGAAGGGCGAGATCCCACGCGGGATCGCGGTGCCCGACCTTGACCCTGACGACGCTCCCGTCGGCGTACCTGAGGTCGGCCACGTCCGACCCCGCGAGCGGGGAGAGCGCCGTCACCACCCGCCCGTCCTTCGCGAGGATGGTGCCGATCGCGAGCGGGCGACCATCACGCTCTATCAGGGCAAGGCCCTTGTGGAGGGGCGTCTCCAGCGGCGGCTGGGGTGCCGCCGTGGCCTGCCCCGGCGGCGGCAACGGCGGCGGTGGCGGAGGCGCCGCGTGCACGACCGTCGAGAGGGCGACGACGGCGACGGCGGCGAGCGGGCGGGTGGGGTTGCGCATGACGGATCCCTCCGGCTGAGAGCAAGACGGGGGCCAGGGGCCGGGCGCGGCGCGCTGGCGTGAAGGCACGCGCGAGCGTGCCAAAGTCGAGCATAGCAGGCGGGCCTGCGCTTGACAGGAGCGGACGGGTGTAGTTCAGAGTTCACGCATGGCGACCAGCGGTAGTCACAGTCACGGGCCTCCGCCCCTGCCCGAGCCGAGGACGCCCGCCTGGCTCACGGCGCTGGGCGGCCTCCTCTTCGTGGGCGTGGCCGTCTGCTGGGCCTCACGTCCGACGGAGCCGGGCGCGACGGAGACGAAGGCGACCACGGGCACGGCCACCGCCACCGCCACCGCGCTGCCCGCGGGCAACGCGTCCGCCCCGCCTCCCCCGGCCGGCGCCGCGAGCGCCCTGCAGCGCGCGCTCCACCCGCGCCGCCCCGCGCACTGAGCCGATCTTGTCCACGGAGCGCGTCCGCGTCGGGGTCGTCGGTGCCTCGGGCTACTCCGGGACGCTCGCCGCGCGCATCCTCGCGCGTCACCCGCGGTTCGAACTCGCGTTCGCCACCTCGGATCTCCGCCGCGGCCGACCCCTGGCGCACCTCGGCATCCGCGGCGCCGGCGTCCTCGTCGCGAACGGCGAGGCTTGCGATCGCGCGTCGGACTGCGGCGCCGTCGTGCTCGCGACGCCACCCGAGGTGTCGCAGAAGCTCGCTCCGGAGCTGCGCCGCCGCCACTCGGCGGTCGTCGTCTGCGATCTATCGAACGCTTTCCGGCTCGGCGACGAGGCGCACTACGGCCTGCCCGAGCTCTTCGGCCGCCCCGTGAGCATGCTCGTGGCCAACCCCGGGTGCTACCCGACGGCCACGCTGTGCCTGCTCGCGCCGCTCGTGGCGTCGGGCCTCGTCGAGCCCGAGATCGCCGTCGACGCCAAGAGCGGCACGACGGGCGCTGGCCGCCAGGCGAAGGAGGAGCACTCCTTCGCCGAGGTGGACGAGAACCTGCGCGCGTACAAGATCCACAACCACCAGCACGAGCCCGAGATCGCCGCTCACCTCGCGCGCCGTGGGGGCACGGGCGTCGAGATCACGTTCGTGCCGCACCTCTTGCCCGTGCGGCGCGGCATCCTCATCACCGCCTACGCGCGCCTCCGCGCGGGGATCCCGGTGGCCGCGCCCGAGGAGGCGTTACGTGCATTCTACAAGGACTCGCGCTTCGTGCGCGTCGTGGCGCCACACGAGGTGTCGCTCGCGGAGGTCGTGGGCACGAACGACGTCGCGGTCGCGGTGTCGGTCCGCGGTCGGAGCGTGGTGGGCCTCGCCAGCATCGACAACCTGCTCAAGGGTGCGTCCGGCCAGGCCGTGCAGAACCTGAACCTCGCCTTCGGTCTCGCCGAGGACGCGGGCCTCGATCACCTCGAGCGGAGCGCCCCGTGAGGGTGCCGAAGGGCTTCTCGTTCGCGGGGATCAACGCGGGCATCAAGGCGTCGCGCAGGGACGTGGCGCTCGTGTACAGCGAGGTCCCCGCCACCGCCGCCGGCGTCGTGACCGTGAACAAGGCCCAGGCCGCACCGATCACCGACGCCCGGCAGAGGCTCCCCGGCACGGGCTTCCGCGCGATCTTCGCGAACAGCGGCAACGCGAACGCCCTCACCGGCCCCGCCGGGATGGAGGACGTCCGCGCCATACGCGCACGACTCGGGCGCGCGCTCGGCATCGACGAGGGAGCGGTGCTCACGGCGTCCACGGGCGTCATCGGCGTACCGCTGCCGATGCCGAAGCTCCTCGCCGCGTGCGACGCCGTCGCCAAGGCGCGGAGCGAGCACATCATGGCCGCCGCCGAGGCCATCATGACGACCGACACGCGCGTCAAGCTCACGAGCCGCGTGCTGCAGGTGGGCGGCGTCCCCGTCACGATCGCGGCGATGGCGAAGGGGTCGGGGATGATCGCGCCCCAGCTCGCCACGATGCTCGCGTTCGTCGTGACCGACGCCTCCGTGGACCCCAAGACGCTCCAGGGCATGCTCGCTCGCGCGACCGCGCAGAGCTTCGACAACCTCACCGTCGACGGTGACATGAGCACCAACGACGCGGTGTTCTGCCTGGCCAACGGCGCCGCGGGCGCGCCCCCCCTCCGCGACAAGGGTGAGCTCGCGAGCTTCGAGGCGCACCTCGTGTCGGTCTGCGTGGAGCTCGCCCGCGCGATCGCGGAGGACGGCGAGGGCGCGACGAAGCTCGTCGAGGTCACCGTCACGGGACTCGAGGATCGCGCCGTGGCGGAGGATCTCGCCCGTTCCATCGCCGGCTCCAGCCTCGTGAAGGCCGCGATCTTCGGCGCCGATCCGAACTGGGGCCGCGTGCTCGCCACCGTGGGCGCGCGCGCCGGATCGCGAGGCTTCGCGGTGGACCCGTTCGGCGCCACGGTCGAGATCCAGGGTGTCACCGTGTACGCGAACGGCGGCCCCGCGCCCCACGAACCGGGACAGCTCCGCGCGAAGATGAAGGAGCCCACCGTGGCCATCCAGGTCCGGCTCGGTCCCGCCGACACGCGCGCCGTCGCGTGGGGGTGCGATCTCTCGTACGACTACGTCAAGATCAACGCCGATTACACGTCGCTCACGAGCGCCGCACCCGACGGCACCGTGACGAAGGACGACCGGCTGGGAAACTACAGCCCCTCGTTCAAGCGGGCGCTCCTCGTCGAGGCCCTGTCGTACATCTCCCGGTTCAAGGGCAAGCGCACCGTCATCAAGTACGGGGGCGCGGCGATGATCAAGGAGGGGCTCAAGGCGAGCTTCGCGAACGACGTGAACCTGCTGCGCTCGGCAGGCCTCCTCCCGATCGTCGTGCACGGCGGCGGTCCGGAGATCTCTCGAACGCTCGAGAAGCTCGGCAGCGGGAAGAGCGAGTTCATCGACGGCGTGCGCGTCACCGACGCCGCCGACGTCAAGGTCGTCGAGATGGTGCTCACCGGAAAGGTGAACACCGAGATCGTCTCCTTGCTCAACCAGCTCTCGTGCCACGCGGTGGGCCTCTCGGGGAAGGACGCGGGCCTCCTGCGCGCGCGGAAGCTCCTGGCGAAGGACGGCCGCGACCTCGGGAGAGTCGGCGAGATCACGCAGGTGAACCACGAGCTGGTCGAGGTGCTGCTCGAGAAGAGCTACCTCCCGGTCATCTCCCCCGTCGGCCTCGGCGAGGACGGCGAGGGTTACAACATCAACGCCGACACGGCGGCCGCCGAGATCGCGATCGCGCTCCAGGCCGAGAAGCTCATCTACCTCACCGACGTGCCGGGCCTCCTCGACGGTGACGACCTCGTGAGCGAGATCACCGTGCCCGAGCTCGAGGCGAAGCTCGCGACGGGCGCCATCAAGGGCGGGATGGCCGCCAAGATCGAGAGTGTCCTCCGGGCCTTGCGCGGGGGCGTGCGGAGCGTACACATCGTGGATGGGCGCACCCCGCACAGCCTCGTCGCCGAGCTCTTCACGGACAGGGGCATCGGCACCCTGATCAAGAGCGAGTGACCGATGAGGAAGGCCGAGGAGATCCCCCCCTGCTGCGAGGGCCACGACGGACAGGAGAGCATCGCGCGCACGAACGCGACCGGGACGACGCCCATGCTGCCGGTCCTCGCGAGCTGGTCGTCGTCCTTCGTCGACGATCTCGCGCTCGCGCGTGAGGATCTCCTGGGGAGCCTCGCCCACGTGACGATGCTCGGCGCGGTGGGCCTCCTGACGCCGGGGGACTGCGCGCGACTCCGCGACGCCCTGTTCGACATGCTCGACCGCGCCGATCGCGACGAGCTCCACCTCCCACCCGGCGAGGAGGACGTCCACATGGCCATCGAGGGCGAGCTGACGCGGGCCCTCGGCGACGTGGGCAAGCGCGTGCACACGGCGCGCTCGCGAAACGATCAGGTGTCGACTGCCCTCCGCCTGCACGTGCGCGATCGCTGCGCCGCCATGCTGCGCGAGGTCGCCGCGCTCCTCGCCGATCTCGCGCAGTGGGCCGACGAGGAGACGGCGATCGTCCCCGCGTTCACGCACCGGCAACGCGCGCAGCCCGTGTCGGCGCGGTTCCTCCTCGTCGCGTGGGCGATGCCCATCGCGCGGGCGGGCGAGGCCCTGCGCTTCGCGCTGACCCAGATGTCCGCGTGCCCGCTGGGATCGGGGGCGTGCTCGGGCACGTCGCTGCCGATCGACCGCGCTCTCACGGCGCGCCTCCTCCGCTTCGACGCGCCCACCGTCAACGCGCTCGACACCGTCGGCGACCGCGATTTCGAGCTCGACTTCGCATGGGCGGGCGCGCGGGTGCTCCTCGCGCTGTCGCGGCTCGCGGCCGACGTGATCGACTTCTCGTCGCAGGAGTTCGGGTACGTCCGACTGGGCGACGCGATCAGCGCGGGGTCGTCGATGATGCCGCAGAAGAAGAACCCGGACATCTTCGAGCTCGTCCGGGGTAAGAGCGCGCTCGGCGTCGCGAACCTCGTCCACCTGCTCACGCTCGTGAAGGGGCTGCCCACGGGGTACAACCGCGATCTGCAGGACGACCGGCGGGCGGTGCTCGGCACCGCGCCGCTCGTGCTGGGCGCCCTCGGGGCCGTGCGCGCGGCGATCCCCCACCTCTCGTTCGACGACGCCCGCTGCCGGGCGGGGCTCGCGGACGGCGCGACGCAGGCGACCGATCTCGCGGAGGCGCTGGTGAAGCGGGGCGTTCCCTTCCGTGAGGCGTACCGCGCCGTCGGTGCCGTCGTACGGGCGGCACGTGACGGTGGGACAACGCTCGCGACCGTGGGCGCCGTTCGCGCCCGCGAGGCGCACCCGGGGCTCGACGACGAGGCCCTCGGTGTGCTCGTCCCGGAGCGCGCCGTCGAGGCCAAGCGCAGCACCGGAGGCACGAGCTCCGAGGTGACGGGCACGCAGGTCGGACACCTGCGCGCGGTGGCGCACGAGCTCTCGTTCGCCGCACAGGAAGTGCCCAGCCTGGCTGCGCTCGCGGCCGGGCTTCGGGAGGAGGGAGTTCCATGAGCAAGCGCGATTTCCTGAGGCTCACCGATCTCTCGCTCGCGGAGTGCAGCGAGGTGTACGGGCTCGCGACCGTCGTCAAGCGCGACCCCCGCGGCGAACGCAAGCGCGCGCTGGACGGACGGTCGGTCGCGATCGTCCTCGAGAAGGCGAGCACGCGCACGCGCGCCTCGTTCGAGGTGGGGGTCTCCCAGCTGGGCGGACACCCGGTCGTCATCTCGCTCGAGGGGAGCCAGCTGGCGCGGGGGGAGCCCGTCGCCGACACGGCGCGGGTCCTCGAGCGCTACTGCGACGCGATCGTGTACCGCACGTCGAGCTCCGATCGCATGACGGAGATGGCGACCGCGCGCGTGCCCGTGATCAACGCGCTCACCGACACCGGACACCCGGTGCAGGTGCTTTGCGACGTCTTCACGATGGAGGAGGTCCTCGCCGCGAACGGCAAGGGACCGCGACTCCGCGGCCGCAAGGTCGCGTTCGTGGGCGACGGCTCGGGAAACATGGCCCGGTCCATGATCGAGGCCGCCCGCCTGTTCGAATTCCAGCTGCACCTCTGCGCGCCGCCGGGCTTCCGGCCGCCGGCGTACGAGGTCGCGAAGGCCGCCGAGCTCGTGGTCCTCCACGACGATCCCAGGAAGGCCCTGCGGGACGTGTCCTTCGTCCACACCGACGTGTGGGCGAGCATGGGACAGGAGGGCGAGGCCGAGACGCGGCGCAAGGCCTTCGCCGGGTTCACGCTGGACGCTCGGCTCCTCTCGGCCGCCCCACCGGACGCCTGGGTGATGCACTGCCTTCCCGCGCACCGGGGGGAGGAGATCGACGACGCGACGCTGGAGGGTCCCCGCTCGATCGTGTGGCAGCAAGCGGAGAACCGCCTGCACGTGCAGAAGGCGCTGCTCCTCTTCCTCCTCGGCCTTGCGTGAGTCACCGCGGGGAGCTCGCCGGGGCCCTCTCCGCCTCCGCGTACCCGCTTGAGACTGAACGCCTGGCGCCCTCCCGCCCGAGCTGGCACGACGTGTGTTATGCTTGGTGCTCGAGTGGCCAAAGATCGACCTACACCCGCGGTGGGGGAGGTTCAGGACTCCTCGAAGAGCACCAACCCGACCATCATCCCTCCGTACGACGTGGAGGGCTACGCGCGGGCGGAGGCCATGCGCGAGAAGGTCAGTACGCTCACCGACGAGGAGGAGCTCGAGTTCGCGCGCCAGCAGTCGATGAAGGGATCGGTCGCCCCGCCCGCCCCGCGGGGCGAGATCGCGGAACCGTCGGGGGAGATGGTCGTGGAGGGCGATCCTGTGGCGATCCTCGGCTCCCTCGAGCAGATCCCGCGCCTCGCCGTCACGACCGACGAGCTCTTCGATCTGCACCTCGATCACCACATGGGGTTCATCCTCACGCTGATCGATGGGGTCCTCGACTTCGAGACGATCGTGGACGTGTGCGGCATGCCTCGCCACGAGGCGATCCGCGTGCTCGCGATGCTGGTACGTCGTCGCGTCATCACGGCCCGCCTCCCCCGCTGACGCGATGAGGCCGCGCGTCGTCGGGCTCCTCGAGCCGTGGCTGGGCGTGCTCGCACGCCACGTGGTTCCCGGGTACGCGGCCATGCTGGGCCTCGCCTGTCTCGTGGGCACACTCGTCGTGGTCGATGAGACCGGGCGCGCCGGGTTCGCGCGCTCGCTCGCGCTGCGCGCCATGCTGGCCGCCTACGTGATGGGGCTCGCCGGGGCCGGGACGATCCCGCTCGTCCAGGGCGCGATCCGGTGGTGGGCGACGGGGAGCGCGGCGGGCGGCGCCGGGTTCGCCGCGTATGGCGGCATCCTCGGCGGGCTCGCGGGCACGGCGGTCGTGGTCTGGCGCGCGAGGGCGCCGGTCCTGCCGTTCCTCGACGCCGGCGTCCCGGCGATCGGCGTGGGCTACTTCATCGCGCGCATGGGGTGCTTTCTCGCCGGCTGCGACTACGGCAAGCCCACCGCGCTTCCGTTCGCAGTCGTCTTCCCGCGGGACAGTCACGCGTGGCGCGATCACGTCGCGCGCGGCTGGATCTCCGCGGAGACGCCGCTGTCCCTGCCGGTGCATCCGACGCAGCTCTACATGGCCCTGTGCGGGCTCGCCCTCTACCTCTTGACCAGGAAGATGTCCGTGGGCGCGGGGGCTCGCTTCGCCGCGTTCATGGCTGGCTACGCCGTGCTGCGCTTCCTGGTCGAGCTCCTGCGCGGCGATGCTTCGCGGGGATCGGCGCTCGGGCTGTCGACGTCCCAGCTCATCGCGCTCGCGGTGGTCGCGACGCTCGCGGTGTGGCGCGTGCGTGTACACGGCGCGCGTTAGGTGTAACCTCGCGATCGATGGAGGCCACGCGGCACGACGCCGTCGAGCGACGTCTGGCGCGCGCGATCCCGCCCACCGCGGTCGGGGCCGCGCTCGCGTTCGGCGGGATGGTCTGGGCCATGGGGCCCCCGCAGGGAATGCCGCCTGGCTGGGGGCCGCCTCAGGGCCCGCCGCCTGGCTGGGGGCCGCCGCAGGGCCCGATGCGGGCTGGCCCCCCCGGTCCACCCCCCGCCCCGCCGCCGCCCACGATGTGCGTGAGCTGCGAGCCGCGTTGCGACGCCTGCGTCGCGGACACGGCGTGTACGCTGTGCGAGAGCGCGGATCTCTGCGCGTCGTGCGTCGAGTGCGTCGGATCCCTCGACGGTTGCAGCGGCATCGACTGCAGCCCCGCGAGGGCCAGGGCCAGCGCCAGCGCGGGCTCCTCGGCGCTGTGGCTGCTCGCCCCGATCGCCGTGCTCGTGGCGTGGCGGAGACGCGCGCTCCGGGTAGAAAACGATGTTATTTCAAGCACATAGATATTACGTTTCCAGCGACGCGAAAAAATTTGCCCGCCGCGGGTTGCCGACCGGCACCTGGCTGGTACGGAGAACGGATGGCGGCAGCGCTCGAGCTCGAGATCGACATCGAGGAGGTGGATCCCCTCGACGAGAAGGACTGGATGGTGTGGACGAAGGGCGGCGATCCGGTCGGCCCGGTCTCGGCCACCCAGATCGCGCGCGGCATTCGCGCCGGCCGGGTTCCGAGCGACGCGCGCGTCCAGCGGAAGGGGGACGTGTTCTGGAGCGACGTCCTCGCACAGCGCGACGTCATCGCAGCCCTCAAGGTGGTCGCGCCGGCTCCGGCCACGAAGTGGTTCGTCTGGGCCGAGGGCGGGCAGGTCGTCGGCCCGGTGACCGCGTCGCAGATCGCCCGCGGCGTGCGCGCGGGCCTCGTGCCTTCGGACTCGCAAGTGCAGCGCGTGGGCGGTTCGGGGTGGGCCGAGATGCTCGACGAGCGCGAGATCATCGACGCGCTCAAGTCCGCCTGATCCCACCAGACCTCTGGATGGCTCGGGCGTGGAGTCAGGGCCGGGCCCTCGCGCAAGCGAGAGGAGCCTCAGGGTGAGGGGGGAGTGGGCGGTGAGGCCTGCGAGGACGCGCCAGGCCTCTGCGGGCGGGCACTCACCTTCATGCTCGGTGAGGACACGCCAGGCACCTTCTGTCCGGCGAAGAACGAACGCAGCATGTCGCGCGCGACGGTGTTGGCCTTCACGGTCCAGGTGGCCTGGTTGACCACGAGCACGGCAATCGCAACCTGCCGCTGGCCGGCCTCGGGGTGGGTCGGCGCGAACCCGGTGAACCACGTGTAGAAGCGCCCCTTCTCGGCGTCCGTGAGCGTCCCCGTCTTTCCGGCGACCGCCACGCCGGGGAGGAAGGGAGTGCGCCTCGCGTCGTGGAACGCGCGGTAGCTCGTCCCCTCGGTCACCGTGCGCTCCATCATGCTCGTGACCAGCGCCGCCGTCTCGGGCTTGATCGCGCGCCGGAGGACCTGGACGCCCGGCGAGGTCCACGCCACGTCGCCGGTCGCCTCCTCGACCTGCCTGACGATCTGGGGCCGGATGACCTCACCCCCGCGCGCGACGGTCGCGCTCAGCATCGCCGCGTGGAGCGGGGAGAGCGTGGTGTTCCAGAACCCCGCCGCCGTCCGCGCGAAGGCGAGGCCGTCCTCGGGCATCTTGACCGCGCTCGCTTGGACCGGCACGTCGAACGCGACGGAGCTCCCGAAGCCGAAGCCCTTCGCCACGTCCTCGAGCTGCGCGGGCTTCAGGGACCGGAGCGCGAGGCGCGCGAAGACGGTGTTGATGCTCCGGCCCATCGCGCCGCCGAGCGTCGTGCACCACCGGTCGCGCGCGGGGTTCGGCTCGAGATCCTGCGGCGTGATCCGCTGCTCGCCGCCCGAGTAGCACTCCTTCGCGTCCGGGTTCACGCTCGCGAGCTCGACGAGCGCGGCGCCCGTCACGATCTTGAACACGCTCGCCGCGGGCGAGGTCGCCTCGACGCAGAGATCGCGCACCGCGCCCTTCTCGACGTGACTCGCGTAGGCCAGGACGTGTCCCGTCGGGACGTCGATCATGACGACAGCCGCCTCCGGTACGTGATGGATCGCCATCAGCGTCTTCGCTGTCCGCTGGAGGGTCGGGTCGACGTGAAGCCGCGCGACACGCCCGTCGGGCAAGCTCGTGAGGGCTCCGACGTCGTCGAAGCCCACGCGGGAGAGATCGATACCCTCGACCGGTGCCGCGCGGTGGGCCCGCACGAGCGCCATGGGGTCGAGCACGTCAGGGGTGCCGGGCCTCTTCGCCACCTCGGCGTGGAGCGTTCGCCGCGACGCGGGGATCAGGATGAAGGCGAGGAGCACCGCGAGCGCGACGAACGGCCCAGCGAGGACGGGCAGACGGAGTCGACCCGTCAGCCTCGGGACCCACAGCGGAGCTCTCCACCACCGGCGCATGCCCATCGTGTGGCATAGTGCTCCGACGCGGGCCAAGAAATGGGCGCCCGCGTGTCCGCCCGAGCACCGAGTCCAATGATCCGTCCAACGATCCGTCAGGGGTTGCTCGCCGCCAGCTTGGTCGCGGCCGTCGCGCCGCGCGCGAGGGCGACCCCGCTCGCGGAGGCCGCGCCGGCCACGGTGTCCGACGGCGTGACCACGGCGACCGTGGACGTGAACGCGAAGGCCGGGGTCGTCCGGAGGCGCGGCCCGGGCGGCGCCGAGGAGAGGCTCCCGCTCGCGCTGCGGGCGGGGGACCAGCTGGACGCGAGCGCGATCTCCATCACGACGGTCGCCATCGGACACGCCCGATCTGTCGCCCACGTGCGCGTCGGCCTCGCGAACACCGCCGATCGCGCCTACGAGGCGATCGTCCCCGCCACCGGCGCCCCGGTCTTCCTGGGCCCCACCGGCTGGGTGACCGGGCAGGAGGGCGAGCGCACCGGCGAGGTGATCCAGATCGTGCGCCGCGACGATGGCTCGAGCGTCGTGACGATCGCGGAGGTGCGCGAGGATCGCCGCCTCTGCGGTCAACGCTTCACCGCGCTCGCGCCGCGCGGTCTCGACGCGAGCACGATGCTCCTCCGCGGCGCGACGCTGCAGCGGCTCGACGCCGCGGAGCGCGCGCGTGCGCGGACGATCGTGGCGATTGCGCGCGGCAAGGACGTCGCCGCGCCGCTCGCGCGCGCCCTCCGCGCCGACTTCGCGAGCAGCGGGGACGCCGCCCGCGTTTCCGACGGCGACCTGACCACGGCGTGGCGCGAAGAGCGGCCCTCCGACGGGCGGGGGGAGTTCGTCGTGATGCGGGCGCCGCCGGAGGTGGCGATCGAGCGCCTGTTCGTCGTCCCCTCGCCCTCCGCGAGGTCGCCCTTCGCGGCCCCGAGGACGTTCTTCCTTCTGGCGGGCGGCGCCACGTTCCGGGTGACGCTCCCCGAGGACGCCGCCATGCACCCGGGCGACCACTACGAGATCCCGCTGCCGGAGCCGGCGCGAGGGGGGTGCGTGGCGATCGTCCTCGACGAAGCGTACGGGGCGGGCGCTCACCCCGAGGTCGCCGTGGCCGAGCTGTTGGCCCACACCGAGCACGACCGACCCGGTGCGACGATCGAGGGTGTCGTGCGATCGCTCGGCGGCGGCGGGCCCCGTGCGGAGTCCGCCGCGGCCCTCCTCCAGCGGGCCGATCCGGTGGCGGTCGTCCCGGCGCTCGAGCGCTCGTGGGCCGGGCTCGACGCGCCGGGCCGCGGCCTCGCGATCGCCGTCGCTTCGGGCATGCCCGGGTGCGCAGAGGCGGCGCCGATCTTCGTGCGGGCGCTCGCCGATCGCGACCTTGCGGTCTCGAACAAGGCTCGCGGGCGGCTCGAGCGCTGCGGCGCGAAGTCCGGCCCCGCCCTCGTGGGCGCCGTCCAGGGGGCCGACCTCGACATGCGGAGACGCGCCGCGCCCGTGCTCGCGCTGGTCGCGCCGAGCGCGGCGCTCGAGCCCCTGCTGGCCGCGCTCGGGGACGGGGACGCGGAGACCCGCCGAAGCACGCGCGGGGCGTTCGCCCTCGCCGCGAGATCCGCGCCCGCCGAGCGCATCGCCGCGATGCTCGAAGCGACGACCGATGACGCCCGACGCGCGGAGCTCCTGCGCGCCGCGAGGGCGCGGCTCGCCGATCTCAGGGGTCCGGCGGAGCGGAGCCTCGCTCCCCTCGTCTCCTCCGAGCGGCCGATGGCCACGCGCTACCTCCTCCTCGAACCCATCGCCGCGCTCGCCGAGCCCGGGACCTGGAGCCACGGCGCCCTCCTCTCCTCCCTGCGGTCGGCGCCCGAGTGGCCGATCCGTGCGCGCGCCGCAGAGCTCGCGGCGGCCCGACCATCCCTCGTCGACGCGCTCGTGCTCGCCGGCGAGGATCCAGAGCCGCGCGTGCGCGAGGCGGCGATGCGGTCGCTGGCGGAGCTCGGCTCCCCGCGTGCCGCGCCCACCCTGCTCGCCCGGCTCGAGGACGATCCATGGACCTTCGTCGCCGTGGCCGCCGCCGCCGCCCTCGCGCGGACGCCACCCGACGCGGCGATCGATCTCCGCCTCGCGAAGCTCCTCGACGATCCTCGCCCGCGGGCGCAGTCCGATGCGCTCCACGTCCTCGGCGTCCACCGCGCGCTGCCCGTCCGCCGTGCTGTCGAGATCGTGGGCGACAAGGCCCGCGATCCGGACGTCCGCCGGCGCGCGGTCGTCGCCCTCGGCGCAGCCTGCGCAGCGGACGCCGTGGGCGAGCTCACGTCGCGCGCCCGCGCGCTCGCCGTGCCGATGCCGATGGAAATCGATCTCGCGCTCGGCATCGCCGCGATCGAGGCCCTCGGGAGGATCCACCCAAGGGATCTGGCCGACCGCCTCGCGCCGCTCCTCGCGAGGGGGTCGAGGGGAGAGGCGGCGCGGCTGGCGGAGCGCGCCATCGCGGAGCCGGGAGCGTGCCCGTGAAGGTGTCCCCGACGGAGGCCCACCGCCTCATGGTCGAGGAGGGGTTCGTCTACGTGGACGTCCGAAGCGCGCCCGAGTTCGCGGAGGGCAGGCCGGCGGGCGCCGTGAACGTACCGATCGCGAACATGACCGTGACGGGCCTCGAGCCCAACCCGTCCTTCGTCGAGCACGTGCGCGGGCTCTTCCCGGACCTCGCGACGCGGCTCGTCGTGGGCTGCAAGGGAGGGGGGCGGTCGGCTCGAGCCCGCGAGCTCCTGGCCGCCGCGGGGTACACGACCGTGCACGATCAGCGCGCGGGCTGGGACGGCGCGCGCGGGGTGTTCGGAGAGATCACGGAGGCTGGCTGGCGTCGGACGTCCCTGCCCCGGGAGCCCTAGGGGCAGGCGGGTTGCGCGAGCGATCGGCCGCGTAGTCCTCGGCCGCGGCCTTCACCATCGCGAGATCGCGCGAGGCGCGTTCGGCCTCGGCGAGCAGGTCGGCGGTGAAGATCGTCAGGCCCCAGATCCCGTTGTCGCGCCGCCGGAAGGGATAACGCGTGCCGCGCGCCGTGACGACGGTCGCGCGCTCGCCCTCGACCTCGATGGCGACGGCGCCGGAGAGGTCGCGTCGCAGGCGCGAGCGCCACCCGCGGCGATCCGCCACGATCGCGAACACGTCGCTCCCGTCCTTCGCCTCCGCCTCGACCCGATACGCGGCGGACAGCTCCGACCGCTGGGGCTCCGGGTACGCGGCGAGGACCGTGTCGCGTGCCGCGCGACGCATGTCGCGGACCGTGTAGGAGGCCCACTGGGCTTCCGTCTCCAGGTACGGGAACGCCTCCTCGATCCTCCCCGTCGTGACGCTCCTCGCGATCCGCATGTAGGCTCCCTCGGGCGTCTTGTCCGACGGGAACGGTCTCCACAGCCTGAGGATGATGGCCGCGCCCACCGCGAGGAGGCCCAGCGCGATGGCCACCTTGACCCGTCGGCTCACGCCGATCCCTCGGTGGTCGACGGCGCGGGGGCCCGCGGGAGCCGGGCCACGAACACGGCGCCGCTCGCTGCCGCCGGCGCGAGACGCAGCTCCCCTGCGTGGGTCCGCGCGATCTCGCGCGCGATCGCGAGGCCGAGCCCGGCGCCGGGGCCCACGCGCTCACGATCCTCCGCGGCGCGGAAGAAGGGCTCGAAGATCCGCTCCCGATCCGCCTCCGGGACGCCCGACCCCTCGTCGGCGACGCGGACCTCGGCCTCGTCCGTGCCCGCCTGGCGCACGGTGACCGTGACCGTCAGGCCGGGATCCGAGTGCGCGACCGCGTTCTCGATCAAGTTGCGCACCAGCCGTACGAGATCTCCGCGACGCCCTCGCACGACGACCGGCTCGGCCTGGACCTCGACGGCGACCCCCTTCGAGGCGGCCTCCTGGGCGATCTGCGCGATCGCGTCGTCGACGACATCCCGCAGGCCGACATCCCCGCTCTCCGGCTGCGCCTGCGTGCCCAGCCGCGCGAGGACGAGCAGCTCCTCCGTGAGCGTCTTGAGGCGGCGGGATGCGTTGAGCGCCTCCGCGATCGCGCTCCGGTACTCCTCGACCGAGCGCTCCTTCCGACTCGCGAGCTGAAGCTCGCCGTACAGCGCCGTGAGCGGCGAGCGGAGCTCGTGGGCGGCGTGCGCGACGAATCGTCGTTGCGACGTGACCAGGGTCTCGACGCGGGAGATCATGTGGTTGACATCCCGCGTGAGCGCCACGACGTCGGCGTCGTTCGACAGGGTCTCGACCCGGGCCGCCAGATCTCCGTCGGCCACGCGGTGGGCCGTCTGCGCGATCGCCTCATGCTGGCGCGTCAAGCGGCGAACGAGCAGCGTCGTGACGAGCGTCGCCGTGCCCACGGCGAGCGCGAGCGCGAGCGCGAGGGTGCGCCGGAGGTAGAGCGCGTCGGCCTCCAGGTTCGTACGCGGCACCCCCACGAGCAGGCGCGCGTCGGTCCTCCGGGGCACGGCCACCACGAGCGCTCGCACGCGCACGGCCCCGCAGGAGACGTCGTGGGGGTGCGCCACGGCGAGATCGGGGGGGTCCGCGCACGCCGCCGCGAAGGCCGCGCTGGCCGACGCGCGCCGCCCGCCGAGGTAGAGCGCGACGTACCGTTCGAGCGGAGTCGCGTCGTCGCCGAGCGGGCCGGCCGCCGCGCCGAGCTCGAGGCCCGGCACCTCCCTCAGCGCGCGCACCTCGTCGCGCGCGGCCTCGTGGAGGGCGTCGTCGAGCTCGCGCTCCTCGCTGCTGTCCACGAGGACCGAGACCGCCCCGAAGGCGCTCCCGAAAGTGACGGCGGTGGTGACGGACAGCGCGGCGACGAGTCGGGTGCGAAACTTCACGAGGGCGGCGAGGAGCGTAGGCGATAGCCCGCTCCGCGCACAGTCTCGATCATCCAGGAGAAGGAGCCGAGCTTCTCGCGCAGACGACTCACGTGCACCTCGATCAGGTTCGAGCCCGGATCGAAGTTGGTCTCCCACACGCGCGACAGGAGGTCGGTGCGGGTCACGACGCGATCTGCGTGGTGAACGAGGTGGAGGAGCAGCGCGTACTCGCGGCTGGTCAGCGGCAGCGGCATGCCGGACAGGAGCGCGCGATGGCCGACGCGATCGATCTCGACGTCCCCGCAGCGCAGCTTGCCGAAGCCGTGTGTCCGCCGGAGCAGCGCGCGGACCCGGGCGGTGAACTCCTCCACCTCGAATGGCTTGACCATGTCGACGTCGGCGCCAGCGTCGAGGCCGAGCACCTTCTCGTGCGTCTCCCCGCGCGCCGTCAACATCAGGATCGGGGCCAGCGTGCCCCGGCGACGTAGCTCGCGGCACAGCGAGAGGCCGTCGAGGCCGGGCAGCATCCAGTCCAGGATGATCGCGTCGTAGGTCCCCACCTCGGCCTGACGCGCCGCGTCAGTGCCGCTCGTGGCCGCGTCGACGACGTAGCCTTCCTCGCTCAGCACCCGTACCAGAAAACTGTTCAGCTTCTTGTCGTCTTCGATGACGAAGATCTTCATCTCCAGGTGAAGGTACCGACAGGAAGCGATATCAGGCGCGAATTTCGCGCTTCTCCGGCACGGAACGGCCGTGCAGTCCGCGCGTCCGGCGGTGTCACGACTGGCTCGGGCGTGGGTCTCCGGAGGGACGCCGGGTGGGCTCGGGCGGCAGCGTGACGGAGAACCGCGTGCCCTCGCCGACGACGCTACTCACGCGGACGCTGCCCCCGAAGGCCTCGGCGAGGTGCTTCACGATGGCGAGCCCGAGGCCCGTACCCCCTGCGGCCCGCGAGCGCCCGGCGTCGACACGATAGAAGCGCTCGAAGAGGCGCGGCAGGTGCTCCGCGGCGATCCCGGGGCCCGTGTCCGCGACCTCGATCAGCGTCGCGCCGCCACCGTCGTCGCGCGCATCGACCGCGATCGTCGCGCCGTCCTGGCAATACTTCACGGCGTTGTCCACGAGGTTCACGAGCAGCTGCTCGAGCGCGCGAGGATCGGCCCAGACCTCACGCCCCTCGGGCACGTGGCTCACGAGATCCATGCGCTTCGCGTCGGCGCGCTCGCGCGACATCCCGAAGACCTGCTGGATCACGTCGGAGAGCGGCACGAGGTCCGGGTGCAGCTCGAGCTGTCCGCTCTCCAGGCGCGCGAGGTCGAGCAGGTCCTCGACGAGGCGGTGGAGGCGCTCGGCGTTGCGATCGATGATCTCCAGGAACCGGGACGCGGAGGACGGGTCCTCCCGCGCTCCGCCGCGCAGGGTCTCGACCGAGGAGCGGATGCTGGTGACGGGCGTGCGGAGCTCGTGCGACACGTTCGCGACGAAGTCGCGGCGCAGCGACTCGAGGCGGCGTATCTCCGTGACGTCGACGAACACGGCGAGGATCTGCCCCTCCCGGGCTGCCGCGCGGACGAGCACGCGGCGTGGCTTCTCGCCAGGGATCCCGATCTCGCGCGTCACGAGGCGCTTCTTGCGCGCGAGCTCGACGATCTCCTCGAGGCCGGAGCCCATGGCCACCCGGACGAGCGGGGAGCCCACGACGTCCTCCGCGAGCGCGAGCATCTCGCGGAGCGCGCGGTTGACGATCAGGATGTTCCCCTCGACGTCGAGGAGGAGCACGCCCTCCTGCATGCCTTCGAGGATCGTCTTCTGCAGATCCCGCTGCGCGCGGAGCTCGTTCATCGTCGCGGTCATCGCCCGTGACAGGCGCTCGAGCTCGCGCGAGAGCTCCCCGAGGTCCGGCGAGCCGACGGGCCGGACGTCGAGGTCGCCCTCGCCCAGGCTGCGCGCCGCCTGCGTGAGCGGCTCGACCGCGCTCGCCACCCAGCGCCCGACCTGCAGCGCGACGACAATCGCGGCCGAGGCGGCCACGGCGAGCGCGACCAGCGTGACCCTGACGTGGAGGCGCGCACCGTCGGTGGTGTTCATCACGGCCTCCGCCTCGTCGATGGAGACGCCGACGCCGGCGAGGAACAGGAACATCACCACGCCGAAGGTGAGGACCAAGACCTTCAGGCGGATCCCGAGCGGCGCGCGGGCCGGGCGGGTCAAGACTCCTCGTCGGTGCGCCTGTCGGGGCTCTCCGCGAAGCGGTACCCGACCCCCCGCACGGTCTGCACGTAGTCGCCCGCGGCCCCGAGCTTCTCGCGGAGGCGCTTGACGTGCGTGTCGACCGTGCGCGTCGTGATCTCCGCGTCGATGCCCCACACGTCGGAGAGCAGCCGCGAGCGTGTCTGCACGCGGTTCTTCCGGTCGTAGAGCGTGACGAGGAGCTTGAACTCGAGGGCCGTGAGCTCGACGACCTCGCCCGAGACACGTACCCGGTGGGCGTCGCGATCGACCGAGAGGACGCCGAAGTCGAAGGCGGGCCCGGGCTCGTCGGGGGCGGCGGCGCGGCGGAGGAGGGCCTGCACCCGCAGGAGGAGCTCGCGGACGCTGAAGGGTTTCACCACGTAGTCGTCGGCGCCGAGCTCGAAACCGACGACGCGGTCGATCTCCTCGCCCTTCGCTGTGAGCAGCATGACGCACGCGGTCCGGAGCGAGGGCTCCTGGCGCATCGCCCGGAGCACCTCGGTCCCGGGAGTATCGGGGAGCATGATGTCGAGGAGGATCAGGTCCGGCCGTTTCTCGCGGGCGAGGCGCAGCCCCTCCTGCCCGTGCGTGGCGAGCGTCACCTTGTGGCCGGCCTCGCGCAGGTTGAACTCGAGGACAGCCTGGATGTCCGGATCGTCCTCGACCACCAGGATGCGCGCCATGACCGTCGGTTCTAGGAGCTTGCTCTGGATAGCACAAGCGGACGCGTGGCAGACTGGGTGCCTATGCTCGGAACGTCGCGGGTCGTGGTCGTCGTGCCGGCGTTCCGCGAGGCGCTGCACATCGGGGCTGTGCTGCGCGCGATGCCCGCGTTCGTCGATCGCGTCCTCGTCGTGGACGACCAGAGCCCCGACGCCACCTGCGAGGCGGCCCGCGCGGTGCCCGATGCGAGGATCGAGATAGTGCGCCACGAGCAGAACCGAGGCGTCGGCGCGGCGATCGTCACGGGGTACCGGCGTGCGCTCGAGACCCCGGGCGGCCCGACGGACGCCCTGTGCGTGATGGCGGGTGACGGCCAGATGGATCCCGGCGACCTCGCACGCGTCGCCGCCCCGGTGACGACCGGCGAGGCCGACTACGTCAAGGGCAACCGCTTCCTTCGCCTCGATACCCTCCGCGCGATGCCGCCAGGCAGGATCCTCGGGGGCCTCGCGTTCTCCCTCGCCACCCGATGGGCCACCGGACTCCCCATCTGGGACTCCCAGTGCGGGTACACCGCGCTCGCGCGCGCCGCCGCGGCGCGCCTCCCCCTCGGGGAGGTGTGGCCGGGTTACGGATACCCCAACGACCTCCTCGGGCACGCCGCGGTCCTCGGGCTCCGCGTCGTGGAGGTGCCGGTCCGCGCCATTTATGCCAGCGAGACCAGCAAGTTACGCGCGCACCATCTCGTGGGTATCGCGCGCGTCGTCGGACGCGCGTGGCGGCGGCGGAGGGGAAGGCCGCCCCTCAAGGATCCGCCCCGTTGACCGTTTGTAGGAGCGATGAGGTCCGCCGGAGCCCGCTCGCGCGTCACGCCGCTGGAGGTGCAGGCGGCCACGGCCGAGCGTGAGCGTGAGCGAGAGCACCTCAAGCGCCTGCTGATCACGACGTTCTGGTCCGACACGTACGAGCCGCCGCTCCTCCCGCGCTCGTCCTGGAGATCCTGGCGGTCACCCGGAACCCCGAAGCCACCGTCGACGAGGTGGTGCGCGTCGTGTCCCACGATCCGTTCATCGCGGCCCAGGTGCTGCGGCGCGCGCGTTCGGCGTTCTACTCGCGCGGCAACCCGGTCACGTCTCTCCGGCACGCGGTCGTGCGGCTCGGGATGGACGTCGTCCGCAACATCTTCGTGCTCGCCTGTGTGGAGTCGCACGTCTTCAAGGCCACGCGCTTCGAGGGATCGATGGAGATGCTACGCAAGCACGCCGTCGCGACCGCGCACGCGGCCGACCTCGTCGCGAGGCGCTCGGGCGCGACGGTCGACGGGTTCCTCCTCGGTCTCCTGCACGACATCGGCTTCGCGGCCTGCTATGTCGCCGTCGCCGAGAGCGTCGGTCGTGGCGAGGTGCCGCCAGCACCCTCCCTGAGCGAGGCGGCCAGCCACGTGCACGCCGCCGTCGGGGAGATGCTGTGCCAGAAGTGGAAGCTGCCCGAGGGGCTCGGCGCGGCCATCCGCGATCACCACGCCCAGGACTTCTCGGCGCCGGCCCTCGCCATCCTCGCCATCGCCGAGCTGAACGCCGGGGAGTGCGGCTACCCGGGCCTCGAGGCGATCCCCGAGCGCGACGAGCCGCTGGAGAAGGCCTACCGGGCGCTCGGCCTGGCGCCGTTCGACGAGGATCTCGCCAGGGCGATCGCGGACCGGCTCTCCAAGCAGGAGATCTGACGGGCCGGGCGGGCGCTACGCGCGGAGGGCGCGCTCGACGATCGCGGGCGCATGGCGGAGCGCGTGCTCAAGGTCGAAGCACGCCTCGACCCGACCCGGTGGGAGCCTCGCGGCCACGGCCGGATCGCCGAGCAAGTTCGCCTTGAACGCGCCGTCTCCCGACCAGGCGCGCATCGCGCTTCGCTGGACGAGCACGTACGCGTCCTGCCGCGCCATTCCGGCCTCCACCAGCGCCAGGAGGACCGCCTCCGAGAAGTACAGCTCGCCGGCGCGCTCGAGGTTCTTCCGCAGGTGATCCGGATACACGACGAGGCCGTCCACGAGGCCCGCGGCGCGCTCGAGCATGAACGCGAGCGTCGACGTCGCGTCCGGCAGGAGCATGCGCTCGACCGAGGAGTGTGAGATGTCGCGCTCGTGCCAGAGGGAGACGTCCTCGAGCGCGGGCGCGACCGCGGCGCGGACCACGCGCGCGAGGCCGCAGAGGTTCTCGCTCAGGATGGGGTTGCGCTTGTGGGGCATCGCGCTCGACCCCTTCTGCCCGGCCGTGAACGCCTCCTCGGCCTCTCCCACCTCGGAGCGTTGCCAGTGGCGCACGTTGGTGGCGAGCCGCTCGATGCCCGCGGCGAGGAGCGCCATCGCGGCGAAGAACGCCGCGTGGCGATCGCGCGCCACGACCTGCGTGCTCGCGGTCTCCGGGACGAGGCCGAGCTCGCCGAGCGCGGCGGCCTCGATCGCCGGAGAGAGGTGCGCGTAGGTGCCCACCGCGCCGGCGAGCTTGCCGCAGGCGATCTCTCCCTCCGCGGCGGCGAGGCGCGCCTTCCCGCGGGCGATCTCCGCGTGGTGACCCGCGAGGGCGAGGCCGAACGTGACGGGCTCCGCGAAGATGCCGTGACTCCGGCCGATCATCGGCGTCCGCGCGTGTTCCCGCGCACGCCGGGCGAGGGCCTCGAGGAGGGCCTCCACGCGGGTGAGCAGACCGCGCGAAGCGCGCCGCATGAGGATCGCGAGCGCCGTATCGAGGACGTCGCTCGAGGTCATGCCGCGGTGGAGCCAGCGCGCGTCCGGGCCGGCGAGCTCCTCCACGTGCGTGAGGAAGGCGATGACATCGTGCTTCACCGTGCGCTCGATGGCGTCGACGCGCGCGGCATCGAGCTGGAGATCCCTCGCGCGGAGGCTGGCGGCCGTCCCGGCGGGGACGAGGCCCTCGGTCTCCATCGCGGCGCATGCGGCGAGCTCGACCTCGAGCCACACCGCGAGCTTCGTCTCGACCGACCACAACGCGGCAAAATCCGGCGGCGTGTAACGGGGGATCACGGGCCCAGGACCATACTTCTTTCTTCGCGAAATGTGTGGTAGTTCGGTGGGTCCATGCCGACGCTGACCGAGATCCTGACGGGCGAATCCAAGAAGAAGAGCGTCATCGCCGACTGCCTGGTCCTGATCGACGCCGAGGTCGCCGACAAGAGCGGCATCTCGGGCCTCGCCATCAAGGCCGGCTATGGCACCGTGAAGAAGATCAAGCCGGGCTTCGTGGAGCACGCCGTCGAGGATCTGCTGCCCGAGTTCGCGAAGGTGCTCGACCCGCTCTACGAGGAGGCCAAGGGCAAGGGGAAGTCGGTCAGCGACTACTTCCGCGACAACTCTGGCCGCGCGGCCGACGCGCTCCTCTCGATCACGGACGCGAAGGCCGCCCGCGCGAAGAGCGGCACCGCGAAGGGCGCGTACGACAAGCTCCGCAGCACCGCGAAGAAGAACGTCGAGGCCGCCGTCCCTCGCCTCGGCAGGCTGATCGAGAAGTACGAGGCTGGCTGACGGCCCTCCGCGCGGCGCTCCTCGGGACGCTCGCTGTCGGGTTGGTCGTGGCCTGCGCGCACCGGCGGGCGGGCGGCCCTCTGCCGGTCGTCGGCTCCGCCCCGCGCGCCGCGCTCGAGTACGATGTGGTCCACGACGGCGCCGGAACGCTCGACGTCGAGGCGAGCATACCCCCCGGCTTCGCGCGACCGTTCTCGGTCGACGGGCCCGCGATCCCGTTCGTGCGCGACGTCGCCTTCGTCGAGGACGGACGGACACGCGCCGCGCCCCGCGTGGGCGGCGCGTGGGATCTCTCGAGCTGCTCCGCCGGGTGCCGCGTCCGCTACCGCGTGGCGCTCGCGGAGGCTTGCGAGACGATCGGGGACATCTCCACGGCGCAGGCCTTCCACGGGCTGCAGGAGGCGCCGCCATCGACCTGGCTGCTCGCGCCGACCGACGCGGACGAGGCGACGCGGATCGCGTTCCGCGTACGCACACCTCCGCCGCTCGTCTTCGTTACGGGGGTCTTCCGGTCGCCGGAGGGCGGTGGCGTGCACGCGCTGACGTGGGGCGATCTCCAGACCTCGCCGTACTCCGGCTTCGGCGGCGTGCGGACACTCGAGATCCCGGTTCCGGGCGCATCGATCACGCTCGCGCTCGACGGCCCGTTCGACGTGGGCGATGGCGCGCTCGCCGGGTGGGTGAAAGCGAACGCGGAGGCGGTCGCAGGCTGGTTCGGACGCTTCCCCGTGCCGCACGCGCTCGTGATCCTCGTGTCGGGCGGAGCGGCAGACATCGACTTCGGCAAGTCCCTCTCGGGCGGCGGCGCGAGCGTCTTCCTGCGCGTGGGCGCGCGCGCCGGGCGCCAGGATCTCGCGCGCGACTGGGTGCTCGCACACGAGCTCGTGCACCTCGGTTTCCCGGCCCAGCCGAGGTACCGCGACTGGATGGAGGAGGGCCTCGCGACGTACGTGGAGCCGCTCGCGCGAGCGAAGGCGGGCCTCCTCGACGACGCGGCCGTGTGGCGCGGTTTCCTGACAGGGATGCACTTCGGGCTGCCGGAGCGCGGCGACCGCGGCCTCGACCGGACGCACACGTGGGGCCGCGTCTACTGGGGCGGCGCGCTCTTCTGGCTCGTGGCGGATCTCGAGATCCGGCGCCGGACGGCGGGCGCGAGGTCGCTCCGTCACGCGCTGGCCGCGATCGTCGCGGCGGGAGGGAACAACGCCGTCCGCTGGGCGGCGCCGGAGGCGTGCCGGGTCGGTGACGCGGCGACGGGGACGACCGTCCTCGCGGAGATGTTCCAGGCCTGGAGCGAGGGACCGGTCGATCCGCAGCTGGATGCAGTCTACATGTACCTCGGCGTCGCGCTGGGCGACGGTGGCGAGGTGCTCCTCGACGACCGTGCGCCGGGCTCTGCCACGCGGCGCACCCTCACGCGGGCGCCGTAGGCGCGGGCGCGGGCGCGGGGGGACCTCCCGGTTGCGGCGCGGACGCGCCCGCGGGCATCGGCGGTGGGCGCGGCGGGGACCGCTTCCAGAGGCCCCCCGTCCCGAACGCCGACCATCCCCACCGGAGCCAGCCGAGGAGCGCGAGCGCGATCCAGAGCGCCCACGCGAGCATCGCCGCGCGGTACACGAGGAGCGGGACGGAGACGACCCACGGCGTCGTGAGCGTCGCGGCGCTCCGATCGGAGAACCACACGAGCGACGACGCGGTGGAGCCGTTCCCCTTCACCTGCATCTCGGGCGCGCCGAGGAGACCCTCGTGGATCGCCGCGGCGAGGATGGCGAGGGCGATCGCCGTGAGCAGGACGAGCCCCATCTGTCGAAGGTCGAACACCCAGGGCCGCATCGTGTCCGCGTTCGCGCGCGTGCGACGGTGCCCGAGCGCGAGCAACCAGCCGACGACGACAGCCCCGAGGACGATCGGGATCTGCGACAGCCCGATCGCGAGGAGCAGCCAGTCGTACCACCCGAGCGGGGTCGTCCTGACGCGCCCGAGCACGACGGCGACGACGCCCAGGATCGCCAGCAGACTCCAGAACAGGACCACCGGGCCGACGTCGAGGCCTCCCGCGAAGAGGAGCCACCGCCCCCGAGGCACCTCGAGCCGCGTCGTCGCGTTGACGGACGGCGCGCCGAGATCGACGGGGCTCACCCGGAACAGCGGGGCGATCCCCGCGGGTTCGCGCCACGTGAGCGCGAGCGTCTGCGCGCCTGGCACGAGCGGCACGAGCACCCGGGCACCCTCCTGCCGGAGCGGCTGCGTCCTCCCGTCCACCGCGAGCGACTCGAGCGTCGCACCCGGCGGGAGCGTGATGGCGTGCTCGCCGCCGCGACTCGAGCGCATCGCGACCGTCAGGGTCACGTCCGTCGCCCGCAGGCCCGGACGTACCGCGAGCGTCGAGTTGTCGATCGTCGACGTCTGCCCCGCGACGCCCGCGGGCCGGTCGAGCGCGACGAGCACCTCCTCGCCCGGCCACGGGCGGAAGGTCGGGACGCGGACGTTGGCGGTGGGCTGCGTGCGGACGGGCGGGATGCCCCCGAAGGACGCGTGCCAGATCGGCCCGACGTCCACCTGCCACACCTCGGTCCACGCGGTCTGTCGCGACGCGAAGAGCCGCACGGGCGACCTCTGCTCCAGGACCGAGTGCCACGCGGCCTCGGTCACCTGTGGGCCCATGTTCACCAGCGCCTTGCCCCCCACGACGCGCACGTCGGCGGTCGTCACGTTCTCGCCGGGGAGGAGCGGGATCTCCAGCACGACGGCGGCCCCCGTGGGCGTCGTCCGGATCACCCGCGTGTCCACCTGCCAGTCGAGCCCCACCTGGAGCGTGCGCTCGACGCGCACGAACGGGGGGAGGACGCCGGGCTGCAGCGCCGCGGCCTTGCCGCCCTCGGCTCGAATACGTGTACACTGCACGTTCTCGTCCGCGAGGTCGTCCTCGTGGATGCCCTCGACGGTCCAGTCCTGGAGATCCGCGAGCACGCGGTGTGGCCGCAGCGGGAGCGGGAGCTGGACGGTCTCGCGATCCGGGAACGCCCCGTCGAGCGTCACCTCGTGGTTGCCCTCCGGGACGAGCAGCCACAGCACCGCGCCGTCGACGCGCACCAGGCCCTTCGCGGGGTGGCCGTCGAGGAGCACCTCGCGCGGTGTCCACTGCGCGAGGGAGCCCGGCAAGGGGACCGCCGTCTCCGCCGCGGCGTCGACGGCCATGCGCACGCGGAGATCGTTGCCGCGTGTCTCGAGGGTCATGTGCGAGCTCGACGCGCAGTGCGGGGCGCACGGTGGCTTGCGCAGCAGGCGCTCGGAGAGATCGTCGAGGACCTTCGGATCGGGCTTGTCCGCGCGCGCCTCGTGGGGCGAGAGGGCGAGCCCCCCGAAGAGGAGGATCGACGCGGCGACCGTGTGCGACGCGGGCGTGGGCCCGCCCGGCGATCCCCAGCCTCCAGGCAGGCGGCGTGCGATGAACGGCAGCACGCGCAGCACCACGAAGAGGAGCAGCACGGCCCGGACGATCGCGAGCACGAGGTTCGCGCGAGGCGAGAGGAGCAAGAGGCGCATCCTCTGCGCGGCCTGGACGGGCCCGCTCCACCGGAGGTCGAGGCTCGTCCAGCTCCAGCGCGGGAGGCCGGGACCGGTCTGCACGATCGCGGCGGGGTCGTACACCTGCGCGTTCGACTGCATGTAGCCCCGGGTCGCCAGGCTCCCGTGCTTCTTCCCCCACGCGCTCGCGACCGCGGGTGGCGACGCGGGCTCGCGGTTGCGAGCGCGTTCGTCCTTCAGCGCCTCGGTGGCGTCCTGCTCGTGCTCGCCGCGCTTCTCGGCGCCCTGGTCGGGGGACCGCTTCGCGTTCTCCTGGTCGGTGGGCGCGTCGATCGTGTCGAGGGTGTTCTGCGCCTTCGGGTGCGCCGGTCTAGGCGCCGATTTCTCCATCGGGGCGCGCTCCTCGCCGGTCGTCGCCTCGAAGCGACCGCCGACGTCCGCGCCCTCACCGATCGCGACGTTCGGGTTTGCGAGCGCAGGGTAGATGCCCTCGCGCACGTGCTCGACGACGAAGCCGAGGGCGATCAGCGCCACCAGGATCGCGGACGCGAACCGGGTCACCGAGAAGACCGTCTTCAAGCGCCACCCCTCGGGCACCAGGCGAAAGAGCGCCTCCGAGACCAGGAGGGGGATCCACGCCCACTTCGGCGCGCCCTCCTCCGGCACCGTGAGCGCGAGGAGCACCACGGCCACGCCGCCCCACCTCGGGCCGTAGAGGCGACCGATGGCCGCGGCGAGGACGAGCGCGAGGAAGATCTCCAGGAGCGACCAGTGCTTGAGCCACGTCCCGGACGCGTCGTCGACGCCGATCGCGTGCAGGAGCCGCCACCCAGGCGGGAGGTGCAGCGTCCCGGAGACCTGGTGGAAGTCGTGCGCCCAGCCGACGGCCGGCAGGTCGGGCCCTCCGGGAATGCGGCTGTCCGCCTCGACGACGATCTGACCGTGGCGCACCTCGACGCCCGTCTTCCCCGGGTCCTGCGTGTGCGTGATGAACTGGTCCTTGCCACCTATCGCGACGCGCCCGAGGACCGAAGGCGCGCTCATGTCGATCCGCGTGTCGCGGTTCAGCGTGCCCGTCAGGGTGTCGCGCGCGGTGTAGCCGCGACCGTCGAAGTCGAGCCACAGCCTGCGGTCCAGGGTGAGCTGGTTGGGCGGCGGCTCCGCATCGCCGCGCCGCGTCTCGACCAGCTGGAGTGTATCCTGCACCTTCATCGGGTACGCGGGCAGGGTCTTCCACGCGTCGGGGAGGGTCGTCTGCTGCGGATCGATCGACACGACGCCCGCGACGGTCACGACGCGGAGATCCGGGCGCGCCTCGAAGACCCAGACCTCCTCGCCCTCGCGCCACGGTCCGTCGGGAGGCGGCCGCGAGAGCGCGTTCACCGGTCCGTCGCTGCGGGCCGCGAGCTGCAGCGTGAACACCCCGGGCCGGGCCTGCACGCGGAGCCTTCCGTCAGGCTCCAGGCGCGCCGGGATGGGGGATTCGAGCGACGTCGGGACGAAACCGGGCGGCAGCGCCCTGCCGGTCACGAGCTCGCGGTTCTTCCCCGACACGTGCATCTCGACGCGCGTGACGAGGGTGAGCGGGATGTCGTCGGTCACCTTGCGGTGGACCACGAGCTCCAGACGATCGCCCTCCTCGCCCGCGGCGCGCGCCTTCTGGAGCCAGACCGTGCCCGACGCGTCGCGGTTGGGCGCGGCGATCGCTTGGCCGCGCACGGTCAGCGACAGAAGGCCGGTCTCCTGCGGCACCTTGAGGGACCCGGGAAGCGAGTCCCACGTGAACGTCCCCGTGAGCGTCGCATCCCCGCGGGCGAGCTCGACGTGCGGCCCGTTCCTCTCGAACACGATGGCACGTGTCGCGCCGACCTGGACGCCTTCGGGCCAGCGCTTGCCGTCGCCGGGGAGCGGCACGGCGAGCCGCGGCGCGTCGACCCGCCAGCGCTGCGTGAACTTTCCGCCCTTGTCGTCGAGGACGAGGTCGAGCCGCGAGGGCCACGCACACCGCGTGAGGTCCGCCTTCCCCTCGAAGATGGCGCAGGTGGATCGCCCGTCGAGCGCCCAGCCCACCCACGGCTTCAGGGCATCGGGCACCCCCTTGGGATCGAGGCGGTCCGCGCGTGCAGGAAGCGGCGCGAGGAGCGACATCATCGCGACGACGAGGAGGAGGAACCGCCGGGCGACGCGTGTCATCCACGAAGGCTCGACCAATGGACCGCGGCGGTCAAGGGGCGGTGCTACCCTCCCCGCGTGCTCCTTCGCTTCGCAGCGGCCCTCACCGCGCTTGCGGCGGCAAGCTGCGCCCCCACGCGCGCTCCTCCCCCCGGTCCGCCCCCGGCGGCGACCCGCGCGTCCGTCCCCGAGTATCCGCAGCGCCAGCCCCTCGCCGACGCGGCCGCGCCTCCGGACGCCGCGATCCACCCCCGGAGCGACGCGGACGCGGGCACCCCTCTGCCCAGGCGCGCCTCGAGCACGTGCCCCGAGAGCTCCAGCTGGAACGGCAAGCTCTGCCGCGGCGCGGGGTTCGACGCCTGCCCCGCGGGCATGCACATGGAGGGCGACGCGTGCCTCGCCGCGGACGCGCCCGCTCCGCCGAGGAAGCCCCCGGCGAGGAAGCCGAGCCGCGACAAGCCCGAGCCGGCGCCGGAGCCGGAAGACGACGCAGACGACGACAGCTCGAGCGTCATGGGATCCGGCACGGGCGTCTCCTCCTGCGACAGGTTCCTCCAGCGTTACGCCGCGTGCAATGCGCTGCCGGCGCAGACCAAGGACGTGCTCGACGGGCTGGCGCGCGCGTGGCGCACCGTGGGCAGGGATCCGCGGCAGCGCGCCGCGATGCAGACCGCGTGCGCGCAGATGGAGCACACGCTTCGCTCGGCGTGCCCTTGAAGGTCACGCGCCGTGTGGGCCTGTCTCCTCGAAGATCGCGCGGAGGAGCGGCACGCCCATTTTCCTCTCTCCGCGCGCGAGCTCCCAGACCGTCCGCTGCACGACGTCGTTCACGGGCGTGGCGATCCCGTGCTTCTTCCCGCGAGCCGTGATCTCACCGTTCAGGTAGTCGATCGCGGGGGGACGGCCGCGCTCGATCGCGGACAGCATCGAGCTCCGCATCCTGCGGAAGCGGAGGCCCACGGCGAGCAGCAAGCTGTGCTTCGCGAAGAGGCCGGGCGAGCCCGCGGCGGCCTTCTCCTCCTCCGTGAGCGCGATCCAGTCGAGGTCGATCGTACCCGACACCTTCTCGAGCCGGATCTCCTCGGCGCGGGAGACCTCCACGACCTCGGTCATGATCTCGAGCGCCAGGCGCCTCACGAAGCGGTTCGGCATGAGCGCGCCGAGCCGGTCGCCACCGAGCGTGCCCAAGGATGAGATGGCGCAGTTGATCGCGAGCTTGCTCCAGCGCTTGCCCGCCAGGTTATCGGTGATCTCGATGGGGCCGATCGCCTCGAGCGCGCGCGACAGCGGCTCGAGGGCCGGATCGGGCGCCTTCCCGCGCGCGAGCGAGCCGAGCGTGAACCCGCCCGCCGCCGTGCGATCGTACACCCCCGGGTCGAGCATGGCGGCCCCCCACGCGACGACGCCGCCGAGGACGCGGGCGGGGCCACAGATCTCCGCGACGCGATCCTCGCAGAGGCCGTTCTGGAAGCAGACCATCCTGCCGTCGTCGGCCAGCGCGGGGAGCGCCGTCCGGGCGGCTTCCTCGACCTGGGGCGGCTGCGTCGCGAGGAGGACATAGTCGAACGCGCGCGCCGGCACGCCGACCGAGATGGCGCCGCGCACGGTACGCCCGCCCCCCTCGCCGCGGAGCACGAAGCCGTTCTTCTCGATCGCCGCGGCGATCTCCGTGTTGGTGGTGACGGCGGTGACGTCGTACCCCGTCTCGACGAGGCTCGCCGCGACGATGCCACCGATGCCGCCGCAGCCCATGACGAGGAAGCGAGGTTCGCCCATGCGTGGTGGCGGTGTAGCACCAACGCGGGCGGGCTGGTACGGTGTGCCGATGCTCGGGCGTGGCCTCACGGGGATCGCCGGCCGGCCCTTCGTCGATCTGGAGCCCTTCATCGACCTGACGGCCCTCGCCTCCCTCGACGACGAGATCTGCTATGCGCTCGCGCAGATCCCGACCGACTACACGGGGGGCTGCCACCGTTCGATGGGCATCATGCCCGAGGCCTTCGCCAAGGAGCCCTGGGCGGACCACGGCGAGGTCATCCGCGCGATGACCGACAGGGAGTTCCTCGTCTTCGCGTCGCTCTCCGACGCGCCGCATCTCCTCGACCCCGCGCGCCGCGCGGAGTTGACGTTCGGGGAGGAGCGTGCTGTACCGCTCTCGCGGCGCCAGATGCTGCACCTGGAGATGAAGCACGGCGTGTACTTCCCGTGGAAGGTCTACGTCGAGCTGATGCCTGGCGGCCCGTGGGAAAAGAAGAGCGATCCCGCGGGGAAGCGGTGGACGCGGGACGCCCTCGTGCACCTCCCGCGCACCGTGGAGTTCGTGCGGCGGCTCCCCTTCGCGAGCGTCGGGAGCGTGAAGCTCCTCGGCCTACGCGCCAACGATCACGGCACCGTCCACCGGGATGCGGATCCGGCCGTGAAGACGACGGTCGACCCGTTCATCACCTTCTGCCCGGGCCGCAAGAAGAGGCTGTTCCTGTGGGACGACGTGGAAGGGACGCGCACGCACATCGACGCGCGCGCTTTCTGGTTCAACGACAGCGACTACCACGGGGTCGAGGCGGATCCCTGGTTCCGCTACTCGATCCGCGTCGATGGCGCCTTCGCCGGGGGATTCCTCGAGCGAGCCCTCGGCTCGCTCAACGCCGGATCGGCAGCGACTTCGACGCGGGGTTGAAGGCTGGCATGCCGAGGCCGATCCCCGCCGCCTGCTCGCCGATGCCGACCGTGCCGGCGAACGTGGGCGTGGCCGACGCCATGTCGACGACGTGCGACAGCGCGTTCTTGCCGGCGACCTCGGCGCTCAGCCAGCCCGCGCCCGCGTTGGCGAACGCGAGGCCGTGGAAGGTGCCGCCCGCCGGAGGCGCCACGCTGCCCGTCGGAGGCGCGTCGACCTCGCCCATCATGGCCGAGATGAACGCGGCGTCGTAGCGAAGCGCGCCTGGCCCGGTGTCCTGCGTGATCCAGAGGCTCCCGGTGGCGTCGAACGCCAGGCCGGAGGGCCGCGTGAGGCCCGTCGCGACGCCGCGCAGGAGCGCGCGCGGCGCCGGGTTCGAGGCCGTGAGCGTGGCCGCCGCATAGAGGGCCACGCCCGCCGGATCCCTGAGGCTGACGAGCAGGTTGCCGGCCGCGTCGAAGGCGACGGCACGCGGCGTCCCATCGACGCGGATCGCGCGCCGCCTCGTGGGTGTTCCGTACACCACGTCCCCGTAATGGACGACCTCGCGCGATCCCGCCGCGCAGATCCACAGATCACCCCTCGCGTCGAACGCCATGCCCTGGGGCGTGTCGAGGTTCGTGATGGTCTTCGAGGGGACCATCACCTTGCTGGATCCGAGCTCGTCCATCGGCACGAGGATGGCCCGGCCCTCCTTGGAGAGAGCGACCCACATGTTGCCGCGCGGATCGAACGCCACCGCGTCGGGGCTGCTGCCCTTCGGCGCCGCGAGCTCGAGGCCGGGCGCGGCGTGGCGCACGAGCTCGTCGTCGCTGAACGCCACCACGCGATCGGCCGCGGCGAGCGGCACCCAGAGGCGACCGCTCGCGGGCTCGAGCCCGAAGCGAACCTCGACCTTCGCGCCGCGCGCGGTCACGCGGGCGGGGCTCCCCACGACGACGCCGCTCCAGACCGCGTCCACGACCGCCTGCGGGACGCGCGTACGACGGTCGGCGATCCGCACGTTGTACTCGCCCTCTGGCAGGCGAGAGAGCACAGATCCCTTCCGGATGGTCGTGCTGAACTTGTTGGGCCCCGTCACGAGGATCTCGGGATCCACGCCCGGGGGGCCCTCCACCGAGATCGTCAGGGTCGGTCCCGGGTCGGCCGGTCCACACCCCGTGGCGATCGCGCCCAGGATCAACCACGTGACGCCGAGAGCGCCAGCGCGTTGACGCGCGGTCGAGGCCGGCGTGCAGGATCTCCGGTCGGTCAGGCTCTTCTTCGGGTGCAGCTGGCTCATGCCCAGCACGCGTAGCGAGGACCGTGCCGCGCTGTCGTCAGCGCTTCGACACGCGGCGGAACGAGGACGTCCTTCGGGGAATCGCACCCCTTCGCCCCGCGAGACGAGGGCCTACAGGTTCCTCTTGGCCTCGGGAGGCGTGTTCTTGTGCTGCAGGATCAATTTGCGGATGGCCTGGTTGCGGCGAACCATCGGCTGCTTGGCGAGGTGCGCGAGGATCGTCGGCGGCGTCGCGGGGAACCGCGCGAGGTTGCGGATGAACACGATCGATCCGTACTGGCGCGACGCGAGCGCCTGCGTCGTGCGACCGTCGAACGTGCAGCCGATGAGGAGCGCGAGGCACCGCCCCTCGGTCTTCACGATGAGCTCGACGCGCTCGTCCGGCTGGGCCATCCGCGTGAAGCGCGCGCGCAGGATGCCGCGGGCGCGCGTCCGCGTCAGCTGGGGGACGTCGCGGTCCATCGCCGTACGGAAGATCTCGACCATCCGCTTGTGCTGGAGGATGCGCCGGAGGAGCGCCTCCGACGTGTGCGTGTTTCGCACGAGCCGGCGCTGGATGCCGCCGTCCTGGACGAACTGAGGCTTCTTGGCGAGCAGGTCGAGCCCGGCGCTCGTCCCGTGCCACGTCGCGACGAACCGCGCCTGCGCGAAGCCGACGAGCCCGTTGGCGAGCAGGGCCGCGATGACCGAGGGGTCCGGATCGAACGCCAGCGCGAACAGGTCCTGCGGCGACGCCGTGAGGGCCATGTGGGCCCGCGTCTGCGCCTCCAGCGGGCCGAACTTCATCGCGAACGTCTTCCGGTAGTTCTGCGGTTCGAGCACGCCTGCCGCGCGATCCTCCATGATCTCCGCCGCGCGCTGCGATCGGACCTCCTCGTCCTCGACGGCGGCGGCTGCCCCCTCGTCGTCCGCGTCCACCTCCTCGGTGACCGCGCCCGCGTCTTCCGCGCCTTCGCTCGCGCTCCAGGCCTTGCTGCCCCCGTCTTCTTCGCCCTCCCCCGCGCCCCCGAGGTCGGCGATCGGCTCCTCGCCCGTGGGCCACTCCTTCTCGAACCCCCGCATCCACGCGGCGTCCTCGCCCCCCTCGCCGAGATCGCTCACGTCCTGCACCGTCGGCGGGCCCCCCGTCGCGGCGACCATCGGGCGCCAGCTCTTCCGGCGCGCCCGCAGCGGCGTCGCGCCCGGGATCTCCACGGCCCCCTTCTCGGCGAGGCTGTCCACGATCGACTCCACGCGCTGCGGCTGGATGCCGGTCAGATCCCCGAGGTCCTCGAGCGAGAGCCGCCCGTCGATTCGCGTGAGCACGAAGTTCTCCTCGGAGGTGAGCTCGAGCTGCGAGGCGTCGGTCGGGATGCGCTGGGGGCGATCTGTGGGGGGCACGCGTCTACTTTCGCGAGAGGGCCAGATCCATCGTAGCGCGCCTCTTGGATCGTTTCCCGCGCGGCGTGGGAGGGATGTACGCCGACAGGTACGCGAGCAGCGCCTTCTTGGTTTCCTCGAGGAGCCGCGGTCCGATCTTCCGGCGGTGGGCGGCCACCGCGAGCATCGCCGACACGAGCTCGACGGTGAACGTGGTCACGACCCTCGCGTCCCCCGCCGACATGGCGGGCGCGTGGTGCAGCACCACGGCCTCGAGCCGCATCGCGTTCTCGCGGTTGAGCGCCTCGCCCTCGACGAGGAGCTGATCGGTCATGTGGAGGGTCCGGAACACCGCGCGAAACGCGGGCTCCGTCTCGTGGAAGCGCGCGTACATGTCCACGCCACGCGAGATGAGCTCCTCCCACGGTGTCCCGAGGACGTCCTCGCTCAGGAGCCCGGCGAAGAGCGCGCGGGACTTCTCGAGGTACGACGCGATGAGGGCCTCGAGGAGGGCGCGCTTGTTCGGGAAGAACCGGTAGACGCTCCCGATCGACGTGCGGGCCCGCTCGGCCACGGCCTCCGTGGTCGCTGCCTCGTACCCGACCTCCGCGAACACGTGCGCGGCCGCGTCGAGGATGCGCGCCCGCCGCTCGCGGCTCCGCGACTGGAGGGGGACGGCGCGGGGGGGGGAGGACGGCATCGCGGGAGCCATTGTCGCACAGGCGGCGCGCGGAACATGAGGAAAACCTCACGTTCCGTGGCGGGTGTCGGCCGCCCGACGTCCGCTGCTACGCTCCTGCCGTGCACCGTCTGATCACCATCCGCTTCTCCCACTACAACGAGAAGGCGCGCTGGGCGCTCGATCGTTGCCGCGTCCCCTACCGGGAGGAGGCGTACATGCCGACCTTCCACTTCCTGCCCACGCTGGCGCTCGCGATCCGGTACGGGCTCGGAAGGAGCGACGTCGCGTCCACGCCCTTCTCGACCCCGGCCCTCGTCACGGACGGCGGTGAATGCCTTCGCGACTCGTCCGACATCGTGCGCTGGGTCTCCGATCGACACGCCGGCGGGGCGCTCCATCCGACGGACGAGGCCGCCGCGCTCGAGCGTCGCTTCCACGACGAGCTTGGACCCCACGCGCGCCGCGTGGCGTACTTCCATGCCTTCAGGGATCCGTCGCTGCTGGGCAAGATGGCGGATCACAACGTCGGGCGCACGCAGGCCACGTTGTTCAAGGCGCTCCAGCCCTTCGCGAAGGCCGGCATCCAGAAGGGCCTCCGCGTGACGCCGGAGGGGGCGGCGCGCTCGACCGCGAAGGTCCGCGCGATCTTCGACGAGATCGGCGTGCGCGTTCGCGGGAGACGCTACCTCGTGGGGGACACCTTCACCGCGGCGGATCTCGCCTTCGCGTGCATGGCCGCGCCTGCGCTCCTGCCGAGCCCGGCGGAGGGGTACGCCGCGTGGTTCCCGCCGATCGACGAGGTGCCACGGGCGGTCGGCGATCTCGTGCGCGAGCTACGGGCGAGCGAAGCGGGGGCGTACGCGCTGCGGATGTTCGCGACGGAGCGGCGCCCGGGTTGAGCCGGCCGGCGGACACCGGGCACGGACTGCTCGAGGTCCCCATCGACGGCACCGCTTCCCGCGGGTGATCGCGCGGTACGCCCGCATGCCAGCCGTCGGCGCGTCCTCGCGCGCGTCCTCCGCGCCTACTCCTCGTGGCCCGCCACGATCACCGGCCGGCGACACTGCCTGAGCACGGCGCGAGCGACCGACGGCGCGACCAGGCCGGAGCGATCGTACTGACCGAGGCACACGACGTCGACGGACTCGCGCTCGGCGGCGTGACAGATCTCGTCGGCGATCACGCCTTCGAGCGCCTCCACGTCCACCTTCACGTCGGGATGCGTCACGCCGGCCTCGGCCACCCTTCGAAGACGCTGATGGATCTCCGCCTTCACGGCGGCGCGCTCCTCGGGCGTTCCGCGCACCGTGGGCAGGAGATCGCCCACCGGCGTCTGGCCCATCGCGGGTGGCAGCACGTGCACGAGGTGCAGCCGACCCCCGTTGGGGAGGAGGGCCACGGCGAGCGAGAGGGCACGATCCCCCGCCTCCGAGAAGTCCGTGGCCGCGAGGACGCGGTGGATGTCCGGCACGCGTCGCTCGTGCGGGCCACGTGGCGTCGGCACCGCCGCGACGCTGATGGGGGCGAGGTGCGCGACCCCTCGTGAGACGGATCCGTGCCAGATGCGTCCGAGGAGGGAGCGCTGGTGCGTCCCGACGACCAGGAGATCGGCGCCGAGCTCGCCGGCGAGCGTGACGAGCGTGTGATCGATTCCGCCCGCGGCCTGGCGCACGACGTAGCGCGGGTCGAGATCGCCCAGGAGCGCGCCCACCTTGGCGTGGAGATCGCGCAGGATGCTCCGCTCGACCTCGGGGTCCACCTTGTCGAAGTCGAACGTCGCCTTGACGCCCAGGCGCTCCACGTCGTCGATCGGGCTCGCGATCGCCGCGACGGTCACGTGGCACGGCCCGAACGCGAGCAGCTCGCGGATCCACCCCACCGCCGCGTCCGACGACGCGGATCGGTCCGCCGCCACGAGGACCTCGAGCGGGCGCTCGCCGCGAAGCCAGCGCTCGAAGGGCGCGGCGTCGCGCACGATCATGACCGGCACGCGGGACTGGCGCGCGAGCCTGTCCGCGACGCTCCCGAGGAGCCACCGCGCCGGCGCCCGCAGGCCCAGGGAGGAGACGACCGCGAGGCGCGCCTCGTTCGGGCCCGTCATGCTCGCGAGGACGTCCCCGACACGGCCGAACGCGAGCTCCTCGTCGACCTCCACGCCTGTCGAGCGGACGCGCGCGGCCGCGTCGCGGAGCGAACCGAGGAGCGGCCCCTTCGCGTCCTCGACGTTGATGGTGACGGTCGCGAGGTCGTCGAACACGTGGACCAGGCGGAGGCGCTCGTTCGCGCGCTTCGCGAGGAGCGCGGCGGTCGTGACGGCCTGGCTGGCGGGCATGGAGAAGTCGGTTCCGCAGAGGATGGTCATGATGCGATCGAGCCAAGCAGGAAGCCTGCCATTGGGCGCCCCCGCGCGGCCTCGTGCGACGGTCCAGACAACTGCAGCAATCCAGGCTGCGCGAGCGCGGCGACCACCCGCAGTTCCTGCATGTGGTGCAGGACGTGCGCGACTGCACTTGACAAATGTGAGACGACCCTCACATTCTGGGCCCAACGTGAGGGTCGCCTCACTTTTTGTCCTGGAGGATGCGATGTCGGTGCCGGCCCGAGCAGCCAACGAGATCAAGGACGCCAGCGCGAACCGCCCGCGCGTCTCCCCGGACAGGGAGTCGGGGCGCGCCCTGCACGCGGACGCGGAGGCACCTCGGGGCTCGGCCCCTGCCGGGCCTCCGAAGCGGGCGCCGATCCCGCCCGGGGTCTTCTTCTTCGGCAGCGTGTTCGAGGGATGGAGGGATCCGCTCGGCCTCTTCCTGCGGGGCCGGGCGCAGTACGGCGACGCCGTCCAGTACAGGTTCGGGTGGTACCGCTACTTCCTGTTCAACGATCCGGCGGCCATCAAGCACGTCCTCACCGACAACGCCAGGAACTACACCAAGAGCCGGAACTACCAGGGTCTCAAGGTCATCTTCGGCAACGGCCTCCTCACGAGCGAGGGCGAGTTCTGGAAGCGCCAGCGGCGCCTGTCGCAGCCGGCGTTCCACCGCGACCGCCTGGTGGGGTTCGCGAACACGATGGCGAGCGAGACCAACCGCATGCTCGCGCGCTGGCAACACCTCCCGCGCTCGAGCGACGGGCACGCGCCGGTCCTCGACGTGCACGCCGAGATGATGCGCCTCACGTTCGCGATCGTCGGGCAGACGCTGTTCACGACCGACGTGGACGGCGACTCGAGCGCCATCGGCGAGGCGCTCCAGTACAGCCTCGAGTGGGCGAACGACTACGCGGAGTCGATCGTCCGTGTGCCGCCGTGGGTGCCGACACCGCGAAACGCCGGGTTCAAGAAGGCCGTCCGCACGATCGACGACCTGTTCACGCGCATCATCGACGAGCGACGCCGCTCCGGCTCGGACGGGGACGACCTCCTCGGCATGCTGATGAGCGCGCGCGGCGACGACGGGAAGGAGCGCATGACCGAGCGCCAGCTACGCGACGAGGTCCTGACGCTCGTGCTGGCGGGCCACGAGACGACGGCGAACCTGCTGGCCTTCACGTTCCACCTCCTCTCGTGCCACCCCGAGTGGGAGCGTCGCGTGGTGGCCGAGGTGCGGCAGGTGATCGGGGAACGCGAGATCCGCTTCGAGGACGTGCGCCGCCTGGAGATCACGCGGATGGTGCTCGAGGAGGCGCTCCGGCTCTACCCGCCCGCCTGGACGTTCGAGCGGCAGGCCGTGGAGGACGACGTGGTGGCGGGGTACGCGGTGCCGAAGGGGAGCATCGTCGGGATCTCACCCTACTCGCTGCACCGCCACCCGGGGCTGTGGGAGAACCCGGAGGGGTTCGATCCGGAGCGCTTCACGCCCGAGCGGAAGGAGGCGCGGAACAAGTACGCGTACCTGCCCTTCGGCGGCGGTCCCCGCACATGCATCGGGAACGCGTTCGCGATGATGGAGGCCCAGATCATCCTCGCGAAGGTCCTGAGGGATCACACGCTCGCGCGGGTGCCCGCGAGGCCGCTCGAGTTGAGCCCGCTGATCACGCTCCGGCCGAAGCATGGGATCTGGGTGGAGGTCGGTGGCCGGTGACCCGACGCCGGACACCCCGCGGACCGTCCTGGCGGCGACGGAGCGTCGCTATTGTTGCTCATGTCACAACAATCCGTCGCCGCGCCCCCACCTTCATCCGCAGGCCCCGCGGCCGCATGATGTGCGCGAGGAGAACCCGATGACCACGCACGACACCACGGCCACGATCCCCCGCGCCATCACCCGGACCACGCGCGGGATCCCCACCAGCGACGGCGCGGGCGTCAAGCTCACCCGCGTCATCGGTACGCCCGCGATCCGCAACCTCGATCCCTTCCTGATGCTCGACGAGTTCCGCTCGGACGAGCCCCAGGACTACCTCGCCGGGTTCCCCGATCACCCGCACCGCGGCTTCGAGACCATCACGTACATGCTCGCGGGTCGCTTCCGCCACAAGGACAACCAGGGCCACGAGGGCCTGCTCGACGCAGGAGGCGCGCAGTGGATGACCGCGGGCCGCGGCATCGTGCACTCCGAGATGCCCGAGCAGGAGGAGGGCCTCGTGTGGGGTTTCCAGCTCTGGCTCAACCTGCCCGCGTCCGAGAAGATGCGCACGCCCACGTACAAGGACCTTCAGGCCGCCGACATCCCGTGCGTCGCGCTCGGCGCCGCGACCGCGCGCGTGCTCGCCGGATCCGTCGGCGGCGTGACGGGCCCCATCTCGGGGCGCGCGACGGAGCCCGTGTTCGTGGACGTCGCGATCCCCGCGGGCCAGGCGGCGACGGTGCCGGTGCCGCGGGGCCACGAGGGGTTCGTCTACCCGTTCGAGGGCACGGTCGCGATCGGCGGCCGGATCCTCGCGCGCGGTGAGATCGGGGTCCTCGGCGACGGCGACGCGATCACGCTCGCCGCCGAGGGTGGACCCGCGAAGGCGCTGATCGTCGCGGGCAAGCCGCTCGGAGAGCCGATCGTGCAGTACGGGCCGTTCGTGATGAACACCCGCGCGGAGGTCGAGCAGGCCGTGATGGACTTCCGGGCGGGGCGGTTCTGAGGGGGACCGCCGGCCTCACCCCGCCAGCGTCTCGACCATCTCCCGAGCCGCGTATTTCCCCGGCGCGTCACGCCCCACCCGCGCCGCGGACCACCGCGGATCGTGCGTGAAGAACGTCCTGCCCTCCTCCGCGATCACGCGGTCGAGCACGGCCCTCTTCTCGTCGATCAACAGCTCCGGGTAGCGGTCGTACCCCATCGTGATCGGCAGGTGCACCCACGGCACGCCCGGGACGAGATCGCCCATGAACGTGATCGGCCCCGAGCCGTGGCCCTCCACACGCGTGAGCATGAGCCCGGGCGTGTGCCCCTCCGAGAACGTGAACGAGTAGCCGGCCCCCAGGGTCTCGCTCGTCTCGCCCTTGACCCGCTCGACCCGCCCGGTCGCCTCGAGGAGCGGCACGAGCTCCGGGATGAAGCTCGCCCGGTCGCGCGCATGCGGGCTCCTCGCGCGCTGCCACGCGCGCTCGCCGATCACCCACCGCGCCTTCGGGAACACCAGCTCGAGCGGCGCGTCGGAGCGATGCGCCGTCAGGACGCCCCCCGCGTGATCGAAGTGCAGGTGCGAGAGCACCACCACGTCGATGTCGCCAGGCCCGACGCCGATCTGCGCGAGCGACGCGAGCAGGACGTGCTCCTCCTCCTCCACACCGAAGCGCTCGCGGAGCTTGCGGTCGAAGAACGCCCCGATGCCGGCCTCGAGGAGCACGTTGCGCCCCCCCGCCTCGCGGACCAGGAGCGCGCGGCACGCGAGCGAGATCCTGTGACGCTCGTCGGGGGGCGCCCACTTCTCCCACACGGGGCGCGGACAGTTGCCGAACATCGCGCCCCCGTCGAGGCGCTGCGTGTTGCCTGGGACGCTGAAGAGCTGCATCGCTCAGCGGGTATAGCGGATCGGTCCCTCGCCGCCACGTCCTATCGGCGAGGTCAGCCGGGGCCCGAGTAGCGGATCTCGAGCGTCTCGATGATCTTCTTGATGAGGGCCTTCACCCCGTCCGTCTGGGGGTGCCGGACGACGACGTAGCCGTCTCCCTCGTAGCTGTCGCTCTTCGGCGCGCCGATGGTGGGGAGCTTCGCCTCGACGAGCCACTTGTGGATGGCCTCGTGGGTCTCCCGCACGCCGCGGATCGACACCACCCGGCCGTGGCCCATGCCGCGGATGTAGGCGCACCCGGCCGCGTACTTACGCTCCCACGGCGCGTCGAGCTCACCGTCCACCACGGCGCGCGCCCACGCCCGGTACACGTCGATCCCGTGGGCGAGTCCGGTCATCTGGCAGAGCTGCGGCCCGGGCGGACGCGCGGCGATCTCGCCGATGGCGAGCGTGCCGTCGGGGCGCTCGAACCACTCCATGTGGGTCATCCCGTCCTCGAGGCCGAGCGCGCGGATGGCCGCGAAGCCGGCCTCGCGGGCGCGCGCGTAGCGGGCGTCGTCCGTCTCGCGCGGGAGCACGACCGCCCACTGGATCCACGGGTTCTCGAGCACCTCGAGGCATCCCGGGAGGTAGTCCGACACGGACCACACGCGCGGGACGCCGCCCACGGTGATGGTCTCGAAGCTGTGCTCGCTCCCCCGCAGCATCTCCTCCGCGAGGATCGGGGCGCCGGGGCGCGCGCTCATGGATCGCACGGCGTCGATGAGCTCCTCGCGTGAGCCGACGCGGAAGGTGGCCTTCGCGCCCATGCCCGCGGGGGGCTTCACCACCACGGGGAAGCCGACCTCCTCCGCGAAGGCCGCCGCGTCGCGCTCCGACGCGATCAGACTGTGGCGCGCGACGGGCAGCCCGGCCGCGCGGAGGGCGTCCTTCATGCGCGCCTTCTCGCGGAAGAGCTCGGCGGTTCGCACGCTCGTGCCGACGACACCGAAGCGCTCGCGGACCTGCGCGAGCTCGACCATCATGGCCTCGAGCACGCCGAGGATGCGGTGCGGCGCGCCGTGGCGCTGGCGGAGGGCCTCGACCGCGGCCGAGACGTGCTCGACGTTCTGCGGCTCGGTCACCCGGACGACGTCGTCGTACACATCGTCCTCGGGCGGCGTGTGAACGACGCCGAGGAGGCGCACGCGGTCGAGACCGCGCGTCGCGCGCACGAACCGCATCGTCGCGTCGGTAGGGAACGGCGCGACGAAGATCACGTTGCGGAGCATCCGCCCTAGAATCACGCGACGGTGGTTGCCTCGTCAATGGACCACGCCGCTGGACCGCGGTCCCCGTCCGCGGTCCGGCGGCCGTGGTCCGCTCTTTCCGGGAACAAAACCTCCCGCCCGTCGTTCCGACCAGGATGGCCACCCAGACCACCGTGCCGGCGTGGCGCAGGGCCGGCGCCTCGCTGGCGATGGGCGCGACCGCGGTGGGCGTGGGCGTCATGGTCGCACGCTCCCCGTTCCTTGGCGGGTACGACATGCTCCCTGCCGCGGTGATGGCGGTCGCGGCGGTCGGCCTCTCTCGACGCGGGCTCGTGACCCAGGCGCTCTCGCGCGGCACCGCCTGGGTCGTGTTCGCCCCGACGCTCATCGTCACGATCGCGTCGCTGTGGATGTCCCATCGGGTCGAGCACGAGGCCGCTCTGATGGCCGCGGGCACCGGCGCCGCCCTCGCGCTCGGTCACCCGATGCTGAACACCGACGAGGCGCGCGCCGCCTTCTCGCCGGTCCGCTTTCGACGCTGGGTCCTCGCCTCGATGACCGCCACCGCGGCCGCGTTCCTCTCGGGGGGCTACTTCGCGCTCGACGCCGCCCGCGGCTCGCACGTGGGCGCCGCGGTGGGGCTCGGCGCCCTTTGCCTGTCCCTCCTCGCCTCGCTCGTCGGCATCGCGCGGATGCGGGGGTGGGGGCCCCTGCTCGCGGGCGTGACGTCCGTCGCGGCGCTCCTGGCCGCGGCGATCCTCGGCGGCGCGACCGGGGTCGGCGTCGCGCTCGCCGCGGTGCCCGGCCTGCTCATGACCGCGCCGCTCATCCTCTCGCGACTGAGCCCCGCCCCCGCGTCGGCGCCGGGCCCCGTTGCGACACGCGTCGCGCTCGACACCCCCGAGCCCCCGACACGCGTGCGCGTCGCACCGATCGTGGACGCGGAGGCCACCGCCTCGGCCGAGGCGCCCCTGCGCGCGCTCGCGCGACGGGGCTGACCGGGCCGATCACGGCCCGCAGCCGGTCCCCTCGGTGGTGATCTTGCACGTGTCCTTCGCGCGGCACTTCTCGACCACGACGAACTTGGCGGCGTCGCACTTGAGGACGCTCTTCGCGTCGAGCGAGCACGCGAAGTGATCCTCGTTGGCCTTCTTCTCGCAGGCGTCGCCGACCTCGGCGACCGTGTCGTCGCACTGGATCGCGCCGGGCGCGACGGCGCACCCCTTCGGGCCCCTGCAGAGGGTCGACGCCTCGAACTTGCCGCCCTTGCATACGAGCGAGCTCTTCCTGTCCGGGGCACACGCGTAGTCCTTGTCGACGAGGCACGGGTCATCCGGCGAGGCGATCGAGTTGTCGCAGCTCACGTCCTTCGCGGCGCGCTGGCAGCCCTTCGCACCACCGCACGCCGCCTCCCTCGCCCACTTGCCCTTCCTGCACGCGACCACCGCCTTCTGGTCGGGGGTGCAGGCGTGGTCGCTCTCGATCACGCAGACCTCGCCCGCCTCGGCGATCGCCTGATCGCAGTCGCCCTCCCCCTGGACCGCGACGCACCCCTTCGGACCGCGACACTTGACGGGGGTCCACTTGCCGGACTGGCACACGAGGGCCGCCTGCTTGATCTCGCAGACCTGCTTGGCTTCGAGCTTGCACTTCTCGCCTGACTTGGCCTTCCCGCCGCAAGCCGCGAGGACCACCGTGAGGATCGCACAGGCGAGGTACAGCCCCTTCGTCATGGCCGCACCACGATAGTCGAAGCGGCCGCCGGCTGCCCACTTTCGCCAGGCCCCCGGTGCGTCAGCGCCGCCCTCCCCTGCGCGCGTCGGGGAGCCTCTGCGCGTGCGGGACCACCACGTCCGCCTCCTCCAGCAGGGAGGCGAGGGTCCCGCTGGCCTCGCCGAAGCGACGTTTCATCTGCAAGCGCACCGCTTCCAGGCGCTCCTGCTTCTCCCGGGAACGATCGTCGAACAGCGCTCGCTGCCCGCGCCCGCGGGCGGCGAGATCGGAGACGGACACGCCGGTGAGGCGCACGCCGAGCGCCCCGAGGTCGAAGCGCGCGAGCAGCTCTAGCGCAGCTTCGTGGATGGATCGCGTGTCGCTCACCGGTGCGTCCAGCGTGACCCTCCGCGAGACGAGCGAGAAGTCGGCGTACTTCAGCTTCACGACGACCACGCGGCCGGCGAGGCCCCCCTCCGTGAGCCGCTCCGCGACGCGCGACGCGTGGGCGAGCAACGTCCGCGCGATGTCCTCGCGGTCCACGAGATCGTGCTCGTACGTCGACTCGGCGCCCATCGACCTCGCCTCCCCGTCCGGCTCGACCGACCTCGGATCGTCCCCGCAGGCGAGCCTCCGTGCCTCGGCGCCCCACGAGCCGAGCGCGCGCTCGAGGACGCGGGCATCGGCCGCCGCGAGGTGCGCGAGGGTCGTCAGGCCCAGTCCCCGGAGGAGCGGCGCGGTCTTCGCGCCCACTCCCCACATCCGCTCGATCGGGAGCGGCGCGAGGAATGCCCTGGCGTCCTCGGGCACGACGACGAGACCGTCGGGCTTCTCGAGATCGCTCGCGATCTTCGCGACGAACTTGCAGCGCGCGACGCCAGCCGAGGCCGTGAGGCGGGTCTCCTCGCGAATGGCGTCCTTGATGGCGCGCGCGATCTCCACCCGGTCGCCGAAGAGGGACTCGCTCCCCGTCACGTCGAGGAACGCCTCGTCGAGGCTCAGACCCTCGACGAGCGGCGTGTACCGGCGGAAGATCTCGAAGACGGCGTGGCTCACCTCGGCGTAGCGCCCGCGCCGACCCTCCACGACGACCGCGTGGGGACATCTCCGGAGCGCCTCGTGCATGGGCATCGCGCTGTGCACGCCGAACTTCCGGGCCTCGTACGAGGCAGCCGCCACGACGCCGCGGCGCGAGCGCCCACCGACGAGCACGGGCTTCCCCCGCAGCGATGGATCGTCGTGCTGCTCGACGGACGCGAAGAACGCGTCCATGTCGACGTGGAGGATCGCGCGTCGCATGGGGCGACGTGAGCGTAGCCGAGCATGGCCAGAGGTCGGGCGGCAGAGTTGGCGGCCCCGTGGGCTCGCGCGCGGTACACTTGTAACGGTGCGTATCTCCTTGTCCTTCCTTGTGGGAAGCCGGAAGCCACGCCCCGCATGTGCCGTTCCTTCGACATGGACCTCGCCTCCCCGCTCCCCGCCGCCGCGAACGCCGTGAGCCCCTCCCGCAGGCCGAGCGCACGCCCACTCTTCGTCTTCGTCCTCTTCCTCCTGGGCCTGGCCGTCGAGCCCCCCGTGGCGAGCCACGTGCGCGCGGCGAGGTTGCTGCTCGCCTTCCAGGACGCCGGCGCCGCTACGGCGGGCGGCGTCCGGGAGGAGATCCTCACGTTCGCAGCGCCGCGAGGCGAAGTGCGCGCGCGCGTGTTCGTGCCCGAAGGCGCCGTTCGACCGCCGGCGATGGTCCTCATCCATGGCGTCCACAGGAAGGGCATCGACGAGCCGCGCCTCCTCCGGTTCTCGCGCGCGCTCTCCCGCGCGGGCGTGACGATCCTGACCCCCGAGGTGGTCGAGTTCTCCGACTACGTGGTCGAGGCCCGCTCGATCGACACGGTGGGCGCGGCGATGGTCGCGCTGGCGCTGCGCACGGGACACGAACGGGTCGGCGTGATGGGGATGAGCTTCGGCGGTGGCATCGCGCTCCTCACGGCCGCCGATCCACGCTACCGCGACGTGGCGTCCGTGGTTGTGGCGGTGGGTGCGCACCACGACATGGCCCGCGTGTCGCGGTTCTTCGCGGGCCAGCCGGCGACCGGACCAGACGGAGCGACGTCGCCGGTGCAGCCGCACGCCTACGGTGGCATGGTGCTCCTCCACGCGCGCGTCGCGGAGTTCTTCCCGGCCGAGGACGTGCCGGCCGCCCGGGAGTCGATCAAGCTGTGGCTCTGGGAGGAGCGCGACCGCGCGCGCGCCGAGGCGAAGAAGCTCTCGCCGTCGAGCCAGGCGCGGGTCGAGACTCTCTTCGCGGGGGACCTCGAGGGCGTCCGTCCTACCCTGCTACACGCCATCGACGGGCACGCCGCGGAGATGGCGGCGGTCTCGCCGCGCGACAAGCTCGCCGACATCCAGGCGGACGTCTTCCTGCTGCATGGCGCCGGCGACACGGTCATCCCGGCGACCGAGACCGCGTGGCTCGCGCGCGAGGTCCCGCCCGCGCGCCTGCGTCAGGCGATCGTGAGTCCCGCGATCGTGCACGTGGAGCTCGAGGGCACGCCCACGACCGCGCAGAAGTGGCAGCTCGTCCACTTCATGGGCGATGTCCTGCTCGCCGCGGACCGACGCGGCCGGTGAGGCTCACGGCGGCACGCACTTGACGACGGTGATCGTGGAGCCCTGTCCTTCCGGAAGTCCGATGTAGCCCGTCCCGTCCCCCAGCCAGCCGACCGCCTCGGTGCCGGATCCCGCGGAGGGCACGATGCAGGGAGCGCCCAGGAGCGACTTCCCCGCCGACTGTCCCGGGGCGCTCTTGAAGTAGTACGTGTGCGAGTACGTGCGGACGAGGACGCCGTGGCCGCCTGGATGCACGTCGCCGCCCGTGTACTGGACGTCGCCGGTCGTCGGCTGGACCTTTCCGACGCTGACGAGCGTGGCGACCTTCCCTGGCGTGAGCGGCATCGGGAACTCGAAGATCTCCGAGGGCCCGCTCGGGACCTTCGTGACGATCGTGATCACCCCGGTGACGGGGTGGACGAACATCGTCTCGCTGTTCGGGAAGGCGCTCGGGTACCGGTAGGGAAAGGCGACCGCGGCCGTCGTGTGGGTGCCTGGACCATGCGTCTCCGGCTCGGCCACGCGGTAGATCACGTAGTCCTTGGCGTTCCCTCCGTTGTTGCCGATGTCGCCGAGGAAGATGCACGCGCCGGGCTGGCCCGGCTCGCACGGCCCGAGCGAGATGTCCTCCCAGTCCTGCGCCTTGGCCCCCGTCACGTTCCAGGTGCCCTTGTCGGCGCCCGTCGCGTCGATCGCGAAGAAGCGCGGGCTGTCCCCCGCGTCGTTGTGAATGTAGAAGATGCCGGGGTGGGCCCTGCTCGCGACGATGCCGGACGCCTCGAGGACCACGCTGAGCGCGACCACCCCGCTCTTCGCCGCCTTCCCGCAGTTCTTGCAGAAGTCGATGTCCGGGAAGGACGGGCCCGAGTCCTCCTCCGCGCGCGCGCCCGCTTCCACCTCCTCGACGGGAACGCCAGCCTCCGGTGCGTCGACCGGTGGCGGGGGAGCGCCCCGCTGGGTCTCGCTGCAAGCGACCACGACCGCAACGAACGGCCACCAGCCCGGACGAACGACGCGCATCCAGCCGAACACTAGCACTACTGCGGGGAGGTCCGCGCAAGCCGTGGCACTTTCTGGCGCGCGCCGATCTCCGGCGGCGGCGGATCCCGCAGGGGTCTGGCATCCCGCCGTGCTAAGGTCCGCCCCATGAGCGCGACACAGCCCGCCGGCGGCTTCGGCGCGCCCGGCGGACCGCCGCCGCCGGACGTCCGGCCGCCCGTGCCCCCCTCGAAGGGCACGAGCATCGGGACCGTGATCGCGCTCTCGGTCGGCACCTTCCTGGTCGTCCTCCTCGGGACGCTCGTCGTGCTCGCGTTCGTCGGTTTTCGCAGGTACGTGGGCAACGCGAAGCGCGCGGAGGTGCTCAACACGGTCGGACTGATCTCGAAGCAGGCCGCTGCGCGCTACGAGGCCGACGAGGTGCTGTGCCCGAGCGCCGTCGGCGCAGTGCCCGTCGACGAGAAGCAGGTCGGCGGCCAGAAGTACGCTTCGGCCCGCTCGGACTGGCACCCCGAGCGGAAGGACGTGGGCTTCGGGTGCCTCCGTTTCAGCTTCGACTACCCCCAGTACTACCAGTACGACTACCGCTCCACGGGGAGCTCGTTCGAGGCGATCGGGCGTGGCGACATCGACGGCGACGGGATCTGGTCGCGACACGTGCGCGGCGGGCGGGTCGTGGGGAGGGAGGTCGAGCTGGACGGGCAGCTCCGATCGGAGAACGCGGAGGAGTAGCGATCAGCGCGCGAGAGGGGCTCCGCTACGGCTGCGATACGCGGAGGCTTCCGGAGCCCCTCCGCGCGCGTTTCGTGGAGCTCGGCCCGGACGCGGAGACGGAGACGTTCCTCGCGTGGCTCCCCTCGGGGAGGCACGGTCTGGCGACGACGCGGCTCAACCATGCGCTCAAGCGCTTCGCGTCGGATTTCGACGTCAACGGTGCGCTGGGGATGTACCGGATGCACCTCCTCGGCACCGAGCAGTGGCGGCGCTTGCTCGGCCCCGCACGCATCGCGCGCTGCCTCGACGTCGGCGCGGGGTCGGGCGACGTCACCGCGTGCCTCGCGCCGCTGTGCGGCGCGGTGCACGCGACCGAGGTCTCGCGCGCGATGGCCTGGCGGCTCCGGCGCCGCGGCTTCCCGTGCTCGCGCGTGGACGTGGCGGCGGCGGGGGTACGCGCCGGGGAGTGGGACCTCGTGACGTGCCTCAACGTGCTCGATCGCTGCGCGCGGCCGAGGGCCCTGCTCGAGGCGCTGCGGCGGGCGCTCGGCGCCGAGGGAAGGCTCGTCGTGTCGCTGGTGCTCCCCTACGATCCGTTCTACTTCGACGGGGCACGGACGCCGGATCCCGAGGAGCGGCTGGGGTGCAGAGCCCGGAGCTGGGAGGCGGCCGCCGGGGAGCTGCTCGCCGGGGAGCTACCGAGGTTCGGGTTGGGAGTCGACGTCTTCACGCGAACGCCGTACCTCTCCGTCGGGGACTCCGCGCGCGCGCACTACGTGCTCGACGCGGTGGTGGCAGTGTGTCGGAGGGTCACCGCCGAGCGCGAGGGTGCGCCGCGTCGTACGCCCGACGCACGTGATCCCGGTTGACCCGCGTGTAGATCTCCGTCGTGCCGAGATCGGCGTGCCCAAGCATCGCCTGGACCGCGCGGAGATCCGCGCCACGGGCGAGGAGGTGCGTCGCGAACGAGTGTCTGAGCTTGTGCGGAGAGATCGGCGTCGTCACGCCGGCTGCCGCGGCGTTGCGCTTGAGGAGCTTCCAGAACCCCTGGCGCGTGAAGCCGCCGCCCCTCGGGGAGAGGAACAGCACCTTCGATCTGGCCGCGTGGGGGTGATCCGCGCGTACCGCGAGCCACCGTGTCACGAGGTCGATCGCGACCTCACCCATGGGCACGATGCGCCGCTTCCCTCCCTTGCCGAGGGGCCTCACCAGGCCGCGCTCGAGATCCACGTCGGACACGCCGAGCGTCACGAGCTCGGTGACGCGCAGGCCGCACGCGTACATCACGTTCATCATCGCCGCGTGGAGGAGCCCGCGCGGGCGCTCCAGATCGGGCAGCACCAGCAACCGCTCGACCTCCTCGAAAGACAGCACGCGCGGCAGCTTGCGCGGGAGGCGGGGGCGGTCGACGAGCCGCGTCGGGTCCTCCGGCGTGGCCCGCTCACGAACGAGGAACCGGAAGAAGCCGCGCAGCGAGGAGAGCATGCGCGCCGTCGATCGCGCCGACAGCCCTTGGTCCAGGCTCTTCTTCAGCAGGTCCGTGATGCCGGCGAGATCGATCCGCGCCACGTCGACGTCCTCGGGCAGGCAGGCCGCGAGCCTGGAGAGATCGCGCGCGTAGGCCTCCAGCGTGTTCCTCGACAGGGCGCGCTCCACGCGCAGGTGATCGAGGTAGGCGTCGATCCAGCCGTGGAGATCCACGGGTGGAGTCTAGGTTCGGAGGCTACCGCGAGGCCAGTCTCTTGAGGACCTCGCGCACGGCCTCACGCTTCTTCTCGACCTCGCGCGAGGCCGTCTCCTTGTTCCTTCGCGCCTGGTCTAGCCGGTCCTCGGCGTCGATCACGCGCTTCACGAGGGGCCCCGCCGCGGTGCCCGCCCCGCCCTTGTCCCCGCCGAGCGCCTTCATGTGCTCGCGCAGCCGCTCCAGATCGCTCTCGATGTCGGACGCGACCTTTTCGGCCGCCGCCGCGCGCGCCTGCTCGCCCTCGAGATCGCGGATCCTGGGCTCGGCCTGCGCGAGCACCGCGACCTCGGCCGCCGGCAGGGACGGTCGCTGCGCGAGCTCGTGGACGGGCTTGCTCGCGAGCGAGCCGAGCGTCGTCGCGCGGGACAGGCCCTCCACGACGGTGAACGTGCGCGCCGTCTTCTTGCGCGGCGGTGCGTCGAAGATCGCGATGGGGTGGCCCTTCGCCTCGTCGAAATCGACGCGATCGGTGCCCGTGATCTTGGCGTTCCTGTGCACGTCCATCCCCACGTGGAACGTGCGCGCCGCGCCTCCGCGATTCTCCAGGTCCCACGTCAGTTCGGTCGTCGCGAGGAAGTGCTCCTCGAGCTGGTCGTGCTGGAACGTCACCCGCTTCGACTCCTCGCGCCGCACGGCGTCCTTCGGCGTGACCTCGGCGTCGAGATCGTTTCCCACCTGGAGGAAGCGCCGCTCGCCGGGCTTCAGCCGGTCGAGCGTGGTCTCGCCCGCGAAGCCGGCGGATCCGAAGACCGCGATCGTCCCGGCGGGGAGCGTCTGGCCCGTCGTGTTGACGAGGCGAACGGCCGCCCGCGCCGAGGCGCCTGCCGACGCGAAGAGCGCGATCGTCTCCGTGCGCACGCGGTGGCTCACGAAGGGGACGAGCGCGCTCGCGTGGGAGTCGAGGGAGAAGCCGCCAGGGAGCGCGTACGTGAAGAACGCCCCGTTCTCGACGCCGCTCGCCTGTACGAGCTCGGCCAGGTTGCCGACGGCCAGCACCGAGCTCGGGCGCACGGACGTGCCGCTCACGCTCGTCGCCCCCATCCGGATGCTGGGCACGCCGACCCTGTGGCTGCCCGATATGTGCCCCTCCGCGGAGCCATACCCGATCGAGCCCCCTCCCCCATGGCCGACGCTGTCGGTGTGGTCGCCCCACATCGCGTCGGCCGTGGTGCCCTGCAGCTGCGGCAGCGTGGAGAGCGGCTCGTCCGGGTGGAGGAGGGATCGCCGCGCGTACCGGGGCGCGGCGAGCGGGAACAGGAAGGAGTCGGGCTCGCCGTTGACCAGCTCGAGGCGCACGGCGGCCCAGCGCTCGTCCGTGTCGTTGTGCACCAGCGCCCAGCCCTGGAGCTCGGCGTCGGCCTTCGCGTCGGCCGCCTGGACGAGGCGGTACGTCGCGCGCCAGATCGGCGTCTCGGCGATGTAGCCGAACGTGATCTGCCCGCTCGCGTCGCCGAGGAGCTGGACGGCGCGCGCGTTCTGGGCGCTCCGCGTGGAGAGCGCGTCCAAGGCCGCGTCGAGGCGCGCGCGGAAGGCGGGATCCGCCGGCTGGATCTCGAGGATGTCGGCGGCCTCGATCACGCGGACCTCGCCGCGATCGCCGATCAGCGTGAGCGTGAGCGTGAGCCGCTTCGGATCGGGCCGCGCGCCGTCGCCCTCCCCGGGCTTGCGCTCGCGGACGGACTGGGCGCGGAGGGCGACCTCGTCGATCTCGTGGGTGACCTCGATGACCCGCCCGGCGACCGGGACGCGCGACGCGCGCGTCGCGATCGTGACCTTCTCGCCTTTCATGCTGGCCAAGAGGTCACGAAACCCGATCGCCTGGTCGGGGTCGGACGGCAGCCCCGCGCGCACGCGCGCCGTGGCGCGGCTCACGCTGCTGGCGAAGGCGACGCCACCGACCTTGCCTCCAGCGCCGGCGTTCAACACGACGAGCGACTTCAGCGCGTCGTCGAGGTGCCCCGCAGGCACCGGCAGCGACGTGATCGCGCGCCCGGACGCGGCGCCTGATCGCTCGAAGTAGCCCACGCCCGTCTCGTAGAGGCGGAGCGAGCGGAGCGGCAGGATCGCGGGAGCGCGCGCGACGGCGCGGGTCGGCGCGGCGGGATCGGGCGCGCAGCCCCCGAGAACGCAGAGCAGCGCGGGGACGAGGATGGAGGTGCGTGCGTGGCCGGCGAGGTACGGAGTCATCGGGCGCGTGGACACACGCACCCGGGAGAAGTTCCGGACTATTTCCAGCCGACGCGCTCGACGAGGACCTCGAGCTTCACACGCGCGATGGGAGGACCGCCGCAGACGCCGACGAGCGCCGACGGGCCGCCGATCGCGACCGCGACCCCGACCGGGCCCGTACCGGCGGGGGCCGCGACGTCGAGGTCGAGCCACGTGGTGCCGAAGCTCATGCCGTCGATGGACGTCGCCAGCTTCGGCATCTTGACGTCGCTCGGCCGTACGATCGTGTCGACCGGCTGCCCGCCCTGGCGAGCGAGCTCGAGCGTCACGAGGTCCGAGTGCACGAACAGATCGCCGGGGTTCTCCGGTTCGGCAAGGACACGGTACCGGAGGCCAACCTTGGTCTTCGTCGCGTCGCTCGCCAGGATCCCCGCGAAGCCGGCGCGCGTGGCGTCGCAGACGCCGAACGAGGCGGGACCGATCTTCACGCAGCCACCCGCCTCGCAGCGGGGGTCGGTGGCGCCGGTGAACCCGCCCCCGAGGAAGCGGCTCTCGCCCCACAGACTCGCGAACACGACGTCCGAGTCGAAGCCGATCTCGGGCGCCGCGAAGCCGAGCTGCAGGAACTTCAAGGGCGTCGACAGCGGCGCCGCCGCGAGCCCGACGAGGTCCTTGATGGAGCTCGACGTGTTCGCGACCACCCACGGCTGGCCGTTCATCACGGACGCCCAGCTCGACACGCGCCCCGTGTACGCGACCTCGCCCGCCCACGAGTCCGGGCGCGCCGCCTTTTCGAACACGAGCGGCACCGTGGTCGTCGGCCCCGCGATGACGGTCACGTCGCGCACGGGCGCAGGCGTCACGGGCTCCGCCGCCTGGACGCGGATGGGATCCCACGGAAGCATGCGATCGCCAGGTCCGATCGGTGACACCACGCGCGAGCGGAGCTCAGGCGCCGTCGCGTCGGCCGCGAGCGTCGCGCCGCCGACGAGCGTTCCGCTCCAGACGACGTCGCCCTGGAAGATGCTCTCGTCGCCGGAGGCCTTCACGTCGCCCGTGAGCTTGCCGGTCGCGTCTCTCGCGAGCGTGAGGGTCTTCCAGGTGTCGGTGGCGCCACCGACGCCGCCACCGGCGGCGCCGTGCACGCGTGCCTCGCCCTTGAGCACCAAAGCCGCGGCGGTCTCCGACACCGCGAGGGAGGCAGGCGTGCCCCACCGCGGCGTGAACAGGGCCTCCCACGCGCTGCCCGCCCGGCGCAGATCCAGGCGCGCGGGCGTGGCGAGCGAGGGCGGCGGCGCCGGGGGCGCGGGCGGTCCTCCCGGCAGCAGGTTCACGGTCGCGAACGTGAACGTGACGTCGTAGCTGCCCTCCACGACAAGCGTTCCTGTCGTGGCGTCACTGCCGGCGGCAGCGTCGGCGGGCGTCGTCGTGCTCGAGCCGCCATCGACCCCGCCGGGTTGCGCGGGCGCGACGGCGCCGCAAGCCGCGAGGAGCAGGGAACCCGAGGCGGCAAGGAAGACGGTGGAGCGTCGCATGGATCCAGGACGCAGCAGCAAGCCTCGTGCCGATCACGGTTCACCGCGTGATCGCAACCGCGAGGACGACATGCCGATCCGGGTTGACACACTCCGGCACCGCATCACGCCATCGGGACGAGCCGGACGCGCTCGTCGTAGAGGGCACCGCCCTCGCCGAGGTCGGTCGTCGCGGCGCGGATGAGGACGTTCGGGCAGCGACCGTCCCTCAGGTGCCCGCCCTTCGGCACGATGGCGACGTCGCGGCGTTGCTCGGCGTCGTGCTTCACGCGCACGGTCATCGACCCGATGCGAGACTCGAGCCGGCCTTCTCCCCCATCGGCGATCCCGGAGGCGGCGTCGGGGTGAACCGTCACGACGGCAGGACCCCTGGGCTCCTTCGCCCACTGAGACGACTGGGAGCGCTCGGTCGAGAGGGACATCAGGACAAGCGGGTAGCTCACGTCGCCGGGCTCGGCGCTCGGCCTCGCGGGCGGCTCGGTGATGAGGTTCACGCGACCGCTCGGGGTCGGAAAGCGTCGGTCGGCGAAGAGGATCCGGGGCGCGAGCGGATTCTTCACCGGACCGCGATCCAGCGTCTCGAGCGTGACCCCGGCGGGCTCCATCCTGGAGCCGAGGAGGCGCCGCTTCCACGACGCGGCGTCCCCGTCGATCGCGTCGCCGAGGCCCACGCGGGACGCGAGGGCCTGCATGATCTCCAGGTCGCTCCGTACGTCGGCCGGGGGCGCAACGACCGGGCGCGCCGAGCCCAGGTAGTGGTGACCGTAGGCGCCGAGGAGATCGTCGGCCTCCAGCAGCGTGGTCGTCGGCAGGACCAGGTGCGCCTCGCGCGCGGTGTCGGTGAGGAACGCGTCGACCACGACCACGAGCTCGCGCGTCGCGAGCGCCTCGCGCGTCGTGTTCGAGTCCGGCAGCATCGCGACGGGGTTGCCCGCGGTGATCCACACGGCGCGGATCGGCGGATCTCTCGCGGCCAGCACCTCCCTCCCGAAGAGCGGCTCGCACACCGAGCGCGGCGCGGCGCTGAGCCCACGCACGAAGGAGGTGTCGAACGCCCCGCGGCGCTTGTAGTAGAACGACACGCCGCCGCCCGGGATCCCGATGTTGCCGCTGAGGGCCGCGAGCGCGTCGAGCGCGCGGACGATGGCCGCCCCGTTCGCGCGGCGGCCCATGCCCCACCCGACGAGGATCGCCGTCGGCTTCTCGGGCCCGAGCCTCCTCGCGAGATCCTCCGCGCACGCCGGCGGCACGTCCGCCTCCTCGCACCACGCCTCGACGGATCGTGCCTCGCACATGCGGCGGAAGTCGGGCACATGATCGCAGTACCGCTCCGCTTCGCGGTCGATCCACCCCCGCTCGAACAGCACCCGCGCGACGGCCATCGCGAGTGCGAAGTCACCGGCGGGGCGCGGCTGGAAGAAGACGTCGCAGTGGCTCCGCGTCTTGTGACTCACGGGATCGATCAGCACGAGCTGTGCGCCGCGCGCCCTCGCCTCGAGGAGCACAGGCAGCACGTGCGGATTGGACACCGTGACGTTCTTCCCCCAGACGAGGATGTGCCGAGCGTTCAGGAGATCGTGGAGATCGTTCGAGTCCTCGTCTCCGAAGTCGGTCGCCTGTGCGGCGTCCCCCGCGCCCGAGCAGATATCGCCGCGCTTCACCGTCACGGGCCCGAAGCGCTCGAAGAACAGGTCGGTGAGGCTCTTCAGGAGACCGAGCGATCCGCCGCTCCTGTAGTGGAAGATCGCCGCGGGCCCGGACTCGCGACGGATCGCGAGGAGGCGCTCCGCAGCGAAGTCGAGCGCCCGCTCCCACGACACCGGGCGGAGCTCGCCGTCGATGCGGAGGAGGGGCGACGACAGCCTGTCCAGCGAGTACTGCCTCCCGAGGAAGTGCTGCGTCCGGTAGCAGAGGAACCCGCGCGTGATGGGGTGAGCCGGGTCGCCGGCGATGCGCGTCACCTTCCCGTCCTCGACGGTGGCGACGATGCCGCACGCGTCGGGGCAGTCGCGGTTGCAGACGGTCTTCCTCGTCTCGGGCATGCCTCTTTCGCTCACTTCGGGGCTGCACCCGCGACGAGCTCGGCGGCCTTCTTGCGCTCCTCGGCGCGCTTCTGCAGCGCGGGATCGGAGAACGCCGCGGCCGCGCGCCCGAAGCGCGCCGCCACGTCCTGGAAGTACGCGGCCCTCGCGTCGTCGGGCGGGGCGAGCGCGAGCAACACGGCCGCGTCGTACTCGGCCATCGCGCCGACGGTCGGATCCTTCGCCAGCGCCTCGAGCGCCTTCACGTCGCGGATCTGGAGCTCGCCGGGGCTCTTCGCGTGCATCATCTGCACCGCGTCGTCGGGCCCGCGGCTGAGGGCGTCCACGAGCGCGCCGAGGAGGCGGGCGGCGGGATCCGCATCGCCCGCGTGGTGCAGGATGTCGCGGACCGCGTCGAAGTCTGCGCCGCGCCAGTGCGTGCGCCCGAGGTCGAATCGCACCCGGGTGTACTGCCTCCTCAGGACCGGGTCCGCGAACCGCCGGGGATCCTGGTCGAGCGCGGCGCGCACGGTCCAGGGCACGCCGCGCTGGAACACGCGGGACAGGACGGACGGGTCCGTCGTGTCCCTCGCCGGGAGGAGAAAGCCCGCGTAGAACGTGGAGAGGACGCCGAGGAGGGCGCCGTCGTCGGCGGTCACCGGCGGGAGGATGAGATCGTCGAGCATGTCGATCCTTCGCCCCGCGTACATGCGCGCGAGGGTCGCGCGCGCGCGCGTGACGCGTGCATCATGCACGAACCCGACGCTGGCCAGCTCGCGCAGGCCGAGGAGGACCGCGTCGCGTGCGCGAGCCTTCCGTGGTTCGAGCGCCTGCTCGAGCGTCACGAAGTAGGCATCCTTCAGCTCGGGATCCTTGTTCCACTCCTCGGGCACGGGGATCTGGCGCGTCCCCTCGATGAAGCGCAGCTCGGCGAGGCCCGCCTCGATGGCGACGATCGCGCGGCCGTAGAACGCGAGCTTGGCGCCCGCGAGGGAGATCTCCTCGACGATGCGCGCCTGCTCGACGTACCAGTCCTTGATGAGCGCCTGCGTGTGGGCGAGCACCCGGTCCTTGGTGAACGGGGGCGCGAGCCTCGGCATGGGGCGCGGCGTGCGGCTGATCCGCGCAGCGAGCGAGAGCCCCGCCAGGGTGTGACTCAGGAGCGGCGACGTGCCCGCCTCGGGCTTGCGGATCGCAGCATCGGCGATCGCGTCCGCGCACTCCAGCGGCGCGAGATCGGCGCGAAGCGTTCGCACGAAGCCCGCGGGCCATGGCTGCTCCACGGTGAACCCCGGACAGCGCTCGAGCGCGGCGAGCTGTGCGTCCCGCTTGCCGGGATCGGCCTCCTTCAGGGCGCGCTCGAGGGCAGGACGCGGGAGCGGGCAGTCCTTCCCCGTCGTCAGGCGCGTCGCATAGGCCGCGCACGTCGCGGGCGCCGGTGGCACGCCCTTCACCTTCGTGGCGCGCTCCCACTCGGCCATGTCGGGCGCCACGATCGGCAGCGCGTACCCGGGCTCCTTCCTGGCGGGCGGCGGCTTCACCGCGACCTTCGGCGCCTCCGCGGGCGGTGCGGCCGAGGCCGTGGCGACCGGCGCGCTCGCGGCGAGCGCTGGCGCCTCGGGCACCTTCGGCGGAGGCGTGGGAGCCTCGCCACACGCGAGGGCGAGCCCACAAAGGGAGAGACACCCGAGGAGCACGTTTCTCATCGGGTGCCATGAAAGCACACGACCCGCGAGAGCGGATCGGCGATCAGCACATCGCGCCGCGAGGCACGCACGCCATCCGGCCCCAGCAGGCCTGGCAACTCCCGCTGCTCGCGCAGCCGTTCGTCCGGCAGTCGGCGACGCAGTCGTAGCTCGTCGTGCAGCCATCGGCGTCCTGCTTCGGGACGATGCGGCCGCGTGGGCAGAAGCTCGGTCCCGGTGGGACGAGCGCGGGGCACGACTTGCCGATGACCTTGATGGTGAGCTCGAAGGTGTCGGCGGGCGTGCCGTTCGCGCCGCGCTTGTACTCGAGCCGGATCTTGTGCTCGCCCACCATGTCGAGCGGGCCGGTCAGCTTCCACGTCATCTTCTGGACGCCACCCGATCCCACGGCCCCGCCGTTCGAGACGTACTTCTCGGTCGGGTAGCCGAAGGTCCGGTCGGTCGAGACGACCTGCCACTTGTAGCCCGTCGTCGCGTTGCTCTTCAGGTTCAGGAGGACGTTCTGACCCATGGGGACCGTGACGGTCCTGCCGTCGTCGGCCTCGGTGAACGTGCGCGCCCTGATCTCGTCTGCGCCCGACACGTCCTCGTCGCTGTTCGCGGGCTCGGCGCCATCGTCGGCGCTGGCGCACGCGAGGGGAGAGAGGGCGAGGGCGAGGGCGGCAGCGGCGAAGAACGGGGAGAGGCGCATGACGGCTCCTTGTCGAGGTGTGCCGATGTGAGTGCACGCCGTATGCCCGCACTTGCACTCAATGAAATCAATGCTTTGTCGCATCGGCCCAGGAGGGTTGTTCACTTACCTGGTGGGATAATTACTCACCCGCTCTCTCCCTCGTCGGCACCAGGTGACCCGGAAATGTCGAGGAAACCGGCACGTCCGGCGCGGCACGGTTGGTGCGTCGGAGCAGCGCCCATGCGCTCGCGACGTCCCGCCCTCGCCCTCCTGTTCGCCCTCGCGAGCACGCCCCTCACCGCTGGCTGCGCCGCCGAGGTCGACGAGGTCGAGTCCAGCGAGGAGGGCCTCACGCGGGTCACCGAGGCCGAGCGCGCGGCCGCGCAGGCGACTCCCATCGATGGGTTCGCCTACGATCGCCTCACGCCGACCAGCGCGCGCATGATGCGCGCCGCGCGGTGGTGGATGGGGGCGCAGGACGAGAGTCCCCGCTACCCCAAGCCGCGCATGTGCGCGACCAACGTCTCCAAGGTGCTCTTCCTGTCGGGCATCACGTCGTTCGATCAGGAGGGCGTGCGCGCCATGCTCGCGGACGTCGCGGCCGGCGGCGCGCGCGTCCACAAGTTGCCGATGGCCCACGCCGACTTCGTCGCCGCCCTCAACACCATCGACGGCGGCCACATCCCCGCCGGCACGCTGGTGGCGGGGATGAACATCCACACCTCGAGACCCGGCGACCAGCACATCGGCATGATCGGCCACACCGACCCCGACGGCACGGTGTGGATCTACCACAACAACTGGTACCGGCCCGAGAACGAGGCGGGCCTCCGCAAGGACCACATGATCTCCGACGAGAACCTCCGGCGCGGCTTCCCCCGCCAGTGGATGGCGACGCCGTGGCTGCGCGTCACGCGTGACGCGAGCGGGAAGATCACCCGCGCGACGTCGCTCTTGCCCGCACTCGACGACATGGACCCGTTCAACGGCAACTACCGGATCACGATGGCGGTGCTTCCCCAGGTCGCGCGCGAGCTGCGGTAGCCCTCAGTTGACCCCGCGCCCCCCGAACACCCGGTCGTACTCCACCCGGTACGCATCCGTCGCGACCTGCGCCGGTCCCGTCCGCGCTGCGGGCGCGCGTTTCTCCGGCGCGCGCTTCTCCGGCGCGTACTTCACGTCCACGTCGCAGATCCACGGGGCCTGCGCACGCGGCGTCAGCGTCGCGATCTCTCCATGGATGGGCTTGCCCTCCTCGATCGGACGCACCTCGCCCGCCTCGAGGCGGTCCTCTCGCGCGCGGAGCACCTGGATGCCCTTCCGGTCCTCCGTAGGGCCCGCGAGGAGGACGACATCCCTGGGCTTGTCTCCGCCGGCCATGTCCTCCGAGTATGCCGCACCCTGGGCCATCGCGCCCGTCTTACGCGTCGAGAAGCGCTCTCGCCTCAGGCGTCGAGCACGATCCGCATCCGGGCCCGGCCCTCGCGGACCCGGGCGAGCGCCTCGTTCACCGAGGCCAGCGGCATGTGCTCGACGACCGGACGGACGCCTCGCTCCGCGCAGAACCCCAGCATCCGGCGCATCGTGGCCGGGCTCCCGATCACGCTGCCGGTCACGCGCTTCTCCTCGTCGAGCAGCCGTTCGGGGTCGATCTCGAGCGGAGCGGGTGGGATCCCCAGGAGGCAGAGGGTGCCGCCCAGATCCAGCGCCCGCAGCCACGCGTCCCACGCGAGCGCGACGTGTGTCGTGACGAGGACGACGTCCAGTGACGAGACGGGCGCCGGCCCCCGTGCGTCGAGGAGATCGTCCGCGCCCAGGGACCGCGCGAGGTCCTTCTTCCCGAGATCCGGATCGAACGCCACGACCCGCGCGCCCATGCGGTGCGCGATCTGCACCGCCAGGTGCCCGAGGCCGCCGAGGCCCACGATCCCGACGCGCATCCCGACGCCGACGCCGAGGCGCTCGAGCGGAGAGAACACCGTCAAGCCGGCGCAGAGGAGCGGCGCCGCGCTCGTCGGATCGAGCGTGGACGGGATGGGAAACGCGAACCGCGCGTCGCAGCGCACGCTCGAAGCGAACCCTCCCTGCCGTCCCACGCACGTCCGCACCTTGCCCGCGCCGCAGAGGTGCTCGCGCCCCGTCGTGCACGCGCGGCACTCGCCGCACGAGCCCGCCTGCCAGCCGACGCCGACCAGGGTCCCCTCCGCGAGCCCCGCCTCGCTGCCGCGCGCCGCGACGCGCCCGACGATCTCGTGCCCCGGGACGAGCGGTCGCGCCGCGTTCCAGTCGCCGTCCACGAGGTGCACATCGCTGTGACAGACGGAGCAGTGCACGGGCGCGACGTCGATCTCGTGGGGCCCCAGGGCGCAAGGCGCGGGGAGCACGACCTCCTCGAGGGGCCCGCGCACGACCGCCTGGGACCAGGCCCGGATCGCTTCCACCATCGGCGCCAAGATACCGCGTCACCGGACGCCGCCCTCGAGAAATCCGCAAGCGTTCCGCGCGCTTCACACGATGTATGGAAAAGGACGCGCAACACCTGCGCGCACATCGATTCGATGCTACAGCGCCCGGATGCTGATCAAGACGTCGCACAAGGCCGGTCCCCGCGTCCTCGACTCGAAGGAGCTCCAGGACGAGTACGTCGCCAAGGAGCTCTCCCGGAGGCACATGGTGCAGGCCGCGATGCTCGGCTCCGTCGGAACGTGGCTGGGCGCCGCCGGCCTGCTCGGCTGCAGCAGCGCGACGACCACGTCGAGCCCCACGGGCACGAAGCCTGGGCCCACGGGCACGGATCCGACGAACCCCGATCCGACGAAGACGGATCCGACGAAGAAGCCGGCCCACCTCGTCGGCATGGGGTACAGCGACACCGATCGCAACGCCGCGCTGAAGGCCGCGCTCGCGGAGACGATCGGGCTCGGTATGATCAAGGCAGGGCAGTCGGTCTGCCTGCGGGTGAACTCGAACTCGGGCGACCTCTACCCGTACTCGACGTCGGCGGACACGATCCTCGCGGTGGGAGGCATGCTGAAGGATCTCGGGGTCACCGATCTCCGCATCGGCGATCGCTCCTTCTGGGGCGACACGGGCACCGCGAAGAACCTCACCAACAACGGCATCGCGGGCGCGGCGCAGAAGCTCGGGACCAAGGCGGTCGTGTACGACGACACGGTCGAGTGGGTCACGTTGCCCGCGGGCTCGACGCCGAACTGGACCGGCACCGTGCGGTTCCCCAAGGACGTCACGTCGGCCGACCACATCCTCATCCTCAGCGTCGTGAAGACGCACTTCATCGCGACGGTCACGATGGCGCTCAAGCTCCAGATCGGCATCGTCCACGCCGCCGACCGCCAGCGGGCCGGCAACCTGCTGAGCCACGACACGAACGTGCTGCACAAGCAGGTCGCCCAGCTCAACAAGGCCATCACCCCCTCGCTCGTCATCATGGACGGCTACCAGGCGGTCATCTCGGGCGGCCCGACGAAGCGCGACCGGCCGCCGGGGGCGCCCTCCAGCGCGCCGAACACGCTGGTCGGCGATCCGAAGGTGTTCATCGTCAGCACCGACCTCGTCGCGGCCGACGTGACGGGCATCGCGGTGCTGCAGGACCTCGCCCCGACGTACGAGCACGTGCAGAAGACGAAGCCCTTCGCGAACCCGGCCATCAAGGAGGCCGTCGCCGCGGGCCTCGGCATCGCGGACGCGAGCGCGTACGACCTCAGCGGCCCGACGGTGCCGAAGCTCGACACGTACAAGGCCAAGGTCACGGGCTGATACGGGCGAGCAGCGCCTCCGCGCACGCGACGAGCTTCCGGGCGGACGGATCCGTGGCGTGCACGTACAGCGCGGCAGGCGCGTCGTCCGGCATCACCTCCTCCTTGACCCTGAGCTTCTTCGACGCCACGAAGACGACCGGCGCGAGGAGCCCCCGCTCCACCATCTCGACGCGCTTCCAGACGGCGGCGCGGCTCCAGAAGCCGAGGACCTCGACGTAGACACGGTCGTTCTCCGCGCGCGTGAGGACGAGGTCGGGCACGACGACCCCGACGCCCGGGACGTCGAGGAGGATGTCGGCCCTCTTCGCGCGCCAGGCCCCCTTCGACGCGTTGATCTCGCCCGCGAGGCGCTGCGCGGCGGGGTTCTCGATCGCACGGCGCGTCGCGCGCTCCCGGCCGACGCGCTCCCCCTCCGCCCTGAAGATCACCGGGTGTCGGTCCTTTCCCCACCGAAGCCTGGCCTCGAGCCTCCACGCCTCGAACGCCACGATGTCGCGCATCGCCATCGCGAGGCCGAGCCCGTACTTCGTGACCGACTCGAACAGGCTGAACGGCCCGTCGACGTGCAGGCGGTAGCCGTCGTCGCCTCGCTCGACCCGGAAGAGCAGGCCCCTGAAACGGAGCGTCCGGAAGAGCGAGCGGTAGGCCGCCGGGGACGCGCCCTTCACCTCGACGTCGAGATCGACGGCGCGGAGGAGCACCGCCTCCATCTGCGCGAGCCGCCAGCCACGCGCGATGTCGGCGCCCGACGTCGGCGCCACGGCCTTCAGGATCTCGCGCCGCCTGAGATCGCAGAACAGCGCACGCTCGAGCTCCGCGGGAGCCATCCCTGCGTCGCGCGCGGCCTCGTCGAGGACGGCGCGGCGATCGAAGTCCACGGACGGTTCGAGCCGCGCGCGGGCCGCGCGTTCGAACACGGCGCGCCGGAGCGCGACCGGGTCCGATCCCCTTGGCGTCTCGAACGAGCACCCGTCCTCGACCAGCTTGCGCGCGCCGGCGGCGAGCCGCGCGTGCTTCGACACGAAGGACACCCCCGCCCACGCGTCCTCGATCGCGCCGCGAGGCTCACCCACGCCGGCCCGCGCGATCTCGAGGTACGCGTCCGCGAGACGCGTGATCTCCGCGGCGCGCTCGGGTGTCTCGCGCGCGAGCACGAGCTCTCCGCCGCGCTCGCGCGCATCAACGAGATCGCTGGTAAGCACTGTGCTCCCGCCTCCTGTCGCTGGTCCCCGCCTCGTTGGTCCCCGCCGAGACGAGCTCGTACAGCACCGCCTGCTTTCCGTCCCGCTTGCGCAGGATGCGCCCGAGCCGCTGCACGTGCTCGCGCACCGATCCGCTGCCGGACAGCACGACCGCCACGCTCGCCGACGGGATGTCGACGCCCTCGTTGAGGACCTTGGACGTCACGACGGCCCCGTAGCGACCCTCGGCGAGGCCCGAGAGGATGTCGGCGCGCTCGCGCGTGCCCGTCTGGTGGGTGATCACGGGCACGAGGAAGCGCTCGGCCACGACGTACGCGGTGTCGTTGTCCTGCGTGAACAGGATCACGCGCTCGCCGCGGTGCACGCGGAGGAGGTGCTCGACGTATTCGAGCTTGTTCCGGTTCGCGAGCGCGATCGTCCGCTGCCGCCGGTACGCCTTCATCGCGCGTCGACCGTCCTCGCCGCGCGAGGCGAGGATGACGAACTCGGTCCAGCCGCGGGGTGACCCCATGTCGATGCGGTGCATCCGCAGGAAGGCGAGGTAGATCCCGCGGGCCTCCTCGTACGCGGCGAGATCCTCCGGCGTCAGATCGATCGTCACGCACGTGGTCTCGTACTCGGCCAGGAACTCGCCCGCGAGCTCGGTGATCTCGCGCCGGTAGACGATCGGCACGCCAAGGTCCGCGTACGCCGACTCGCGGCCGTCCGCACGCTCGGGCGTCGCGGTGAGGCCGAGGCGGAAGGGCGCGAGGGAGAGCCTCGCCGCGAGCTGGTAGGTCTCGCCCGGCAGGTGGTGGCACTCGTCGAAGACGACGAGGCCGAAGCGGCTGCCGAGGTGCTCCATGTGGATGTACGCGGAGTCGTACGTGGTCACCGTGAGCGGCAACACGGTGTGCTCGCCGCCCCCGACGAGCCCCACGTCCTGGCCGAAGGTGACGCGGAGGACCTGGAACCACTGGCGCACGAGGTCGAGGGTCGGCGCGACCACCAGCGTGCTGCGGCGCGCGGCGTCGATCGCGAGAACGGCCACGTGCGTCTTCCCGGAACCCGTCGGCAGCACCACGGTGCCGCGCCGGCGCGCGCGGTTCCACGCGTCGAGGGCCTCGGTCTGGTACGGGCGCGAGGTGCGGAGCACGACGGCCCCGCGATCGAGGACGTCGTAGCGGCGCGCCTCGTCGGTGAGGTCGAGGCCCCGCTTGCGGAGAGCGAGCACGATGTCGGCGTACCGGTGGGCGGGCGCGCGGAAGGAGCCCGTGCGCGGATCCCAGGCGCAGCCCGGAGGTGGGGGCGCCTCCGCGGTCAGCGAGGGGGCGCGGACCTCGAGGGTGCCGTGATCGAAGCGCAGCGTCGTCCCGGACGGCGGTGCCTGGGTCATCGTGGCGTCACCATACGCCGGCCACCCGCCGCCGTGACGATTTCGTGCGACGCGCGGCAGGTCCCCCCGTCTTCTCCTCGTCCCCGAGGAAAGACAAGGAGAAGACATGAAGAGGTCCCTGGCGCTCGTGTGTGCCGCTGTGTCCCTGATCGCCTGCCGTGGGTCGTTCGCCGCCGATTCGGCGCGGGAGGACGTGCGCGCCGTGGTCCCGAGAGCGGGGCGCACGCCCCGCCCCGACGTGGTCCCCGCCTCCGATCTCGAGATCGTGGAGCACACCGTGAGCCTCCCGCCGCGCGGCGCCGACGACAAGGAGGATTACTGGATCCAGCTCCAGATCTGGGGCGAGATGAGGAACCGCTCGCGCCGCACGGTGCGCGTCATCGCGGCCGACATCACGTACCACGACGCCGCCGGCAACGCGATCCCGCTCGACTCGATCGGCACGGCGGTCAAGGCGGACCACGGGGACACGACCCCCGGCGAGACGATCCACAGCGAGGTGCACGACATCCCGCCCGGTGGGAGCGCGCCGTTTCACCACATGCGCAACCTCGCGGCGATCAAGGGGAAGGTCGCGTCGCACAAGCTCACGCTGCGACCCGCCGTCGCGGTCGACGGCGCGACCGCCGGCGTGCTCGTCGGGATGAAGGAGTCGACGGGCGAGATGAGGAACCCCTCGCGGCCGCGGAGCGAGCACGTGGGCCGCATGCGCGCGTTCGAGGGATCGATCCGCAACGACGGCAAGGCAGGGTGCAAGGACCCGAGGCTGGTGGTCGGCCTCCTCTCATCGGCGGGCAAGATCGTCGAACTCCACACCTTCGACGCGAAGCCCGAGGCGAACCTCGGCGTCGTGGTCGCGCCGGGCGCGTCGGTGCGTGTGAAGGGCGCCGTCCACGTGAGCTTCGAGGACGCCTGGAGGGAGACGGCGGCCGCGAGGACCTGGGTCGACTGCGACACCCCGTAGCGCGACCAGGCTGCGGCGGTGGTAACGTCGCGGTATGAAGGGCTGCCTCGACGACGACGTGATCCTCGCGTTCGCCGAGGGCGGCCTCCCTGCGGACGCGCGAAACGCCGCGCGCGACCACGCCGAGGCGTGCGAGGCCTGCCGCCTCGCCCTGTCCGCCTGCGTCCGCATGGACGCAAACGCGAAGGGCTCGCAGGAGGGGCGCGTCCTCGGCCGCTTCGTCGTGGAGCGCGAGATCGGGCGTGGTGGAATGGGCATCGTCTACGCGGCCAGGGATGCCAACCTCGAGCGGCGGGTCGCGCTGAAGCTCCTGCCGCCGTGGCTCTCGGGGAACGAACGCGCGAAGGAGCGACTGCTCCGCGAGGCTCGGACGATGGCGCGCCTCGTCCACCCGAACGTGGTGACCGTGTTCGACGTGGGGTCGCTCGACGACGGCCGCCTCTTCCTCGCGATGGAGCTCGTCGAGGGCCAGAACCTGCGCCTGTACCTGCGGACACCGCGCCCGTGGCAGGAGATCGTGAGGCTCTTCGTCGCGGCCGGGCGAGGGCTCGCGCAGGCGCACACCCTGGGGATCGTCCACCGCGACGTGAAGCCCGACAACCTGCTCGTGACGGCGGACGGGCGCGCGAAGCTCGGCGACTTCGGGCTCGCGCGCCTCGAGGATCTGGAGGAGGCGGAGGCGCACAGCCTTCGCGGCGTGCAGGCGCCGGCGTCGACGCGGACGGGCCTCACGGGCGCCGGCGCGGTGCTCGGGACGCCCGCGTACATGGCCCCGGAGCAGGCGAGCGGCGGCGACGTCGACGCGCGGAGCGACCAGTACTCCTTCGCCGTCGCGCTGCACGAGGCGCTCCACGGGGTCCGCCCGTCAGCCGAGCCCCCTCGCGGCGCGAAGGCGCCCTCGAGCGTGCGCGCGATCCTCGCCCGCGCGCTCGACCCCGACCCGACGCGTCGCTACCCCGAGATCGCGGAGATGCTCGACGCGCTCGAGGCTGCGCTCGTGACGCCCCTGTGGAAGCGCACGAACGTCCGGATCGCGGCAGGCGTGGGCGGCGCCTGCGCGCTCGCGGCGGCCGCGCTCGTGCTCTCTTCCCGCGCACCTGATCCGTCGCGATCCGTCGCCTGGGTCGCGCCCGCGGCGCCTGCGTGCGGACCTCGGCTCGCGCGATGGGACGCCGCGTGGTCGACGACGCGGAAGCGGGCGGCGAAGGACGCGTTCGATGGGCGCGCCCGAGAGGCGCCCTGGACGGGCGACGCGTACCGCCGGTTCGACGAAGCGATCGCGGCCTACGTGGCAGCCGCACGGCGCGCGGAGGACGAGGCGTGCTCGTCCCCGCTCGAGGCGAATCGGGTGGGCGTGCAACAGTGCGTCGACCTCCTCGGCTCGGACCTCGAGGCGATCGTCGAGCGTGTGTCCAGGGAGCCCACGCCGAGGCGCCTCCGACACGCGGCGGACGCGGTCCTGGCGCTGGAGCCCACGTCCATCTGCGCCCGCGCGAAGCCTGACGAGCCGCTCGCGACGGAGACCGCGAGCGTGTGGGCGAAGTGGGAACAGGCGAACCGCGACGCGTACGTGGCGACGTCGCTCGGGGATCCGAGAAGCGCGTCGCGTGCCGTGATGGCGTGCAAGCCCGGCCCCGAGAAGCGAAAAGCGGCCGCGTTCGCGCTCGCCCGCACGCTCGCCCGCGACGACGACGGCACGGCGCGCGAGGCCGGAGCCTCGGGGCTCGTCGCTACGCTGAAGGACGCGGGGCTCGGCGAGAGGGCGCGCGAGCTGGAGGACGCGCTCGCGGCGCAGCGCGACCTCCTCGATCAGGCCAGGGGCGCGGCCACCGGCCGATCGGCAGGCGACATGCTCGCCCTCGCGGCGGAAGGAGGCGCGGCACGGGTGGCCGTTTCGCCCGATCGGTTCGTGGCCGCCATCGCCGAGGCCGAGGCGCTCGGGCTCGACGTGCTCGCAGCGCGTGTACGCATCGCCCGGGCCCTCGCCGCGGCCACTCCGCCGGGAGAGGAGGCGATCGAGGAGCTCCAGAGCGCCGTCGCGCGAGTGGCCTCTCGCGAGCTCGATCACGAGCTCGACGCCGCGCTCACGGAGCTGTCGGCGAGGCGAGGCGTCGTCCGCGTCTCTCCCCTCGGTGCGCGATGCACCGCCGACGCCGGGGACGTGGCGAGCGCGAGCTGCGCGCTCGTCCTCGCCGCGGCGGCCGACGCGATCGTGTCCGAGGACCGGGCCCGCGACGAGGCGACGAACGCGGGGTCGACGTTCGGAACGTGGCACCCGGCGCACGCTCGCGCGCTCGTGCACCAGGCCGAGGCTCTCGTCGGCGCCGGCGAGAGCGGCGCGGCCAGGGCGCGCGAGGCCCTCGCGATGGCGGAGGCGGATCCCACCCTGCACGACCTCGTGGTGCGCGCGAGGGCGGCCCTTGCGGAGAGCGAGGGCACGCCCGGAGCCCTCGACGACCTGACGGGCGCCAAGACGGGGGACGGCGAGCTCCTCCTGGTCCCTGCCCTCGTGGCGCGCGCGAGGCTCGCGCGCCGGGCCGGTGTGGCGCCGGGAGACGCGGTCCCGAGGCTGCGCGCCGCGCTCCCGCGCGTCCGTCGCGGCGTGTCGCGAGGGCGGGCGCTGACCGAGATCGGGCTCGGTCTCCTCGCCCGTGGCGATCAGGCGGGCGCGGCGCGCGCGCTGACGGAGGCGCTGACGTTCGCGCCGCTCCTCGGGAAGCTCCACCGGTCGGAGCTCCGCTTCGGGGCGGCCCGCGCGATCGCTCGCCAGAAGCGAGACGCGGCGCGCGCGCTCGCCGAGGAGGCGGCGCGGGAGGCTCCCGAGGCCGAGCGTCCGCGGATCGTGGCCTGGCTGCGAGGTACGCGATGAGCTTGCTGGAGCGTCTCGGTTCCTCCCTACGCGCGGAGCTCGCGGCGGACCCTGCCAGGCGCGCCGCGCTCGAGGCTATCGTCGCCCGTGCGCGCGAGGCGTGGCCGGACCTTCCCGTGACGGAGGCCGAGCTGGCCGCGCACATCCTGTCGCGGGCACCGAACCTCGACGCGAACACGCCGGGCGCCGACCTCCTCCTCGCCCTCGCCGCCGCGAAGGGCTCGCCGATCGCGATCCTCGCGATGGAGCAGCGCTACTTCCACGTCGTCGACGTCTGCCGCGCCGCTGTGCGGTCGACGCTGTCCACGGGCGAGGCAAAGCAGCGCGTTCGGGACAAGCTCTTCGTCGGCCCGCCGCCGCGCGCGCTCTCCTACTCCGGCAAGGGATCCTTCGAGGGATGGCTGCGCGTGGTCGTGACGCGTGTGCTCCTCGACGAGGCGGAGAAGGGGCAGCAGTCGGAGACCCTCGAGGAGTCGCTCTCGAGCATCCGCGTCAGCGCGAACCCGGAGACCGCGCTGCTGAGGAAGACGACAGAGAAGGACTTTCGCGCGGCCTTCCACGACGCGGTGGTCACCCTCGAGGTGCGCGAGCGCGCGCTCCTCAAGTATGCGCTCCTCGACGGGCTCACGGTGGACGACATCGGCGCGATCTACGACGTCCATCGCTCGACGGCCGCACGCTGGGTGGCGGCGGCCGCGCGGACCCTCGAGTCGCGCCTGCGCGACGTGCTCCGGACGAAGCTCGGCGCCGGGGACGACGAGGTGGAGAGGCTGGTGCGCCTGGTGGAGAGCAAGGTGGATCTGTCGCTCTCGCGCGAGCTGGGGGGATGAGGCGTCCACCCGTCTCGGCGTCACCCCCGTGGGTGCCCCGTGTCGGACGCCATGCACCGCTCCAGCGCGCCCGACAGCGCTCCTGTCCCGGCCGGCAGGATCGGCACGCCCAGGCTCGTCCCCACCCGCTCGTGCCGCGTCGCCTGTCCGCGCGTGCTCGCCCAGCGGAAGAGCGCCCGCCCCTTCACCTGCGAGAACGGCACGCCGCCTCCCCGTCCGCCGAACCAGAATCGCGAGTCGTGGCTGTTGTTCCTGTTGTCACCCATCACGAAGATCTCGCCGTCCTTGACCGTGTACATCTCGCGCGAGACGGGCGCGTCGTGCCGCGCCTCCTCCTGCGTGAGGTACGCCTGCTCGCCGTTCCGCTCGAGCGCGAGGGTGGCCTCCCGTGGCCGCTCGTCGATCCACCTCGCGGGTCCGAGCGTGCACCGCGGCAGCGCGACGCCGTTCACGAGCACGGTCGAGCCCGCGAACGAGACGCTGTCGCCGGGGAGGCCGATCACGCGCTTCACGTAGACCTGGCGCGGATCCTCCGGGAAGACGAACACCGCCACGTCCCCACGACGGAGCCCGGCGCGCTTGTCGACCATGATGTGGTCGCCGACCGTGAGCGTGGGCATCATCGACGTGGACGGGACGCGGAACGCCTCCAGCACGAACGCGTCGACTCCGAGCGCCGTGCCGGCGCCCAGAAGGAGGCTGACGAGCGCGGCCGAGGCGACGACGAAGACCCGCGTGGCGCGGCGGGCGCGCCTGCCGACGACGAAGATGTCGATCACCGAGCCGAGCCAGATCGCGAGCGGGCCTCCGACGAGCACCGGGACGACGAGATCGAAGCCGAGGCGCCCGCCGAGCGTCTCCACGTGCGTCGCGACCGCAACCACGAACACGGGCGTGACCACCATCCAGGAGAGCCCGCGCCGCCAGGACCCGACGTGGAAGTGTCCGACGCCCGGCCCCGTGAGCGCGGTCAGGACCATCGCCACGATGCGCAGGCTCTGCGCGCTTCCTCCCCCGCCCTGGGCGTCCGTCACGTGATGCGCCCAGCGTTCGCGTAGAGGACCATGTCCTCGTCACGCACGAACCCCGCGAGCGTCACCCCCGCGCGACGCGCCACGTCGAGCGCGAGCGAGCTCGCGGCCGAGACGCCGAGGACGATGGGCACACCCGCCACGACCGCCTTCTGCACGATCTCGAAGCTGGTGCGCCCGCTCACCACGAGCGCGTACTCCGTCAGCGGCAGGCGCCCCGCGAGGAGCGACGCGCCGACGAGCTTGTCCACTGCGTTGTGGCGGCCCACGTCCTCGTACGTGGCGATGTGTGTACCCTGCATGTCCACGAGCGACGCGCCGTGGCACCCCCCCGTGCGCGCGAACAGCGCCTGACGGTCGCGCAACGTCGCCACGGCGCGGGCGAGCGCCGCGCGCGACATCCGGGGCCCGAGGTCACCGTCGCCAGCCTGGCTCGCTGCGCAGCGCGCGAGGAGATCGTCGATCGTCTGGCGCCCGCAGACGCCGCAGGCCGACGTCGACAGCGTGCCACGTCGCACCCGCTCGCCGGGCAACGCGAGCCGCGCGCCGGGCGCAGGGATCACGTCGATCGCGTTGAACCTGGCCGCGTCGCCCGTCCGCCCGCAGTGCGCCACGGAGCCCACGTCGTCGAGCGCCGCGATCACGCCCTCGGCGAGCAGGAACCCGAGCGCGAGCTCCCGGTCGTGGCCGGGCGTGCGCATGGTGATCGCGAGCGTCTCGCCCGCGACGCGGATCTCGAGCGGCTCCTCGACGGCGACCTCGTCCTCCGCCGCGGCGCGGCCGCCGGGCCCCGCCCGCGTGACGTCGACGGTCCTCGCCCCCGGGCTGGGATCAGTCGTGGGCATCCTGCCGGAAGCCCCGGGCGATGTTGGGGCGGGGCACGTCGCCTCGCCCGACCTTCCGGAGCGAGACGGCGGTCACCTTGTACTCGGGGCACCGCGTGTTGGGATCGGAGTGGCCGCTCGTGAGGAGGTTGGTCTTCACCTCGGGGAAGTGGAACGAGAGGAACAGGTTGCCCTCGGCGACGCGCGTGGTCACGCACGCGTACGTCTCGACGGAACCGCGCGCGCTCGCGACCTCGACCCGGTCGTCGTTGCCGATGCCGAGGCGCGCGGCGTCGTGCGGGTTGATTTCGACGAGATCCTCGCCCTGGAGCTCGAGGTTGCTGGTGCGCCGCGTCTGCGTCCCGCAGTTGTAGTGCGCGAGCTGACGGCCCGTGATGAGGATGAAGGGGAAGTCCTCCGACGCGAGCTCGCCGGGCGGGATCCAGTCGACCGGGAACATCCGGGCCTTGCCGCTCGGGGTCTCGAAGCGCTCGGTGAACAGCACGGGCGTCCCGGGGTGGTCCTTGTCGAGGACGGGCCACTGGAGCCCCTGCGTCCCGAGGCGCTCGTGCGTCACGCCGCGCAGCGACGGCGTGAGGCGCGCGATCTCGTCCATGACGTCCGACGAATCGCGGTGCGGCATCTCGTACCCGAGCCGGCGCGAGAGGTCGAAGAGGATCTCGATGTCCGGCCGCGCCTCACCCGGCACCGGCACGGCCGCGCGCACCATCTGCATGCGCCGCTCGGCGTTCGTGAAGGTCCCGGTCTTCTCGAGGAAGCTCGAGCCGGGGAGCATCACGTGCGCGAACTTCGCCGTCACGTTCTCGAAGATGTCGTGCACCACGAGCAGCTCGAGCGAGCGCAGGGCCGCCTCGACGTGGTGGACGTTCGGATCGGTCTGGGCGATGTCCTCGCCGAAGACGTACATGGCCTTGAGCTTCTTCGCGACGGCGGCGTCGAACATCTCGGGGATCATGAGGCCGCGGTCGGGCTGGATCTTCACGTTCCACGCGTCCTCGAAGGTCCTCCGCGTCACCTCGTCGCTCATCGGGCGGTACATGGTGAGGTACGTCGGCAGCGCGCCCATGTCGCTCGACCCCTGCCCGTTGTTCTGACCGCGCAGCGGGTTCGTCCCCGCGCCACGCTTGCCCAGGTTCCCGGTGAGGATGGCCAGGTTCGCGAGGCACCGGACGCCCGACACGCCCTGCGACTGCTCGGTGACGCCGAGGCCGTAGGAGATCATCGCGGGCTTGCTCTCGCCGTAGATGTGCGCGGCGCGCTCGAGATCTCGCGCGGGAACGCCCGAGATCCCTTCGACCGTGGCGGGGTCGTACTTCCGGATGAACTCGCGGTAGGCCTCGACGTCCTCGGCGCGGCTCGCGAGGAAGGCCTCGTCCGCGAGCCCGTCGCGCAGGATGACGTGGGCGAGGCCGTTGTACACGGCGACGTTCGATCCCGGCCGGAGCTGGAGGTGCACGTTCGCCATGGCCGCGAGCTCGATCCGGCGGGGATCGATCACCACGAGCCTCGCGCCGCGCAGCACAGCCTCCTTCATGCGCGCGCCGACGACCGGGTGGCCCTCGGTCGGGTTCGCGCCCGTGAGGAGCAGGCACGCCGTGAGGTCGATGTCCTGGAACGCGTTCGTGCCGCCCGACTCCCCGAAGCTCCGGATGAGCCCGAGCGACGTCGGCGAGTGGCAGACCCGCGAGCAGTTGTCGACGTTGTTCGTGCCGATCGCGGTGCGCATGAGCTTCTGGAGGATGTAGTTCTCCTCGTTCGTGCAGCGGCTCGAGCTGATGGCGCTGACGGCGTTCGGGCCGTGCGCGGCCTTGATGCGCGAGATCTCCTTCGCGACGTGGTCGAGCGCCTCGTCCCACGTGGCCTCGCGCCACGTCCAGTCGGAGCGGCGCATCATCGGCGCGGTCAGGCGATCGGCGGCGCGCGCGTACTGGTGCGCGAACCGCCCCTTGACGCAGGTGTGCCCCTCGTTCGCGGGCCCGGAGCGCGCAGGCTCGATCGCGATGACCTGATCCTGCCGGACCTGGACCTCGAGCGAGCAGCCCACGCCGCAATAGGCGCACGTGGTGGTGACCGTGCGGTCGATCGTCTCCCTGGCGCGGAAGGCCTCCTCGTCGAGCGCCCCCGTGGGGCACGTCTCGACACACGCGCCGCACGAGACGCAGGCGCTGTCCGCGAACGACGACTCCACGCCCGCCACGATGCGCGTGGCGAAGCCGCGCCCCGCGTAGGCGAGCGCGAAGGTCCCCTGGATCTCGTCGCACGCGCGCACGCACCGCCCGCAGACGATGCACTCGTTCATGTCGACCTTGATGTACGGGTGCCGGTCGTCCTTCGCGTACGCGTGGCGCTCGCCCACGTACCGGCTGGTCGTGACGCCGAGGTGCCGGGCGACGTCGCGGAGCTCGTTCCGGTTCCCGTCGCGCGCGAGCGCGGCCTCCGGGTAGTCGGACAGGACAAGCTCGACCACCCCGCGCGCGACGGCGAGGGCGCGCGGATCCTGGGTGTCGATCTCCATGCCCTCGCGGACGGGCGTGGTGCACGCGGCGACGGGTCCGCGCGCGCCCTTCACGCCGACCATGCAGACGCGGCACGCGCCGAACGCCGCCAGCTTCGGGTCGTAGCAGAGGGTGGGGACGTGGATCTTCTCGCGACGCGCGACGTCCAGGATGGTCGCGCGATCGCTCGCGACGACCTCGCGACCGTCGATCCGGAGGGTGACGAGCTTCTTCATGGGGCGCCTCGCATCATCTCTTCCCTGAAGTGCGTGAGCAGCGACGCGATCGGGATCGGGATCGCGCCGCCGTGCGCGCACAGCGAGCCGAGCTTCATCGTCTCGCAGAGCTCCGTGAGCAACGCGACGTCGGCGACGATGGCGGCCTGGTCGCGGGACGACTTCAGGCGCTTCGCGATCTCGAGGCCGCGGCGCCCGCCGATGCGGCAGGGGAAGCACTTGCCGCACGACTCGGCGTCGCAGAACTCGAACAGGTGCACGGCGATGTCGCGCGGATCGACCGAGTCGTCCCAGGCGACGATGCCGCCGTGCCCGAGGAGGGCCCCGACAGCGTCGAGCTCCTCGAAACCGAGCGGCGTGTCGAGCAGCGCGTCGGGGAGGACGCCACCGAGGGGCCCGCCGACCTGCACGGCCTTGATCCTCCCGGACTTCAAGCCGCCTCCGAGATCGTTCAAGATCGATCGGAGCGGCACACCGAACGGCACCTCGAACAGCCCGGGCCGGACGAAACGCTCGTTGAGGCACACGACCTTCGTGCCGCGGCTCTTGCCCGCGCCGAGCGCGGCGTACGCGTCGCCCCCGTGGCGGACGATCCAGCCGAGGTTGGCGAGCGTCTCGACGTTGTTGACGATCGTGGGCCGGTCGAAGAGGCCCTTCTCGGCGGGGAACGGCGGGCGGGCGGTGACCATGCCGCGGAGGCCCTCGAGCGAGCGGAGGAGCGCCGTCTCCTCGCCGCAGACGTACGATCCGGCGCCCTCGACGACGTCGATGTCGAACGAGAAGTTGCTGCCGAGGATGCGCTCGCCGAGGAGCCCGGCCGCGCGCGCAGCCTCGACCGCGCGCGAGAGGGCGGGCACGGACCCGGGGTACTCGCTCCGGACGTACACGAAGCCTCGCGTGGCACCGATGGCGTAGCCGGCGAGGGCGATACCCTCGAGCACGCAGAAGGGATCCCGCTCCATGAGGTACTTGTCGATGTACGATCCCGGATCGCCCTCGTCCGCGTTGCAGACGACGAACGCCTCGGGGGAGCTCGCCGCATTCTGCGCGGTGAAGCGCCACTTCGTCGCGGTGGGGAAGCCCGCGCCGCCGCGGCCTCGGAGGTGCGAGCGCTCGACCTCCTCCAGGATCTCGGCGGGCCTCTTCTCCGCCAGCGCCTTCGCGAGCCCCTCGAACGCGTGGTGGCCGCGCGCGACCGCGAGATCCGTGGCGTCGATCCGCGCGGCGAGCCGCTCGAGCACGATGGCCGGCCCGCCGTGGACCTCGAAGATCGGGACCAGCGCGTCCGTCGCCTCCGGGACTCCGCCGCCGGAGACGAGGTCGCGCGCGAGGGCGCGGGCGCGCTCCGGCGTCAGCTCGCCGTAGATCCTGCCCTCGATCTCGACGGTGGGACCCGCGTTGCAGTACCCCAGGCAGTAGACCTCCTCCAGCGAGACCGATCCGTCCTTCGCCGTCTCGCCGAGGCGGAGGCCGAGCGCGTCCTCCATCCAGCCCACGGAGGCGTCGCTGCACGCCGCGAAGCACGCCGTGCCCTTGCAGACCTTCACGCGGGTGCGCCCGCGCTTCTTGGTGCCGAGGTCGCCGTAGTAGGTCGCCACGCCGTAGACGGCCGCCTCGGGCTGGTGAACCGCGTGGGCGATGGCCGCGATGTCCTCGGGCGTGATCTCGCGCTTCTCGTGCATCACGCCCTTGAGCCGCTGGAGCGCGTTGTCGGTGAACGCGAAGTCCTTGCGGCGCCGCCTCAGCTGGACGAGGTTCGAGGGCACGGCTTCAGTATATGCTCAACGTTCATGCACGGCACCATCGCAGGGATCTTCGTCGGCGGAGCGTCGCGCCGCATGGGCGGGCGACCGAAGGGGCTCCTCACCCTGGAGGGAATCCCTCTCGTGGACCGGTGGCGGAGCCTCTTCGACGACCTCGGCGTCGAGAGCGTGCTCGTCGGCGCGAACGACGCGTACGCGCCGCGGCCCGCGATCCAGGACGAAATCCAGGGGATCGGCCCGCTCGGGGGGCTCCTCGCGCTCCTCCGGCGCGCGGGGTCGGGTCGGGCGCTCGCGGTGGCCTGCGACATGCCCCATGTCTCCGCGGCGCTCGTGACGCGGCTCGTCAACGCGCCCGCCGCGCTGGCCGTCGCCCCGCGCCGGGCGGGGCGCTGGGAGCCCCTGTTCGGCTGCTACGGCGGCGCCGCGATCGCGATCGCGGAGCGGCGCGCGCGGGAGGGAGCGCGCTCGCTGCAAGGGTTGCTCGACGAGCTCGGGGCGAGCGAGCTCACGCTGTCGGAGGCGGAGGCGGGGGAGCTCGCGGACTGGGATACGCCGGAGGATCTCTAGCGGGCCGGGTGCGGACGGGGGGCGCAAACCGGGGTGCTATGCTCCATCCGTGAAGGCGACCAACATGTCGGTGACGCCGCTCTACCTCCTCGGCGCCCTCGCGATGCTCGCGCTCCTCGCCCGCGCCGCCACGGCGTGCGGCACGACGCTGGCCCCGCCTCTCGCCGCGGACGCCGCGGCGGGCACGGATTCGAGCACCGTCTCGGATGGCGGCACGCCGACCGGCTTCGGCGTGAACGAGGTCTCCGGCAAGGGCGAGGAGTGGGTGGAGATCTTCAACGGAGGCCCGACCGTCGTCGACGTGTCGGGCTTCCGCGTCGTCGAAGGCAGCAAGGACGACGCGGGCGGCCCGAAGTCCGGGGGCTTCGCTTTCCCCCCCAACACGACCCTGCCGCCGGGCACGTACGTCGTCGTGATGGGCGTGGGCGAGGGCGGGGTGCCGTGCGTGGCGCCCGCGGGCACGCCCTGCTTCCAGGCGTCGTTCTCGATCTCGAACACGTCGGGTGAGACGATGTACTTCATCGCGCCCGACGGCGGAGCGATCGACAAGGTGGAATACCCGGCGAACGTCGTCCAGTCGGGCCGAAGCTGGGGCAGGATCCCGAACGGCACGGGCGGCTTCCAGGTCACGACCAAGACACCAGGGGCCCCGAACAAGCCCTGAGCCGGCCTCGTCGTGATACGCTTCGCGTGTGATGTCCCGCACTCGTGGACTCGTCCTCGTCCTGCTCGCCGCTTGCGCGAGCGCCGTGCCGTCCTTCACGGCGTGCATGTCGTCCTCCTCGCCTGCCCCCGCCGCAGAGGAACCCGCGCAGGACGCCTCCGACGAGTGGGACGGCGTCATCCCCTGCGGCCCCACGATGCTCTCGAAGGGTCCGTGGTCGCTCGCGATCGACGCGACGCGCGCCAAGATCCGCTGGGAGTCGTGCAGGCCCGGCAGCAACCCCACGGTCGTCTTCGCCCCGGAGTCCGGGGGCGCCGAGCAACGGGTGGACGCTCCGGACATCCCGAAGGTCGTGTCCGTCACCTCGTTCGCGACGCTCGATCGCAAGGTCCCCCCCGACTACAAGGGCACCTGGTACATGCACGAGGCCGCGCTTTCCGGCCTCGCGCCCGCGACGTGCTACGCGTACCGCCTGCTCGCCGATCCCACCGCGAAGGGCCGCTTCTGCACGGCGCGTCGATCCGGCGACGGGTTCCGGTTCATGGCCATCGGCGACACGAACCCGGCCCTCGGGCGCACGAAGTACGTCCTCGACAGGAACCTCCCGGCGAACCCCGACTTCGTCATCCACGGCGGCGACATCCAGTACTATGCGTCGACGCTCGAGACGTGGGCGCTGTGGTTCCCGATCATGGCGCCGATGCTCCGGCAGGGCGGCTTCTTCCCGGCCATCGGCAACCACGAGTCCGAGAACCCGCAGGAGTACGAGGAGTACACGCTCCGCTTCTTCGGGGGCGCGGGGTTCGATCAGCCCTCGCCTGGCTACTACCGCTTCGAGTCGGGCGGCGTGTGGTTCTTCTCGGTGGACACCCAGGACAAGTGGAGCGCGCAGTCCGATCAGGGCAAGTGGCTCGCGGCCTCGCTCGCCGACGCCGCGTCGAAGCCGGGGTTCCGGTTCTCGGTGGTGTACTTCCACAGGCCGCTCGTGACGTGCGGAGACATGCCCGACAACCCGGGGACGCGCGCCCAGTTCGAGCCGATCTTCCTCGCGAACAAGGTGCTCCTCGTGTTCCAGGCGCACATGCACGGGTACGAGCGGTTCGAGTTCCCGGGGATCACGTACGTGACCACCGCCGGCGGCGGCGGATTGATCACCGACGTCGACGCGAACAAGTTCCGCACGTACTGCGACAAGCGCGTCGCGGCGGGCCCGTATTACCACGCGACCATCGTGGAGGTGGACCCGGCGGCGGCTCCTCGGCTCGACGGCGGGGTCGAGGGAGGCGCGGACGCGGCGGCCCCCCGGGACGCCGGACCGGACGCGGGCGCACGGGACGCCGGACCCTCGGGCCCGATGTACCGGGTCAAGGTGACGGACGACGACGGGAACGTGCGCGACGAGTTCTCGCACGTCATCCCCTGACGCCTCGTGCCCGTTGACCGGCCCTGGGCGCGGCGTATCCTCTTCCCCCCAACCGACGAGGCCCACCATGCTGAAGCTCCCCCCCGGCATCATCACCGGCAACGCGCTCACCGATCTGTTCCAGTACTGCAGGGAGGCGAGGTGCGCCCTCCCCGCGGTCAACGCCATCGGCAGCCACACGGCGAACGCGGCGCTCGCTGCGGCGCGCGAGGCCAAGGCGCCGGTCATCCTCCAGTACTCGCACGGCGGCTCGCAGTTCAACGCGGGCAAGTTCCTCGACAACGCGAGGAACCAGGCGTCGATCGCAGGCACCGTCGCCGCCGCCCACCACGTGCGGGTGATGGCCGAGGCGTATGGCGTCCCCGTCGTGCTCCACACCGACCACTGCGCCAAGAAGCTGCTCGGCTGGATCGACGGCGCGCTCGACGCGGGCGAGGCGTACCACGCCAGGAACGGCGTGCCCCTCTACAGCTCGCACATGCTCGACCTGTCGGAGGAGCCGCTGCAGGAGAACCTCGAGATCTGCCGCAAGTACCTCTCGCGCATGGCGAAGATCGGCATGACGCTCGAGATCGAGCTCGGCGTCACGGGCGGCGAGGAGGACGGCGTCAACAACGAGGGCATCGACAACTCGAAGCTGTACACGCAGCCGGCCGACGTCCTCGCCGCGTACGACGCGCTGACCGGCGTCGGGCACTTCACCGTGGCCGCCTCGTTCGGCAACACGCACGGTGTGTACGCGCCGGGCAACGTGAAGCTCACCCCCGTCATCCTGAAGAACAGCCAGGAGCACATCCAGGCCGCGCGCAAGACGGGGCCGAAGCCGGTGGACTTCGTGTTCCACGGCGGCTCTGGCTCCACGCAGGAGGAGATCCGCGAGGCCGTCTCGTACGGCGTCGTGAAGATGAACATCGACACCGACACGCAGTGGGCGTTCTGCCAGCCCATCAAGAAGTACATGGACGACAAGAGCCCCTACCTCCAGGGCCAGCTCGGCAACCCCGAGGGCAAGGACAAGCCCAACAAGAAGTACATCGACCCGCGCGCGTGGGTGCACCTCGGCGAGAAGGGCATGTGCGCGAGGCTCGTGCAGGCGTTCAAGGACCTCGACGCGTTCGGCAAGTTCGAGTTCTGAGCTGAAGACCTACGACTTCATCGTCGTCGGGGCGGGCACCGCCGGATCGGTGGTCGCCTCACGCCTCTCCGAGGACGAGGCCGCGACCGTCGTCCTCCTCGAGGCCGGCGGCTCGGACCTGCGGCCGGACGTGCTCGTGCCCGGCGCGAGCGGCCTGCTCCACAGGAGCTCGGCCGACTGGCGCTACTACACCGAGCCGCAGGCCCGCATGTTCGGGCGGCGCCTCTACTACCCGCGCGGCAAGGTCGTCGGCGGCTCCGGGTCGACGAACACGCTCGTGTACATGCGCGGACACGCGCTGGACTTCGACGGGTGGGCGGCGGAGGGCGCGACGGGCTGGGCGTTCCGTGACGTGCTCCCGTACTTCAAGCGCGCGGAGAACTACCTCGTGCCCGGGTTCGATCGCGCGCTGCAAGGCGAGGGTGGACCGCTGGACGTGGACCGGCCGAGGTACGAGCACCCGCTCGCGCGCGCCTTCGTGGAGGCGGGCGTGTCGTGCGGCCTCCCGGCCCGCGACGACTTCAACCGCGGCGACATGGAGGGGGTGGGCGCCTACCACTTCAACGTGAGCCGGGGCGTCCGCCGCAGCACCGCGCGCGCGTACCTCGCGGCGGCGACCCGGAGGAAGAACCTCACGCTGGTCACGAAGGGCCACGTCGAGCGGCTCGTGTTCGAGGGCCTCCGCTGCGTCGGCGTGCAGGTCCGCCGCGGGCGCGCGCTGGAGACGCTGCGGGCGAAACGGGAGGTGATCCTGTCGGCCGGGGCCGTCAACACGCCGAAGATCCTCATGCTCTCCGGCATCGGGCCGGGGCCGCACCTCCAGGATCGTGGGATATCCGTCCTGGTCGATCAACCGAACGTCGGCGCCCACCTGCAGGATCACCCGCTCATGCCCATGGCCGATCGGGGCGGCGAGGAGACTGCCAACTCCACGCTCGGGAAGCTCGGGCCCATCGTTCGGTATCTCGCGACGCGCGGCGGTCCGCTCTCGACCCCCATCCCGGTGTGCGGCGGCTTCGCGCGGACATGCCACGACGATCCGCGTCCGGACATCCAGTTCCACTTCGCCGCGGGGTGGGCGAACGACATGTATCACTTCGCGGCGCTGCCGCCCGAGGACGGGTACACGATCTGCGTCACGGTGTCGCGGCCCGTCTCGCGCGGGCGCGTGACCCTCGCGACCCCGCACCCGGAGGATCCGCCGTGCATCGATCCAGGGTTCTTCACGGACGAGGTGGACCTCGCCACGATGACCCGCGGCTTCCGGCTCGCGCAGCGCATCCTCGCCTCGCGCGCGTTCGAGCCCCACCGCAAGGGGCCGGCGCGGCCGCCACGCCGGCTCGAGGACGACGGCGAGATCCACGACTTCATCCGGCGCGCGACCGAGACCAACTACCACCCCGTCTCGTCGTGCCGGATGGGCCAGGAGGCCATCTCCGTGGTCACGCCGGATCTCCGCGTGCGCGGCGTCGAGAGCCTGCGGGTGATCGATGCGTCGGTCATGCCCGCCGTGACGACGGGCAACACCAACGCGCCCACGGTGATGATCGCGGAGAGGGGCGCGGAGCTCGTGCGTCACTTCTCGAAGCAGTAGAACCGCTTGGGCTCGAGGCACGAGGCCTTGCTCGTGTTCGTCCATCTCCCGTCGACCGCCGAGGTGGTCCCGTAGGCGCCCTCGCCGTCCGG
>SXNL01000064.1 GCA_005777185.1 Myxococcales bacterium
CTCGGGCTCGAAAATGAGGGGATTCCTCAGCTGCCGACCTCCAGCCCGTGCTCCACTACGTGCGCGCGCAGCGCGAACACCACGACGATTCACATCCTTTCGAGCCGTGGCAGCTCGCGCGACCGTCGACGGCGCAGACCCATGCCTCGGCACGTAGCATCGTGGCGACCAACCCGAAGCGTCGCTTCGAGCTGAGCGTGGACGGGGCGCGCATCCGGGCCAGCCAGGGGCACTCCGTGGCCGTCGATCTAGGGGCGGGCTGCACGTCTTCATGCCCTCGAACGTCGAGGCGGACCGGACTTCCTCGCGCTCGGCGAGGGCGACCAGCTGGCCGCCCGGGTCGAGGACGGCGCCGAGGTCCCCCTCACGGAGCGCGCCGACGGCGCGACGGTCCGCTACGTCGCCGATCTTCCCGCCGTGGCCAGGGAGGCGAGGGTCACCGTCGTCTTCCGGAGGCCGGCAGGCAAGGCCTCGGCGCTCGCGTCCACGGTGACCGTTCCAGCGCCGTACAGCATCGTCTCGCATCCGGCGGAGATCGGCGCGACCGAGGCGCTCAGGTTCGAGGCGAAGGATCTGAACGGCCCGGTGGCGGTCGTCGTCTCCGGCGGCTGCCTCAAGAGGACGAACACGCTCGCGTCGCCGAAGGGTGGCAGGTTCGAGACGCCGCCGCTCAACCTCACGTTCGCGACGAACGTCTCGCGGTGCGACGCCAGCTTCGAGGTGCGCGCCACCACGGCCGGAAGGATGGATCCCGCCTTCGGCTCGAGCAACGACATCTTCGATCGTACGGGCTACGAGAGCGTGCAGCGGCGCACGTTCCATGCCGTCGTGAAGCCGTAGCGCACAGGACCCGACGCAGGCCGGCCGCGTCCGGCTCGCGCTCGGGGCGCTCGGGATCGTGTGCGGCGACATCGGGACGTCGCCGCTCCATGCCGTGAAGGAGTGCTTCTCCCCGACGCACGGGAGCGCGGTCACGCAGGAGAACGTCCTCGGCGTGCTCTCGCTCTTCGGGTGGGCGCTCATCCTCGTGATCGTGCTCGAGTACCTCTCGTTCGTCATGCGCGCGGACAATCGTGGCGAGGGCGGCACCTTCGCGCTCCTCGCCCTCATGGACCCGAAGAAGGCCGAACGCGCGCGCGGCGGCGCGGCGCTCGTCCTCCTCGGCATCTTCGGGGCGTCCCTGCTCTCCGGCGAGGGGATGATCACGCCCGCCATCTCCGTGCTCGGCGCCGTCGAGGGCCTCAAGGAGGCGACGGACGTGTTCGAGCCCTACGTCGTCTACATCTCCGTCGGCATCATCGTCGCCCTGTTCCTCATCCAGAAGCGCGGGACGGGCAGCGTCGGCGCGATCTTCGGCCCCATGATGCTCGTGTGGTTCGTGACGATCATCGCCACCGCCGAGCCGTGGATCGCGAATGCTCGCGCTCGCCGCAGCGCGCGGGCTCAACTCGCGCACCAACGACACGAGCTACGACCTCGGCCGCGAGACGCTCATCATCACGGGCCGCCGCGGCATGGCTCGCTGACGCAAGGTGCTCTTCGCGTTCCTGAGCCGGAACGCGCGTCCGGCGAACGCGTTCTTCCAGATACCGCCGAACCGGGTGGTCGAGCTGGGTACCCAGATCGAGCTGTGACGCGGCGCGCGCGACGTACGCGTGGAGGCCCTCGGCCCGACAAGGTCCCAACCTCCCCGAATCATCGTTGACGACCATCCTGCCGCTGCGCTAACGAAGCCGCGACGGAGCCGGAGAGGTTTCCGGCAGGAGGTCGGTGCAGATGAAGGCCCATTCAAAGGAAACGCAGACGAGTACCACCCCGCGACGCGCGCTCGAGTTCCTTCGCGAAGGGAACCGCCGGTTCATCAACAACCTCAAAGCCAGCCGTGACCTGTTGCAGCAGGCGAATGAAACCCGAGAAGGGCAGTGGCCGTTCGCCACCGTCCTGTCTTGCATCGACAGTCGAACTTCAGCCGAGCTGATCTTCGATCAAGGACTGGGAGATATCTTTTCGATTCGTATCGCTGGCAACGTGGTGAACACGGACATCCTCGGCAGCCTGGAATTTGCGTGCAGCATCACGGGAAGCAAGCTGATCGTCGTCATGGGCCACACGCGCTGCGGCGCGGTCAAAGGTGCATGTGACCACGTCGAGCTCGGCAATCTGACCGAGGTCCTCTCCAAGATACAGCCGGCGATCTATCAGGAGCGGACCGTCACCGACCCTGAACAGCGAACGTCGCGGAACGCGGAGTTCGTCGAGAACGTTTCACGCCTCAACGTGAGGCACTCGGTCAGAGCCATCGTCGACCGCAGTTCCATTCTCGAGCAGCTCGTGGAGGCCGAGAAGATCGCGGTGATCGGCGGCACACACAACATCGAAACTGGGCTCGTCGAATTCTACGAGACGGAGGGGCTTTTCAACAGCGCTGACCTGCAACGGCTTCGCGGGGCCTCCAGCAAGTAGACACCCGTCGCAGGAGCGTTCCGTTCGGCGCGTGTTCCCGGGCCGACATCGGCCCGCGGCTCCGGCGGGCGGGACCCGAGGATCAGAACGCGATCTCCGTGTACGGGCAGCGCCCCCGCGCCTCGGCCGAGCAGTGGGGCGAGGGCGCGCCGGGACCGGGCATGCAGTTGACGAACGCCGGACAGTCGGCCGGTTGCTGGCAGCCGCACCCGCACGCATTGGCGAAGTAGGAGGTCCCCGGCTCGCAGACGAACCGGATCACGGCGCACTGGGCGGGGCTCGCGCCCACGTACTTGTTGTTGTGCTCGCTCGCGGGGTTGCAGGCGCACGCCATCTCGGTGCAAGCGATCGCGCCGCCAGCGCCGCACGAGCACGTGTTGCAGCCGTCCGTCGAGGGGAACGACTGGCCGTGGTTGTACGTCTTGCCGCCGTAGGTGCAGGTGGACGGAGGCGGCGGGCAGACCATCTTCGTACACACGATGCCGCTGGCCGTGCAGACGCAGGTGTTGCACCTCACCTTGAAGCTCTGCCCTGGCTTGTACCCCTTGCCTCCGTGGGTGCACGCCGCGGGGACGCACCGCGCGTGGCGACCGTAGAGCTTGCACACCGTGCCGGGCGCGCAGAGCATCGCGGCGCAGGCGGTGTGGCTCTTGAGCTCGTCCGTGGATTCCTCCGCGTCCTCCTCGACGACGTTGGCCGAGCAGCCGACGACGAGCGCCGCGGTCAGGAAGGGGAGGAACAGGAAGCGACGTAGGTTCATGTGGGCCCGTGTAGCACCATCGGGCGCCGACGCAACTCCATGCCGACAAGGGAGGACGCCCGACCGAGCTCGCGGGTGCGGGGCCGCGCGATACGACGCGGGACGACGTGCGCGTTGTCCCTTGACACGCGCCCCCTCGGGATCGAGCCCGCCGCCCTCTCCAAACAGGAGCGCGGCCCCGAGCCGCGAAAGAAAGGAACGGACATCATGCTTGGCGAAAAGATCGGTGAGGGCACGGGCAAGATCATCTCTCAGCGCGTGCTCCCGGGGCACAAGATGGAGATCTCGGCGCGGGGCACCGGAAAGATGCTCGGCGTCGACACCCAGGACAACACGACGTACGAGGCGACGATGCTCCCGGACGGCACGCTGCAGGGCGAGGGTCGGAGCATCCTCATGGGCGCGAACGGCGAGTCGGCCACGTCGACCGCCACCGGCGTCGGCACCATCAAGCCGAATGGCGACGTGTCGTGGCGCGGCGCGTTCTACTTCCGGTCGGCGTCGAAGACGCTCTCGCGCCTGAACGGCACGTGCGTGGTGTTCGAGGCCGAGATCTCGGCGAGCGGGGACAGCAAGATCTCGTTCTACGAGTGGAGGTGAGCAGGACCTGAGCGCGCCAGGGGCCCGGGAGCGCCACGCACGTGGCACCCGGGCCTCGTCGCGCACGGGGCGCGCGACGTTCCGCTACCTCCGTCGCCTCCGGCCCTCCGGGAGGTAGCCGCAGAAGGCGCCCGTGTGCACGGTCGCGTCGAGGTGCCGCGCGAGCCCCGGCAGCGCGTCCTCGAGGCGGCCGATCGCGCCGCGGACCCTCTTCTGTACGGCCGTCCTCGCGCGCTCCGCGGCGCCGGCCGTGTGCCGAGCGCGGCCCCCGAGGCCGATCGCGCCCGCCAGCTCGCGCGTGAGGACGTCCATCTCCTCGCGGGCGTTGCCGGCGCGCCCGAGGTCGGGGAAGGCCTCGGAGTCCTCGAGACGAGCATCTCGCCGATGCACGCGGTGAGCGCGTCGTGCATCGAGCCGAAACGCGCGCGAACGCCGGCCTCCACGCCGGGAAGATCGTCGTACCGTTCGGTGACGCACGCGAGGGCGACCGGCGTCGCCGCCATCGAGGCCCCGCGAGCCTGGTCCTCCCGCGAGAGGGCCGCGGCCTCGCGATGGCTCTCGCGTGCCTCGTCGAAGCGCCTGTCGAGGAGCGCCGGCACCGCGCGGGTGGTCACCGCCACCCATCGGAAACGTCCGTGCCGGAACTCGCGCGCGAGCTGTTCGAAGGCCCGCATTTGCGCGTCCGCGCCGACGTGATCGCCAGACTCCAGGCGCTCGCCGTAAGCCAAGAGGTGCGCGCGCACGGCGAGGCGCGCTCGCGCGAAGAGGGCGCCGTCGCCGATCTCGCGCGCGAGATCCGCCGCGCGCCGGCACCACGCCTTCCCCAGAGCGTCGACGGATCCGCCGCGTGGAGATCGTCGAGCACGAGCGCACGGGGCGTTGCGCCCGCGCGCCGCAGGAACGTGTCCACCGCGTCGAACCGCTGGAAGCGCTCGATCGGCGTCTCGGCGGGAGTCTCCAGCGCGGGGAGCACCTCGTTCCCGTCCGACCTGCTGCGGAGGGCCTGGATGAACGGCCAGTACGAGGGCGCGCCGCCCGCCTCCCACGCGCGACCCCAGTGCACGGACAGCCCGCGGGCCGTGGCCGCGCGGCTGATCTCGTCCGCGAGCCGGGTCTTGCCGATCCCGGCTCCCCGGTCAGGAGAAAGAGGCTCCCGCGGCCCGCGAGGACGTCGTCGAGCCCAGCCTCGAGCTCGCGTGGTTCCCGATCCCGTTCATCCCCGAGCGCCTCATCCGCCCCGGGTTCACGCGGACGCTCGAGGCGCTCCGGCCCGGCGGCTGGATCACGGCGTCGCCTGCGAACCTGGGGGCGACGCCGCCCGAGGTGGCCGCGCTCTTCCGCCTGAGGCTCGCGCAGTGGGGCGGACCGTCGTGGAGCGACGGCGAGATCGAGGCCGCTCTTCGCGACGCAGGCTTCGTCGACGTGCGGACCTTGCCCGCGCCCCCCGGGCTCGCCGGCCGGGCTCATCGCCGGCCGTCGCAAGCCGTGAAGATCGACAGGCGCATGCTGACGCTCGCGAAGCTCTGATCGAGGATGGACACGCGGCTGCTAGACTCCCCGCACGCCATGATCGAGCCCCCCATCCCTGAGGACGAGACCAGACGCCTCTCCGCCCTCCGCGCGCTGCGCCTCCTCGACACGCCGGCCGAGGAGCGTTTCGACCGCATCACACGCACCGCACGGCGGCTGTTCGGCGTCCCCATCGCACTCATCTCGCTCGTGGACCATGACAGGCAGTGGTTCAAGTCGTGCCAGGGCCTCGGCATCAACGAAACGCAGCGGTCCATCTCCTTCTGCGCGCACGCAATCCTCCAGAGCGCGCCCCTGGTCGTCGCCGATGCCGCAGCGGACGCGCGCTTCCACGACAACCCGGTCGTCATCCGCGACCCGAACGTCCGCTTCTATGCCGGCTGCCCCATCCATTCCCCGGACGGCGCGAAGCTCGGCACGCTCTGCGTGATCGGCCGGGAGCCGCGGACGCTGACGCTCGACGAAGTCTGCGCTCTCCAGGACCTCGCGGCGTGGGCCGAGAGCGAACTCTTCCGGGTCTGCCTCAGCGAGACCCAGCTCACCCTCATCCAGGAACGCGACGACCTCAGGCGCCGCGCGATGATCGACGCTCTCACCCAGGTCTGGAACCGCGGCGCCATCATGGAGGTCCTCAGGGCCGAGGCTGCCCGCGCCTCCCGCCAAGCCCATCCGCTGTCCGTCGCCATGGTCGACGCCGATGGCTTCAAGCTCATCAACGACCCCCACGGTCACCAGGCCGGCGACGCCGTTCTACGCGAGATGGCCCAGCGCCTTCGCGGCACGCTCCGGCCGTACGACGCCGTCGGTCGGTACGGCGGCGAGGAGTTCCTGGTCATCCTGCCCCAATGCGGCTCCGGAGCGGCGAAGGTGCTGGCAGAGAGGATGCGGGAAACGGTGAGCGCGGTTTCGTACGCGGCGGGGAAGCAGAATCTGGCCGTGACGGCGTCGGTCGGCGTGGCGACATGGGAGCCGGGAAGGTCGCTGGATCCCGACGAACTCGTGGGCATTGCCGATGCGGCGCTCTACCGCGCGAAGTCGGCGGGCAGGAACCGCGTCGAGTCGGCGACCTGACGCGGGGGGCGCCTCCAGTTCCTCGCGCGCGATCCTGTCTCCTTCAGGCTCTCGCGTACCCGAAGTGTCGCCGCCCATCGCCACGCGCGGTCGTCCAGTCGGCGCGTCCACCGCGCCCGCGCTCCTCCGCGCGAGCTCTGCCGGGACGTCGGCCGCCGCCGTGGCACGCGCCTGCCGCACGAGCGCCTTCCGGAAGGCCTGCTTCGTCGCCTCGCGGAGCGTGAACGGGCCTTGCGAAGACCTGGGTGAGCCACATCCTCGCGCAGCTGCTGACCCGCCACCCGCTCGACGTGATATAGGAGTCCCGGCGACCGCCCGCGGTCAAGGGTCTCGCCGCTGGCGTGGGGCCGGCGGGCGCGGGGGTGATCGCCGGGTCATCCAGCGGGACGGAGAATGGGCACCGCGCTCACGTGCCCTCGAGCCGCCGCACCGACACGCCCGGGAGCTCGTGGGGGACGAGCATCATCGCGAACGTATCGGCGTCGCTGGATCTCACGACGGTTCGATGCCCGGTGAACTCGAGGAAGCGCTGGCGGAGGAGCGCGACGAGATCGTCGGCGCCCGGGACCGCGAAGGTGAACGCCACCCTGCCGGCCGACATCAACAAGAAGTTCCCGAAGATGGTCTCCACGGTCGACTGCGGTACGGGGCTGATCGGCATACCCGTCGGCGATTCGTACGAGTGCAAGGGCACGAGCCCGCAGAAGAAGGACCTGATCGTGACGCTCACCAACAAGCCGGACGGGCTCTCGTTCGCGGTGAAGCCGAAGTGAACGGGGGCGCGCGCGGGGAGGCCACGAGGCGCGCCGTCGCGTTCTCGGTCGCGGCGATCGCGCTCGCGGCGGGGGCGACGCTGTACGCCGCGGGGCACCCGGAGCGGACGCTGGGGCTCTGGCTACTCCCCCGGTTCGGCGAGGCTCCAGGAGATCCACGGCCTTCCTCGTCACCGAGCACTCGCCGAACACGTGGCCCGTGTGGGGATTGAAGGCGGCGAAGAGCGTCCGCGTGCCGTGGCGCCTGTACTCGAACTCGCGTCGGCCGGGCGTCGCCTTTGCGGGCGCCTTGAAGGGGTACCGGTGCTCCAAAGCCTGCATCCCCGTCTTCTCGTCGATGCACAGCACCGTGTCCCCCGCGGCCCGCGGTGCCAGGTAAAGCTTGCAGATTGCACGCACTTTCGGACGAAATTCGGCGTCGGGGCTGTGCAGCCACAGCCGGATGTGGTGCGGACGGATCTCCTCGTAGGCGAGGATCCGACGGATCTCGGTCTTGCTCAGCACGAAGCGCGTCGCGCGCGCCAGCGCGGTCCGGAGCGTGTCGATCGTCCACACGCTACGAAACGGCGCTTTGCAGTCGGCCGGGGGGCTTGCACGCGAGATGAGCTCGAGCCGGACGAACATCGGCACCGATGGAGGCCGACCTGTACGCCGGGCGTCCTGCAAAGACGCCAGCTTCGGCCGTGAGCGGAACCGCTCCTTCCACTTGCGGACCGTGGC